>NZ_JAQJCJ010000003.1:0-409297 GCF_030182485.1 Rhizobium atlanticum
GATGTCGACGATGTCGATGTCCGGGCGCGAAACGACCTCGCGCCAGTCGGTCGCGTATTCGGCAAAGCCATATTGTTTGGCGGCGTTCTGCGCCAATTCCTCGTCGATGTCGACAACCACCTTGCGTTCGATCTCGACCGGAGAACCGAACAGGATCGGCACAACCGCGGTCGCAATCGAGTGAGCCTTCCCCATGAAGCCCGTACCGATCAGCGCAACATTCAACTTCTTCACCGCAAAAGCCTCCTTATGGCGCGGAAAGGCGTCCCGCACCTGCTAAACCAGAGACCGGACACAAATGCCGGCCCGTCAAGAAACTGTAATGTTAACGTATACAACACGAGAAAAACCCAATGTCAACGATTACATTGGAAATGTGATCGGAGAAATCACACAACCCAAACAACAGCGCTCCTACGCACCCAAGGCGCAACATAGGCGGGGAATTGCTTGAGTGGCCGGTCAGGCTCGAAATAGGGAATGCGGGGCTCACGAACGGTAGAGGCCAGCGCTGGCTGACGTTGGAGAGTGGATATGACTGCCAGCACCGATCATCGACTGTTCGGATCGCGTGGACCAAGCGATAGCAATAACGACACCGCGATTGCGCACGGATATGTCAATAACTGCCAGGAAACCAAGACCGCGCCAGCCAGAGCATTCTAGCTAGCCGGCGCTCACGCGATCTGCGGCAGCAACTGCGCCATACTCTCTTTCGCGTCGCCGTACAGCATACGTGTGTTTTCGCGATAGAAGAGTGGGTTTTCAATTCCCGAATAGCCGGCACCCTGACCACGCTTCGAGACGAAGACCTGTTTTGCCTTCCAAACTTCCAGCACAGGCATGCCGGCGATCGGCGACGACGGATCGTCCTGAGCCGCCGGATTGACGATATCGTTGGAACCAATGACGATGACGACGTCGGTATGGGCGAAGTCGTCGTTGATCTCGTCCATTTCAAGCACGATGTCATAGGGAACTTTGGCTTCGGCAAGCAGCACGTTCATGTGACCTGGAAGGCGGCCGGCGACGGGATGGATCGCAAACCTTACGTTCTTTCCTGCGGCGCGCAGCTTGCGCGTCAATTCTGAAACCGCCTGCTGGGCCTGCGCGACGGCCATGCCGTATCCCGGAACGATGACAATGCTGTCGGCATCATTGAGCGCTGAGGCGACACCGTCGGCATCGATAGCGATCTGCTCGCCTTCAATCGCAACGGCAATGCCAGCCGTCGCTCCGAAGCCACCGAGAATGACCGAGACGAAGGAACGGTTCATCGCCTTGCACATGATGTAAGATAGAATCGCGCCCGAAGAACCGACCAGTGCACCGGTGACGATCAAAAGATCGTTTCCAAGCGTAAAACCGATCGCAGCCGCAGCCCAGCCGGAATAGCTGTTCAGCATAGAGACGACGACGGGCATGTCGGCCCCGCCAATGCCCAGGATCAGGTGAAAACCGATGAAGAAAGCTAGAAGCGTCATCACGGCCAGTACCCAGATATCGGCGCCTTGTGTATAGAGCAGCAGCAGAATGAAGGAAAGGACGGCCGCGGCGGCATTGAGGGCATGCCCGCCAGGCAGCTTCTGCGCCTTGCCGTCGAGTTTTCCTGCAAGCTTGCCGAATGCGATTGCCGAGCCGGTAAATGTGACGGCTCCGATGAAGACGCCAAGAAAAACCTCGACTTTCATCATCGCCATTTCCAATGATGTCTTGCCGGCGAGAACCGCCGCAAATCCTGAAAGCTGCGCTCTCTCGGCCTCATTCAGTGCGGCAATCGTCGCTGCTTCGAAATGGGCATTGAAGCCGATCAACACGGCCGCCATGCCGACGAAGGAATGCAGAGCCGCGACCAGCTGCGGCATTTCCGTCATCTGAACCCTTTTTGCAACCAGCCAACCTGCTCCGGCGCCCACTACGATCATCGCCAACGTGACCGTCCAATTACCGAGGCCCGGTCCGAAAACCGTGGCAACAATCGCAATTGCCATTCCAACGAAGCCATAGCGGACGGCGCGCTTTGCGCTTTCCTGGCCGGACAGCCCCCCAAGGGACAAAATGAAGAGCACCGCCGCCGAGACGTAGGCGGCCGAAACGACACCGATAGTCATATGTGTAACCCTAACTTGATCAGGACTTCCGGAACATCGAGAGCATGCGCCGCGTCACGAGAAAGCCACCGACAATGTTGATGGTGGCGACCAGAACCGAGACGGCAGCGAGACCGACGACGATGCTGTTGCCGGACCCGATCTGCATAAGCGCGCCGACGATCACGATTCCCGATACGGCGTTTGTCACCGCCATCAGCGGCGTGTGGAGCGAATGGCTGACGTTCCAGATAACCTGGAACCCGATGAAGCAGGCGAGCACAAAAACAACGAAGTGCCCCATGAAACTGGCTGGTGCCATTGCGCCGACCAGCAGAAGAAGCGCGGTGCCGCCGGCCAGCAGCAGCGCTTGGGCCCTGGTTTGCCTTCGAAAGGCCGCCAACTCTTGCGAACGCCTTTCCTCGGGGCTGGGCTCTCTTGCCTTTTCCCTGGGCTTCTGGGCTGCGATGGCCTGAACTCTGGGCGGCGGCGGCGGGTAAGTAATCTTGCCCTCATGGGTGACTGTCGTGCCACGGATGACGTCGTCCTCCATATCGTGGACGAGGCGGCCATCTTTATTCGGTGTCAGATCCGCGATCAGATGGCGAATGTTGTTGGAATAAAGCGTCGAGGCCTGTTCCGCCATCCGGCTTGGAAAATCCGTGTAGCCGATGATAGTGACACCGTTCGGTGTCACCACCTTCTGGTCGGCGATGGTAAGTTCGCAATTACCGCCACGCTCTGCGGCAAGATCGACGATGACGGAGCCGGGTTTCATCGCTTCGACCATACCGGCAAGCCAAAGTCTGGGAGCATCGCGACCAGGTATCAGGGCCGTCGATATGACGATGTCGATCTGTGGCGCAAGCTCGCGGAACTTGCTCAGCTGCGCGTTGCGGAATTCCGGCGAGGACGGCGTCGCATAGCCGCCGCTCGCCGCCCCGTCTTGTTGCTGATCCGCAAAATCGAGGAAGACGAACTCCGCGCCCATACTCTCGATCTGCTCGGCAACCTCGGGGCGGACATCGAAGGCATAGGTAATCGCACCGAGCGCGGTCGACGTGCCGATTGCCGCAAGTCCGGCAACGCCCGCGCCGACGACCAAGACCTTGGCTGGCGCAACTTTACCCGCTGCGGTCACCTGCCCGGTGAAGAAACGTCCGAAACTATTGCCGGCCTCGATCACCGCACGATAACCGGCGATATTTGCCATGGACGACAGAGCATCCATCTTCTGTGCCCTTGAGATGCGAGGCACCATGTCCATGGCAATCAGATTGACCTGGCGCACGCGGGCGCTTTCGAGCAGATCGGCATTCTGTGCAGGATGGACGAAGGACAGGATCGTCTTGCCTGATGTGAGCGGTGCCAGTTCCCGCTGTTGCGGCGGCCTGACTTTCACGATGACATCCGCCGCCTGCCAGAGGTCCTGAGCCGTGGCCACGACCTCGACGCCAGCTGCGCGATATGCCTCGTCCGAAAGACCTGACGCGAGCCCCGCACCCGCTTCCACGAGGCATTGGTGTCCGAGCTTTTGGAGATGCAACGCGCTTTCGGGTGTCAATGCGACACGCTTTTCGTCGACGTAAATCTCCTTTGGCGCCCCGATTTTCATTTTTCCTCGCAAATGTTTGCTGACAAGCCGATTGCCGCCGAAAATATCGCGGCCCACGTCGGATCCGTTTGAAATGTTGCTGTAGCCAGCGAAACGACAATGCTTTGATCGTCAAGTCTTACGTATAGTCGATTTCGATCCGGCGCTTTTCGACCAATGAACGACGCGCCGCGTCGAGAATGACCGCCGCGTCATAGGCGTCGGCCAACGTCGATAATGGCGGCGAAGCCTTCGCCAGGCACTCGTTCAGAAAATATTGCTCGACCTGCAGGAAACTGTCCCAATAGGTCGCATCATCCCAGAACGGGATGGACGCCTGCCCGAACTTCGTTACGTCCCACGGGACGACACCGCTTCCCTCGGTTCCCAGAACCTTGAAATAGCAGGACCATGGTTCGCGGCTTCTGTCGTCGGCCGAGAAGCTGCCCCAGAGGTTTGCGATTTTCCCGTCGGCGTATTCCGCCGTGATCATGAGCTGGTCGTGCGCCCGCTTGTCGTCGAAATGCACGTTCGTTCCCGTTGCGTAAACATGCGAGGGACGCCCCAGGAAAAACAACATGCAATAGGCGTGATGAACCATCAATTCCCGCATCGTGAGGTCGGGTTCACCGATGGAGGCATCGTGACGCTTGTTGTAGATCGCCCAGAAATTGACGATATCGCCCAGCCTGCCATCTTCGATATGGGCTTTGAGGCGGCGCATATTCTCAGCGTAGACATAGTTGTGCGATGGCATGCAGATACGGTTGTACCTGCCGGCGACGTCCGCCAGCTCCCGGATCTGCTCGGCTCTTTCGCAGAGCGGCTTTTCCAGGAGCACGTGCTTTCCCGCCGCCAGACCACGTGTGGCAAATTCGAAATGGGACGCCGTGCTTGTAGCGACGAGAACGGCATCGATCTCGTCGTCGGCAAGGAGCGCCTCGACCGACGGATACGCCGTTCCCCCGAAGCGCCGGCAGAAGTCCTCCGCCTTATCCGCCGAGCGGTTCCATCCCCCGGCGAAAATATCCGGTCCTATCTGGCGGAGCGCCTGGACATGGAGTTCCGCCACTTTGCCAAGGCCAATGATCGCGATTTTCATGGACGTTTTCCGAATGTTGTACTGGTTAACCGTTAGCGAGGGATTTCAACCGGCCGACCCTCTCGCCATGACTGCGTTGCCGCATCGGCGATGAGTTGGGCGCGAAGTCCGTCCTCGGCATTCGGAACCGGAGCGGTCCCGAAAGAAACCGCCTCCACGAAATGGCGCATTTCGGCGAGGTAGGCCGCCTCGAAACGCTCGAGGAAGAAGGCTTGGGCGACGGCCTGTCCGAAGCCGTTGCTTCCCGCCTGTTCGACCAGGTTCTCAAGCACGTTGGAGACACGGAGCATCCCCTTGGAGCCGTGAACTTCGAGACGCTTGTCGTAGCCGTAGGTCGTCCTGCGCGAGTTGGTGACCTGGCAGATCCGTCCGCCGGCCGTCGTCAGAATGACTGCGGCTGTGTCGACATCGCCGGCTTCCTTGATGCCCGTATCGATGAGATTGGAGCCGACTGCAAATACCGTCACCGGCTCCTCGCCGAGAACGAACCTCGCCATGTCGAGGTCATGGATCATCATGTCTCGGAAAAGTCCGCCCGAGGTTTTCACATAGGAGATAGGCGGCGGGCCGGGGTCGCGGGAGACGATCGAGACCGTCTCCACTTCGCCGATTTCACCTGCCCGCACGCGCGCCTGAAGGGCGCTGAAATGCGGATCAAAACGCTGGTTGAAGGCTGTCATAAAGGCGACGCCCGCGGCATTGACGGCCTGGATACAGGAGCGAACCCTTTCGGAGGAAAGATCGATCGGCTTCTCGCAGAAAATCGCCTTGCCTGCCCGGGCTGCGGCGGTGACCAGATCGAAATGCGTGGATGTCGACGTAGCGATGACGACGGCGTCGATGTCATCAGCATTAATAATGCCGTCGATACCGCGCACAACGGTCTTGAAGCGCGCGGCACAGGCAGATGCGGCCTCGGAAGAAAGGTCGGCAACGGCGGCAAGTTCGGCGCCTTCGATACGCCGGATGGAATTGGCATGCACTTGGCCGATACGACCGCAGCCCAAGATACCAAGTCTAAGCATTACAATTTAGCTCCCCGATCCACGGATCAAAAATGTCCGACAGGTCTTCCGTCTTTGCGACGCGTTGGACCGACCGCCGATATGCGCGGAAAACAGATGCGCGCCAGGACGCGCATCTTTTTTCCGCCCGAGTGTCAGTTCTTCTTGATGTACTTGTCGACGTTGGCCGGATTGACCAGTTCGAACGGGATCCAAACGGGCGACTGCACCTTTTCTCCTTTCGCCAACTTGATGGCGGCGTCGACGGAGCCGGCCCCCTGACCGATTGCGTCCTGGAAAACGCTCACATCCAGATCACCCGTCTGCATGTAATGCATCGCCTCTTTGGTCGCGTCGATGCCGGCAACGACCACGTCCTTCATGTCCCACCCGGCGGCCTTCATGGAGTTGATTGCGCCGAGCGCCATTTCATCGTTGTTGGCAATAACGGCAGCAGGCTTGTAGCCGGCCGTAATCCAGTTGGTCATCAGATCCTGCGCTTTGACCGGATCCCAGTTTGCCGACTGTTCGTCGATCACCTTCATGAAGCTGCAGTCGGGCGTAGCAATAATGTCATGCACGGCCTTGCTGCGCAGTTCGGCACTGTGCTGCGCCAGGAGTCCTTGGATGATCAGAATGCCCGCATCACTGGTCTTGCCGCTTTCCTTCAAAACGCGGCAAACTTCCTTCGTCTCGATTTCCCCCGCTTCGGATTCGTTCGATCCAATGAACGCCGCCTTCGGGCCAAGTGCATCCAGGTCGCTCGGTGTATTGTTGACATAGATCAACGGCACGCCGGCATCTGCCGCCATCTTGGTGATCGCCGGAGAGGCCGAGCTTTCGACCACGTTGACGATGATCGCATCGACCTTCGCTGCAATGAAATTTTGAATTTGCGACAGCTGCTTGTTGATGTCGGCTTCAGCAAACTCGATCTGGAGCGGCTGCTTAGTCTTGGCGGCCTCGTCCTTCATTCCCTGAACCATCACCGCGAGAAATGAGTCGCTATGAGAGATCGCTACGCCAATGTCGCCGGCATAGGCAGGCGACGTCGCCAAAAGCAGCGCTGCAGTTCCATTGATGAGTTTTTTCATGCGAATTCCCTCCTCCATTGGTGTCCGGCGGCACCCACTGTTGCCGGAGTGGCCTCCTCCGAGACCGCCCGATATGTCAACGTTTACATACCTCGATCATCTGAGTTTGTCGTGCTGCCCGCATGCTTGAAGCCAGCCAACAATTGCATCATGCAAGATTTGATCGATGTTAACGTATACAACACCAAAATTTATGCATGTCAACGATTACATTAATGTTGACGTCCGTTTTTTTTAACCTATCATCAACGGAAAGGAGGAGATCAAAATGTACGTATCGAAAGCAGCTATCCGCAACGCGTCATTGTTTTCCGGCGTCGTCATGCTGGGCATTCTATTTGGTCATCCAATCTCCGCCTTTCTCGCACATGAAGGGGCAATTCTCGGTGATCTTCGACTGATGCAGGCCCAGGCTAGTCTCGCCGTGCTGCAGCGTGCCGTTGGAGCCGATCGAGATTCCGCCAAAACGCATTTGGCGCCTATAGCGGCTCCGGCCGCGCGATGAGTCCGGCGGACTTCACGACGTCCCTCCTGCTTTCGAAGGCGTTGGATAATACCGAGAGTGGGTACGAGCAAAACTGGCTCGCCAATCGTCACCGCCTCGATTTGTTCGTGCTCTGCGTTGTGGTCCTGAGCCTGTCTGTCGGGCTGTTGTCCACCCTCTAGGGGCTAAATCGCCCGATCATGTTCGCCAGTTCATGCGAGTTTCGGCCGCTGCCCTCCTCTTCCCGTTCGCAAGGTTTTTCGAGGACGAGCCGCAAGTGGGCCGTTGAGCCCGATATTGATGGACGCAGTCAACCTTTGGCAAACGACGTCAGTTTGGAGCTGCAGGCTACGTCTCCGTTCGAAGTAAGTGTCCAGCGATTAAATCTCTTTTTACCAGAACTGTTCAATGCTTCCCCGATCAGCAACATTTTTGGAGAGGGAAATGCGCAGAGCTGTAATATCGTCCTTGCTAATGTTAACGTTGACATCGTATGCGAACGCGGCAACGTTAGGCGTTTCGGTCTCCAACCTCGACGAGTTCAATTCCACTTTGCTTCGCGGTCTCCTAGCGCATGCAAAGGAGACCACCGGCGTCGACGTCATCACGACAGACGCGAATGGCGACGGCGATTTGCAGAAAAAGCAGGTCGAGGACCTTGTTGCTCGCAAAGTCGATGCTCTCATTGTTCTGCTCGCCGATGGTGACCTCGGCGGGCAACTGACGCCGATTGCCATCGGTGCGGGCGTCCCGCTCGTCTATGTCAACAACGTTCCGGCCAATGTCCTCGACCTTCCGCAGAACCAGGTCGTCGTTGCCTCCGACGAGAAGGAGTCGGGCACACTTCAGACGAAAGAAGTTTGCAGACTTCTCAACGGAAAAGGCAACATTACCGTGCTCATCGGCGAGCCCTTTCACGCGGCGGCTCGGGCCCGCACTGAAGATGTCGACGCCGTCATTGCCACGCCCGACTGCAAAGGATTGAAGGTCGTCGAACGTCAGACTGCCTACTGGTCCCCCGACTTTGCCGAAGCCCAGGTCGAAGAATGGATAACGGCGGGCGTCAAATTTGACGCGATCGTCGCAAACAACGACGACATGGCGCTCGGAGCCATTCGTGCGCTCAAGCGCAACCATGACGCCACGAAGGATGTGGTCGTCGCCGGCATCGATGCGATTGAACCTGCCCTCGAAGCGCTTAAAGCCGGCGAGATGAAAGTCACCGTGTTTCAGAATGGCGCCGCTCAGGGCGCGGGGGCAGTCGATGCGGCACTCAAGCTTGTTCACGGAGAGAAGGTGCCGCGGGAAAACTACATCCCGTTCGAACTCGTCACTCCACAAAATGTCGATCAATACCTGACGAAAATCCGGTGAGCTTTCGAGGCGCTATCATGCATTTCTGGAACAAACTCAGCATTCGTAGCCAAATTACGCTCGGCTTCCTTCCCCTCATCGTCTTCATGAGTCTGCTGTCGCTCAACGTCATGTCCGGGATGGACAAGCTCACATCAATGTTTTCTTCTTACCGCGCAACGGTCGGTGAAAGCCTCGCCATATCGGCTTATAGTGATCGGCTCCGCGACATTCAGATGTCGGCCGAAGCGTTTCGGTCCGACCCATCGAAGGAACTGGTTGATCGCTTCAAATCCGGGGTCAGTTCATTCGAGCTTGACGATCCGCGTCTAGCCCAGAATCCTGACCTCCAAGCCGCCGTCGCCACGATAAGAGGACAGATCGCCGCTTATGACCGGGCGTTCGATATGCTGGTTGCGCTGCAGTCACGACATGATCAGCTTCTTTCGAAAGTCACCGAATTCGGGCCATGGACGAGCGTTGCGCTGAATGACGTATTGCGCAGTGCTTGGCGTCAGAACGACCTACAGCTTCTCTACGCGACCACGAGGACGCTCGAAGCGCTCAACAGAAGCCTTTATTTTTCCGAGCGCTTCGTCAATTCCGGTGACCTGAAGGCATATGACATTGCGCAAGTTTCGCTGAGCGAAGCGGTCGATTTGAATGCCGCCGCCGCAAAAATGGCCCGCAATGACCGGCAGCGAACGCGCCTTTCCGGTGTCGCGCAACTGATGCAGAATTATAGCGCACGCCTTGGTGAGATGCGGAATGTTTGGAGTGAAACCAAGCGCATCAGGGAAACCGAACTGAAAGAACTTGGTCCGCAGATATCTACGGGTTTCCAGACATTGCAGGCAAGTGTTGCCGGCACTCAGAAAGAACTCGACGGCTCCGTCGAACAGACTGTTTCGAGCGCCATAACCGTGACGCTCGCTATCAGTGCGGCTTTGATCGTGATCGGCCTTGCGCTCTCATATTATCTCGGGCGGTTGATTTCATCGGCGGTGCGCACCATGGCTGCAAAAATGGAACGGCTGGCTCATGGCGATGACCTGGCCGAATTCGACGGCACCAACAACGGCCATGAACTCGGCGCGATGGCGCGCTCGCTAATGGTGTTCCAGGAAACCAAGCACGCCAAGGCAGCAGCCGACGTCGCTGCCGAAAGGGCGAGGCTTGCTTCGGAAGAGGAGCGCCGGCTGCAGGAGGGGAGGCGAATGGCCGAGGCAGACGCGATGGAAATTGCGTTCAACCAAATCTCCAAGGGCTTGGACGCATTGTCGGCCGGAGATTTGACCGCCAGGATCGGCAACGTCGATGCCCGCTACTCCATCATTCGCGACCGCTTCAACAGTTCGGTGGCAAGTCTGGAAAGCGCATTCGATGCCATCGTTCAAGCCGTTTCGACGATACGGTCGGGTCTGGGCGAAATCTCCGCCGCGACGAATGATCTTGCCCGTCGGACTGAACAGCAGGCGTCGTCGCTCGAAGAAACGGTCGCCGCGCTTTCGGAGGTTACGCGAAGTGTCAACGGTATGGCGGAGGGTGCCAGCCTGGCCAACGATGCGGTGACGACGACCCGTGCGAACGCCGAACAGGGCGGAGAAATCGTCAATCGCGCAATCTCGGCGATGAACGAAATCCAGACTTCTTCCGCAAGAATCGAGAGCATCATCGGCGTGATTGACGAGATCGCCTTTCAGACGAATCTCCTTGCGCTCAACGCCGGTGTCGAAGCAGCTAGGGCCGGCGAAGCGGGCAAAGGCTTTGCCGTTGTCGCGCAGGAGGTCCGCGAACTTGCGCAGCGCTCCGCAAATGCAGCAAAGGAAATAAAGCAGCTTATTTCGACATCAACGGGCCAGGTTGATGTTGGCGTTAAGCTGGTCGGCGAGTCAGGGTCGTCGCTTGAACAGATCGTGCAGCAAGTCAGCGCCATGAGTGCGACGGTGACTGAAATAGCAGTATCGGCCCGCGATCAGGCGCTCAGTCTACGCGAGGTCTCGGCCGCCGGTGACCAGATGGACAAGGTCACTCAGCAAAATGCAGCGATGGTCGAGGAAACGACCGCTGCCGCACAAAGCCTGCAGCATGAGACGGACAGGCTTGCCGCCTTGATCGGGCAGTTCAAAACGAGAAGCCTGACCGGCATCAGCCGCAACGCTTATGCGATGGCGTCTTAGGCAAAGTGGCAAAGTTCGTGCGGCTGGGGATCCAGCTGCACGACAACCCTAAAGGACGCTGCATATCAACCATGATCCGAAGCTCTCGAAAATGACGTCCTTCTCGAGGATTCGGCTCTGAGGTGCGAACGATGGTAAGGAATCCTGCCACCGCGCAAAATTCAGACAGCATGGTTGATATCACAGATCACTCATCGCTTGCCCCATCGACATTATAATATGGAGCAGCTCGGATGGCAGATCATTTTCTGTGAGCATTGTGTGCTCCCACAAACCTCGATTGCCTTAGCCGAAGATCTCCTTCACTCACTACGCGCCGTGCTCACCAAGACTGCAGCGGCACGGTTGGCCGAGTCCAACGCCGCGTGGATTGTCTTTCCAAGCGCAAGTTCGGCAGCGAGCACACCGGTGAACTCGTCGCCGGCGCCATGGGTGCTCACCAGTTCGACTTTGATCGCCTCGATCGAGAAAGCTTCGCCTGCCCTGGTGGCGCAGGCCACCCCTTCCCCGCCGGCCGTGACCACGACGACCGGGAACCGTTCCGCCAACTGCATTGCAGCAGTCAGCGCTCCCGCCAGGCTGTCGACGACCGGAAGTCGCCCCAATTGCTCGGCCTCGATAGCATTGACGACGAGCACGTCGACAAGCTGCTCCAGCTCTTCCGGCAATGGCCGCGCCGGCGCAGCATTCAGCACCACCTGCCCGCGGACGTCCTTCATTGCCCGTGCCGCCGCGACGTTGGCATGATCGGGGACTTCGTTCTGCAATACCAGGACGCCGCCCGCGGCAAATAGCTCCTTGGCGGCCTCGACATCCGACTGCCCGAGCATGAGGTTACTGCCGGAGACGATGACGGCACCGTAGTCGCCTTCGCTGTCGAAGAGTGCGACACTCATGCCGCTGCCGACACCGCCCACCGTCTTGACGAAGCGGTGATCGACATGACCACGCGCGAGATTGTCGGTCAAAGCGCGTCCGAAATCATCATCTGCGACGGCACCGATCATGTGCGAGGGAACGCCAGTCTTGGCGGCCGAAACCGCCTGGTTTCCGCCCTTGCCGCCGCATTTGGGATGCCAGCTGCTACCCGTCACCGTTTCACCCTTCCGCGGGCGCGCCGGGCCATGCACCATAATATCGTAGTGCAGGCTGCCGAGGACGACGACGGAAGGCGATGCGGTGGTCATGGAAGTTTGTCCTTACGTTTCGATGTGACGGCGGACATCGTCTTTTCCAGATTTCTCTCCGCCGCCTGATAGTTTCTCTTGGCGACCGCCATGAAAAGCGCGTCGAGGATGTTGAGCTGCGCAATCCGCGCCGCCGCGTTTTCGCCCATCAGAGGCGATCCCTGTGCCGTCGAACACAGGACGATGTCGGCGATCTGCGCCAAAGCCGACCCGCCATAGTTCGTGATGGCGATCGTCCGTGCGCCCGACTTCCGCGCGAGTTGTATCGCTTCGATCACCGCAGTGGTGTTGCCCGAATGCGAGAATCCGATGGCCACGTCGTCTGCGCCAAGCAGGGATGCCGACATCAGCATCATGTGCGAGTCGTCCTGGACGCTGCACCGAACGCCAATTCTCAGGAATTTGTGCGCGACGTCCCGCGCGATTTGCGCCGACCCTCCGACACCGTAGAAATCCCGCTGTCCCGGTTTGGCCAACAAGTCGGCGGCTCGATCGAAGGCATCGACATCGAGAATCGCCAGGGTTTCTTCCAGCGCGTTGATCGACGTACGGAAGACCTTCTGAATGATTTCCTGGGAACTATCTTCCGCAGACAGTTCCTGATGCATTTCCGCTGTCGGGAGCTTGTTGTAGCTCGAGACCGCCGTGCGGAAGTCGCGGAATCCTGAAAAGCCCAGCTTCTTGGTGATCTTCACCACCATCGCCTCGGACACTCCGGCCTCGGTCGCCAGGTCCTTGAGAGCAGTGTCCTCCGAAAAGTCCCTCAGCGCGAACACCGTCTCGACGACCCGTGCCTCCAAGGGGGTGAGCTTGGGCATCATCATTCGGATGCGTGGGCCCACCGCCTTGAGATCATTTGCAGAATTCATCCCCGTCCCCTTGTGACGCGATCGATCATCATCGCGACAAGGATAATAAGGCCGGTGGCGAGAAGTTGGTAGAAGGCCTGCACGTTCATCAACGTCAATCCGTTGCGCATCGCGCCGAGAATGATCGCCCCGAGCAGCGTGCCGATGACGCTGCCCTTGCCGCCCATCAGCGACGCGCCGCCGATGGCCGCCGCAGCGATCGCGTCGAGCTCCCACAGATTACCCAGGATCGGCTCGGCGGCCCCAAGGCGGCCGATCAGGATCATCGAGGCGAGCGCAGCGAGAACGGCTGATATCACATAGGCGGTGATCTTGGTAATGGCGATCGGGACACCTGCGACGTAGGCCGCCTCTTCGTTGCCACCGACGGCGAGCAGGTATTCACCCATCGGCGTCTTCTTGAGAAGCACCCAGGCGAAGAGGGCGACGACGGCCACCATGACGACCGAATTCGGAATACCGGCCAGGCTGCCGTTGAACAGCGTGCGAAAGCTTTGCGGCACGCCAAGCACGGGATTGCCGCCGGTATAGATGAGCGCGATGGCCCGATATGTGCTGAGCGTGCCGAGCGTCACAATGAAAGGCTGCAGCCCGGCATAGGCGACGAGCACGCCGTTGACGAGACCGCAGAGGACGCCGATGCCGAGTCCGGCAAGGATGGCGAGAGGAACCGGGATGCCGGCAACAAGCAGCGTGGCCGAGATGACGGCGGCGATCGCCGCGGTTGGTCCGACGGAGAGGTCGATACCGCCCGAGATGATCACCAGCGTCATGCCGAGCGCGAGGCAGGCGTTGATGCTGGATTGCTGGAGGATGTTCAGAAGGTTTCGCTGCGAGAGAAAATCAGGAGCCAACAGGCCGAAGATCAGCACGATGGCGACAAGGCCGATCAGCGTGCCGGCGTCGCGCACCGAAAACGATCCGAAAAACCTGGACGACGGCACTGCGGCATTCTCGATGGTGTCGGACATGAGCTTGTTCCTGTTGGTCATGCCGCGCCGAGGCGGCTGTCGGTCGTGCCGACGGCATGGGAGACGATGGTTTCTTCGCTGAGCTCATCACGACCAAGTTCAGCGACGATAGCGCCGTCGCGCATCACCAGCACTCGGTCGGACACTCTCATCACTTCCGGCAGCTCGGAGGAGACGACGATCACGCAATGTCCGTCCGCGGCGAGGTCTTCGATCAAATGATAGATTTCGGATTTCGCGCCGACGTCGATGCCGCGGGTCGGCTCGTCGAAGAGAAGGATGCGTGAGCCGGCGGCGAGCCAGCGCGCGATGATGGCCTTCTGCTGATTGCCGCCGCTGAAAAGTCTGATTTGGCGATCGAGCTGAAAGGGCCGCAGATTGACCCGTTTGAGAAGGTTTTCCGCCGTTCGCTGGAGCTTGCGGTGGTTGATGATGCCTGCTTTCGAAAAATGCGCCATCGAAGGCAGAGCCATATTCGACGTCACCGACCTTCCGGGAATGATCCCTTCCCGCTTGCGCTCCTCAGGCAGAAGGCCGATGCCGGCGGCGATCGCGGCGCGCGGACCGGAAAGCGCCAATGTCGTCCCGTCCACCGTCACGGTGCCTGAAGTCACCCTGTCGGCGCCGGAGAGCGCGCGCAGAAGCTCGGTCCGGCCGGAGCCGACCAGACCAGCCACACCGAGAACTTCTCCCTGGTGAAGGGAGAACGAGACGTCGCGGATACGGTGGGTGGAAAGATGGCGAACTTCGACACTCACCGTCGCAGTTGCGTGCGAATGGTGCTCTTCGGCCAATAACTCGCGGCCGACCATCATGGCGATGACGTCGTCCGGTGCCGTCTGCTTGAGATCGACGCCTGCGCGGACGACCCGTCCGTCACGCATGACCGTTGCCCTGCGGCAGACCCGGAAGACCTCGTCCATCTTGTGGGATACATAGATGATCGACACACCGGTCGCGGCAAGCCGTTCGACGATTTCAGCGAGCCTCTCGAATTCGCTGGGTGTCAGGCTCGATGTCGGTTCGTCCATGGCGACGATCTTGGCCTTGTCGAGCAGCGCGCGCGCAATCTCCACGACTTGCCGCTGGGCCACCTTCAACGAAGAGATCGGCGCAGACGGATCGATTGCCGGATCGATCATTGCCAGGGCTTCAGCGGCTCTTCGCTCCTGCTCGCGGCGATCGACGATGATGCCGCCGAGCTTGGTGAGGGAATGGCCGAGAAACATGTTTTGAGCGACAGTGAGATGGGGAACCTGCTGAAGTTCCTGATGAATCATGGCGATCCCCGCCTGGCGGGCGCTTTCCGGCTTGCCGAAATGACGGATCGCCCCGTCGATCTTTACCTCGCCTTCGGTCGGCTTGAAGACACCGGAGAGGATGCGCAGGAGGGTCGATTTTCCAGCACCGTTTTCACCGAGAAGCGCATGGATTTCGCCTGGCGCGACATCGAAAGAGACATCGGAGAGTGCCTTCACGCCGGGGAACACCTTGGAGATGTTCTCGAACGCCAGTCTGGGAGGAGCCATGGAACCGAAACCTTTGAAAGTGGGGACGACCGGCAGAGCACCGGCCGACCGTCTTGGGTGGTGTTTATTTGCCTGCGGCCTTCATCAATACCGAGCGCACGTCGACACCCTCGCCCTGGAAGTCGTTGATATTCTCTTTGGTGATCAGGGCCTGCGGCGTCGCGACAACGCGCGGCAGCTTCTGGCCGGCGACGAGGCGGAGCGCGACTTCCATCGCGACCTCGCCCGTCAGAACCGGGAAACTGTCGACAGTGCCCGTGAGCTCGCCGGCGGCGATCGACTTGTAGGCGTCGGAGATGCCGTCGGTGCCGAAGACCACCACCTTGTCCTGCAGGCCAGCGGCCTTGACAGCCTCGACGACTCCGAGCGCCATGCCGTCGTTGTTGCAATAGAAGCCGACGAGGTCGGGATGCTGCTGCAGGATTGTGGTCGCCGCGTCATAAGACATCTGGCGATCCCAGTTGCCGGGAACGCTGGCCACCACGGTGAACTTGCCGCCCTTCTCGATCGTGCTCTTGAAGCCGTCGGTGCGCTGCACAGCAGCATAAACACCCGCCTGGCCCTCGATGATCGCGACCTTGCCGCCATTCGGGCGGTTTTCGATGAACCACTTAGCTACTCGGACGCCATTGTCACGCTGTACATTGCCGACATAGTGCTCCGCTTGCGGGATCACGGCGTCGTTGACATTCACGACCGGGACATTGGCCGCCTTGGCCTGTTCCACGACGGGCTGGAGATTGGCGTCCGTCTGCGGAGACACGAGTAGGACATTGTAACCCTGAGTGACCATGCCTTCGGCGATTGTCAGCTGGCCGAGCTGGTCGCCTTCGCTCTGGGCCGCCTGATAGGCGACGCTCACACCGAGCTTGTCCGCGAACTTCTGATAACCCTCGCCGAGCGAGCGCCAATATTCATTGGTCAGAGTCTTGGAGACTCCGCCGACTTTCAGACCTTCCGGCAGTTTCGGCAATGCGCCAAGCTTGGCTTCGAGGTCGGACCAATCCATGCGGTCCGGCTCGGCGTCCGAGTTGAGCGGCTTCAGCTCCTGGGCTGTCGCGATGCCAGCACAAAGGGTGGCGGCGAGAGCCGCGGCGATCAGTCTATTCATGGAAATCCTCCCGGAGGGTTAAGTTGGTTCAGTGATCCGCGCCGAACATCAACTCCTGTACAATGGCCTGCGTGGAAACGGCGTCCTGTCGGTCAATCGCACTCGAAAGGCGATTGTCCTGCTCGAGGCGGTCGACGACCTTCAACATCCGTTGGACGGTCTTGATGTTGACCTCGCATTCGCGAACCGGGTCGAGGCCGGTCAGATCGGGGAACGTGTCGAAGTAGATCGCGCCGTCATAGCCGTCCCGGCGGATCTGGCGGAGCAACTCGACGGTCTGGAGCGTATGCACCGCACCGACCATCAGCCCGTCATCGCGCTTCGCATATCCATCGTTCAGATGGACGCCGAGAATCCGGCTGTGGCGCGCGATCAGCGCGGCCGCAAAGGCGGGCTGTTCGTCGGCATACAGGACATGGGCGAAGTCGAGCGTCACTCCGAGGTTCTCGGCGCCAACCTCCTTGATAGCGAGCAGCGTCGTTGCCGCATCCGGCATGAGGCTGTAGGAGCGCGGCTCATTCGGCTTATATTCGATGGAGATCAGGCAATCCAGGTCGTGCTGGCAAACTTCACGGATCCCGTCGATTTCGTGTTGCCACGTCGCCGCGTAATCGGCCTGGAAGGCGTAGTCGAAGCCATCCTGTCCGAGCCAGATGGTCATCAGCTTCGAGCCGGCTTCACGTGCGGCGTCAATGCCCTTCTTCGTCAGATCAATCGCCTCACGGCGGACAGCCTTTTCTGGATGGGTGAACGCGCCCAGCCTAAAATCCGGATTGGTGTAGTATCGCATGGCGAAGCCATTGATCTGCAGGCCGAGATCGCCAAGCTTGCGTGACAACTCAGCTGGATTCTCACTTACGTGATCGGGATAGTTGAGATCGAGGTCGGTCAAGCCGTTGACGCGCGCCGCGCGCGCCGCCATCTGCATCACTGAAGGCTTTCCGGGCTGCCCCGGCCAGGCGAGGTGCGCACCAGAGGCGAAGGAATTCAGTCGTGTGGCAAAACGTGTCTGGCTCAAAGCATTCGTCCCATCCTGTAAACTTGCGCACAACTTCACAGACTTTAGGACATTTGTAAAGCAAAATTGTGCGCGCTGGAATCTTGCGTAATCCCAGAAGTGAGATGTGCCTTCAGTAGGGACCTACTAAACTATGATGGAGCTCCGCAATTGCGTGCGACGCAAAAACAAGCGGTTAGACTGGCCGCCTTTAGCCAACTGCAGGCCGAAGATGAGAGTCTTGCAGTTGAAAGGAATCGAACCGGAGATCCCTCGCCTGAATAGCTATGTGTTTGGCAATCGGTGACTTTTTCCGTTCGTCGGCAGACAGCCACTTCCAGTCGATCCATTATGCGATCTTTTTGGCCAAGAACATGAACATCCTAGCAACACGCCGTCCGCCGCGCTCATGAGAAGGCTACAATACTCAGCTGACGATACGGGCCTCGGTCGCTGCCAGAACATCACTCTCTGAAGTTCCCGGCGCCAATTCCACTACCTTCAATCCGCCTGGGACCACATCAAATACGCAGAGATTGGTGATGACCCGGTTCGCTACGCCCTTTCCAGTCAAGGGTAGACTGCATTTCTTCAGAATCTTCGATTCGCCTGCTTTGTTCGTATGCTCCATGAGGACAACCACACGTCCAACCCCGGCGACTAGATCCATAGCCCCGCCCATCCCCTTCACAAGCTTACCGGGGATCATCCAGTTGGCGAGATCTCCTTCCTCGGACACCTCCATCGCGCCGAGGATAGCCATTGCGATCTTTCCACCACGGATCATTGCAAAGGAAGTCGCGCTATCGAAGTAGGCCGTCTGCGGTAGTTCCGTGATCGTCTGTTTCCCGGCGTTGATGAGATCCGGGTCTTCCTCACCTTCATAGGGGAAAGGGCCCATGCCGAGCATCCCGTTTTCAGATTGCAAGGTGACTTTGACCCCGTCCGGAATATAGTTCGATACGAGGGTCGGAATGCCAATGCCAAGATTTACATACCAGCCGTCCTGTAGTTCCAGCGCTGCGCGGGCGGCCATCTGATTGCGGTCCCAAGCCATTTATTGAGCCTCCCGTTTACGAACCGTTCGTTGCTCGACCTGTTTCACGTGCTGCCCTTGTATCAGGCGATGAACATAGATTCCCGGAAGGTGAATGTGGTCAGGATCGAGCGAGCCTAGAGGGACAATCTCCTCAACCTCCGCAACGCAAATCTTTCCGCATGTGGCAGCAGGGGGATTGAAGTTGCGCGCCGTCTTTCGGAACAGCAGATTGCCTGCGGGGTCGGCCTTCCAGGCCTTCACGATGGAAACGTCTGCGACGATCGCACGTTCGAGGACAAAGGTCCTGCCGTCGAATTCCTTATGCTCTTTGCCTTCGGCGATCACTGTGCCCACGCCAGTGGGGGTGTAGAAAGCGGGAATGCCTGCGCCACCGGCGCGCATGCGCTCGGCAAGAGTGCCTTGCGGATTGAACTCGAGCTCCAACTCCCCGCTCAGATATTGCCGCATGAACTCAGCGTTCTCACCGACGTAGGACGAGATCATCTTGCTGATCTGCCTCGTTTTCAGAAGAATACCGAGTCCGAAATCATCGACGCCGCAATTGTTGGAGGCGATGGTTATGTTCTTCGTTCCGGCGTCCCTTATCGCGGTAATCAAGAGTTCGGGGATGCCGCACAGCCCAAAGCCGCCCGACGCAATCGTCATTCCATCGAAAAGGACACCGGCAAGTGCGGCCTCAGCTGTTGGATAGGTCTTGTTCATGGCTCTCCCTTAACCATTGCTTTGGCCTGCATGGCGTGCATCGCCTCACCCGGCCCATCGCATGACAGTTGCCCCGAGGGCTACTCAGCGCGTGTGCTCGTGCCCGAGCCGAGCGCAATATTCAGAAGCGAGTGGTCACGACGCCGTCGGCGAAACACTCCGCGTCGCTGGCAAGGCGCAGGAAACGGTCGATGCCACTCTGATAGGGGATCGCCTCCACTCCGTTGGCTCCCGCTGGAACACCGCCCTCAAGAAGTGATAGCGCCGCGGCGGAGATGCCGAGCCCCGTGCCACGGCTCATGTCTCCCGCATCCGTGATCGACTTCATAACGATCGCCTTGTTCCCTCGCGTGCCGATGACGTTGACCTGGGTCGCCGAAATTCGTTGCGCGCTTGGCTTCAATTCATGTCGCTTCCAGAGCAACTTCCACAAAACCTCGATCGGCTGTACATCCTTGCCGTCGATTTCAACGGACATTCCTGAGTGGCCGAAACCTATTCGTCCGAGTGTCGAGAAGGCGGCATTCGCCCAGTTCGGGAAGAGCGAGCCCTTGCACTGAACCAGCGAAAGGCCGGGACGAAAGCGACCCAACGTGACTGGCTCCGGATGGGCAGTGTCGTAGGCCTCAATCCGATGGAAAGGCGGCGGGACATCGAAGCTTTCGGCGGTTTCCGGAACAAAGCCCTTGGTGAATTCCATATGGCCGTTGCGCCACGTCGGACAGGGCGCTACCGCCATGTGCAACATGTGCCGCAATACGGCGAGACCACCCGGATCCGGCTCGCGCGTGATCCAGACAATCTTGACGCCATCGAGCTCCGGGTGACTTTCAAGCAAGCTGCAGGCAAGCCAATTTGACACGCCCGGCGAGAGTCCGGCGCCGGTTATCACCGGCACGTTTTTGGATTTGGCCAACTCGTCCAGAGCGAGGATTGTGGTCGTGCATTCGGCATCGTCCCCCACATCAATGTAAGCCGCACCTGCGGCGATTGCAGCGCGCGCCGCCCCATCTGAGCCGAGAAAAAACGGGCCGGCCAAGTTCACCACAAGGTCCATGTCCGATGCGTCGAGGCCGTCACTCGAAATATCAACTTTGCGGCTTGCTATTCTTTCAGGGGCGATCGCTTCACCCAGACGCAGGCTTTCTGCTGACCGGTCGACGACGACAAAGCTTGCGCTCGGCAGCGACCGCGCAAGGATTGCGAGGGCACTCCTTCCCATGTGGCCTGCGCCTACGAGCATGACGTTTGGACTCATCGCCGCCTCCGAAAGAATGAACGTTAATTCATCAAGCACCCAATTTGCTCGTTCGTCAAGAGTAGCGTGCCCTTTTTGGAGGCCAGCTATTTGTGACTTGTGATTCGTCGGACAAAGGCTTTACAGAATGATCAATATGCATTAACGTTCATTCATATTGCTGCAAGGGAGGTTGTAATGTCACGCAGGCCGAACACGGTAAATTGGGAGCAGGTAAACAAATGGGTATCCCGGGAGGGAGCTCAGGCGAATTGGAAAGTCTTCGGTTTCCCGTCGATTATGTCGATCGACCGAACCGCCTTTTCGGACGCCGAGCCGATGCCAAAATGGGAGGCTCCGTCCAAGCTCATCCTGTCGACCGCGATCAATGGCGCCTTCTATACGAAGAACGAGAACCCCAACCAGGCGATTACGCCTGAGGAGATCATCCGCTCCGCTGAGGAATGCATCGCCGCAGG
Source organism: Rhizobium atlanticum (assembly GCF_030182485.1). NCBI lineage: Bacteria > Pseudomonadati > Pseudomonadota > Alphaproteobacteria > Hyphomicrobiales > Rhizobiaceae > Rhizobium > Rhizobium atlanticum. The sequence goes on from NZ_JAQJCJ010000003.1 coordinate 21,044, forward strand.
AGCGCAGATCATCCATATTCACGCGAGAGACGAACGCGGCTACAACGTGCTCGACACTGGTCTTTTCCGCGAAACGCTTACGCATCTGCGCACCAACCATCAGCATGTCGCACTGGACGCCTGCCTCGTTGCAGTGAACGCGGATGAAGAGCGAATGATGGCCGAAATGATGAAGCTCGGCCTTATGGAGGGCGTGCCGGTCAACACGACGGCCCTCATTCTCGGCGACAATCACTTCGTCAAATCTCCAGCGACAATCATTGAGAAAACCAAGCGCGCCCTCGACGCCGGCCTCACGCCGCAGATAGCAGTTTACTCCGATGCCGACATCGACAACGCCCGCCGATACCTGATCGACAGTGGCCTCATTCAGGGCCCTTTGAACTGGCTGGTTCTGCCCGGTCTTCCGGGCTGCAGCCCGATGTACTCGCCCGAAACGATGGTCGACGGCTTCCTTCGGCTCGTTCGGCTCATCCGCCACATCGACGCAGACTCTACCATCATCGCCTGCACCGGCGGTCGTACCAGCAGTTATCTTGCGACCCTCGCAATCCTGCTGGGCGTTCATGTGCGCGTCGGCATGGAAGACACGGTTTGGAAGTGGCCTCACCGTGACGACAAGATTCAGTCGAACGTCGAGGTATTCCAGCAGATTTCCGGAATAGCGGCTGCACTTGGCCGCGATCTGATGACCGCCGATGAGTATCGCGATCTTATGACGCTGCGGCTGTGAACCGCTGAGGCGACACTGACACGGTGTCGCCTCCCGCAAAGGCGCGGTCTCGACACGCGTTGTGTGGTAGCATCGATCGCAGGACCGCTTAGCCGAACGGGCCAGCGGTCTGGAAGCGACGATCTCTCAATCCGACCAGCGATCGGATTTACTTCGAATCAGGAGAGAAGTCAGTGGCTTACCGTAACCGGACGATTCTTCATGCCTTGCTCGACTGGGGCCAGCGCACGCCCGACGCTGTCGCAGTCACCGACGGGGATACGGAGATTTCGTATGCGTCATTGGCTTCCGTAGTGGAAGCTGCGTCCAGGCGGCTGGTCTCTCTCGGTGTACAAAGGCAGGACCGGGTGGTCCTTGTGGGTAACAATAGCTGGCAGTGGGTCGTATGCTATCTGGCGACGATGCGCATCGGCGCAATCTCCGTGCCAATGAACAATCGGCTGGCACCCGCGCAAGTCGGCGAATTGCTAGAGATACTCGGGACACGTATCGTCCTCGCGGACGACCTCCATTTGGGCATGTTTAAGGAATGCGCCGGTGTCGACCTGTTCTCGATCACCGGCTCTGCCGGCAGGTCCTTCTTCTCGCTTGAAACAGCCACGGAACTCCCTGCCCTGCCAGAGACGTCGGAAGACGCTTTGATTAGCTTCACCTCCGGCACCACAGGAGTTCCCAAGGGTGCAGTCATCACTCATAAGGCCCTGCGACAGAACGCGGAGGTATTCGCTGACCTAATAGGCGATGACCCGTCGCCCTCGACGTTGATTGTTGCCCCCTTGTTTCACAATACGGGCTTTGTCGATCAACTCTGCACCATGCTCTTTCTCGGCGGCCGCTCCGATCTTCTGCCACGATATCGGACGCTAGGGGCCATTGAGGCATGCAAGCGCCGTCCCGTCAGCTTCGTCACGGCGGTCCCGAGCGTTTTGCGGATGATGATGACAGCCGAAGGTGCCGAGGCCATTTACAGGCCGGCGCGGTTGGTTCTGTTCGGCGGTTCACCGATGCCGGCGCCATGGTCCTTGGAAATGCATCAGCGCTGGCCAAACCTGCGGTTGGTGCATGGCTATGGCCTGACCGAATTCACGTCGTGTTGCACTCTTCTTCCGCCTGAATTCATCCTAAGCCACGGCGACTCGATCGGCTATCCGGCCAAAGGCGTGGAGTTGCGGCTGGTGGATGAGAATGGTCAAGATGTGCCGGACGGGGTTCCGGGGGAGATTTGGGTGCGTGGCGAAACGCGCATGCGCGAATACTGGCGCCGCCCCGACGTCACCGCCGAGAAAATCCAAGGCGACTGGCTTCGAACCGGCGATCTCGGGGAACGTCGCGAGCTTGGCCTTCTATATCACGTCGGCCGCCGGGATGACGTGATCAACAGGGGTGGGGAAAAGATTCTTCCCTCCTTTATCGAGGCGGCAATGGCAAAGATCCCCGAAGTCGCTCAAGCTGTGGTATTTGGCATTCCTCACCCAGTGCTGCAGAACAGCATCGTCGCCGCGCTCGAGCCTCGTCCAGAGACAAAGGTAAATGTCCCGGCGCTCCTGGATTTCCTGCGTACGCAACTTCCGGGCTATGCCGTGCCGGAAACGATTATCGTCGGCAACGACCTTCCGCGCACGGCCTCGGGAAAGCTTGACAGACGTGCCGTGCGCGCCGCCTACCTCTCGTCCGCGCAAGGTCACTAGGAGAGCCGCCGCCTCTTCTCGGCTACAGCAGCAGGAACAAGCCATGCATAAAGAACCAACGGTATTCCGCAAGGATACGACTGAATTTGCGGAATATGGTGAAGGGCCTGGTGAGGCATCGATTGCGCGCCTCGTCGGGCCCCAGGAAAGTGAGACGATGGGCGCCTACCTCGCCCGCTTCAACGGTCGGTCTGTGCGTTGGACAGTGCGCTATGATGAGCTCATCACGTGTATCGAGGGCGAGTTCCGTCTTCGCGTCGGCCTGATCCTTTACACTCTCCACCCCGGCGATGTGATCTGGATCCCGAAGGACACCGAACTCGCTTACGACGGCGCAGACAGTCTCGTCTTTATCGCGATCGCTCCAGTCGATTGGCGCAACCGGCTCAGTCAAGACGCGACGCAAGTGTGAAAGCGATCCACCCGACGGCATCGAGATCAATGCCGGTCGAGGGCAACGCGAAGTCGATTGCTAACTCTCAAACGCACCTGCCCGAGCGAGAAGCATATTCTGCGCAAGATGATAGAAGTGTTTGCAGATCTTTTCTGGGGTATAGGGTCCGCTCGGTCGATACCAATTGAGCACGTTGTCGCACATCGTGATGATTGCAAGGGCCGTTAGCCGCGCCTCGGGTGGCGAGCCTGTCGCCGGCGAAGGTATTGCCTCGACGATCTTGGTCAACCGGTCGAGATGTTCTCTCATCATGCCCTTCACCTTGTGTCTGACACTCGGATCCAGCTTGCTGAGAATACCGGACTCGAGGAGACGATCGTTGGCCTGCGCTATCCTAGAATGGTTGATCTGGTAGAGGATGTGAGCGGTAGTGATGCTTTGCAGACGTTCAAGTGGAGCGGCCCCGGCGGAATCGGCGGCTGCGATCGCTTCGTTGAAGGCGCCTAGCGCTTCCGTCACGGCCCCGGCCAGAAGTTCTTCCTTGGACTTATAGTGATTGTAGACGGCCGGTGCCTTGATGCCGACCTCGTTTGCAATGTCCTTCATGGAGGTAGCGTCAAAACCCCTTGACCCAAAAAGTTCGATCGCTGCGCCGAGCAGTCGCTCTCGTGTGTCCGACCGACTCGCCGACACTTTGCTGGCCTGATTGTTACGACGGGGCGGCCGCTCTGCCTCATCAGGAGCGGCCTCCTGATAGTTGCGTGCGAGTTCGTTCACAATATTGATCCTCATGAATAGCTGTTCATATAATGCGTCACCAATGCCGATCTGTCAAAGGAACATGGTCAAAATTCGCTTCTCGCTCGGAATTACTTTTCGGGCGCATTTAGAGCATATCCAACTGCGTTTGTGGGCTTTTCAGAACGGCATGGGTCGCGACGGAAGCGCTTGACATATTGACGTTATGGGAGGAGTATTAATGATCGTTCATTCATTGCTGCTCTTGTTGGAAAAGGGTTTAATGGCGAACGAGGCGCCGCTGCTGCGGGCCAAATAGTAAAGAGCCGGCAACCGGCCGGGAACGTCCAGAAAAGGGAACGACGATGTCAATTGAATTGGAACGGGCCCACCTGCCCGAAGCCCGCGGGTTCGAGGTTGCTCTGGATGCGGAGCTCGCCAGACGAATCCAATCCTTAGAAGAGTCTCCGCATATCGACTCCGAATGCTACGCGCCGACGCGCGCCTGCTTCGTCGAAGCCACGAGTTGGGCAATTCTCGGGGTCGCGATCTGGATCGCGACACTGTTCTATTTCGGTTAAGGAGGAGAACCCATGAGCAGCGATATCAAACTCACCCAATCAAGAGTCACGGAGGAGGCTCTATCAGGGCGACTTCCGTTGCGCAGCAGCGAACGAGTCTACAACGGCTACGGCTCGTTTCTTTGGACATGCACGGCATTCAGCGCCGCGACCTGGGCGTTCCTCATTGGAGGGTTCCTTCCCTATGTTGGCGATGTTCGTGTAGGTGTGCTCGGTTACCTGGCCGGGATGCTGATTGGAATGGCCGTCGTCGTGTTGGCGTCGGGCTTGCCGTCTTTCAAATATGGCGTTGAGCCGATCGATGCGGCCAAGGCGTCTTTCGGTCCCTATGGCATTGTCCTGCCACTGTTTGGATTGCTGGCAACTTGTGTCGGCTGGACATATGTGGTGGTCGCGTTGACTGCCCGAGGAGCAGCCAACGTCTTGCAGACAGTGGAGCAATCGGAGGTGGCGACGGCCGAGCCCGTGGTAATCGGCTTGGCGCTGTTCACAATGTTCGCCGTCTGGTTGGTCGCGAGCAAAGGACCATGGTTGTTCGAACGCATCAGCAACTACATAGCGCCCGGCCACATTCTGGTGACCGTCGTGATGTTCGCCATCCTGCTCTATCATTATGGCGCCGGCCTCTGGACGCTGCAGGTTCCGGCGGATCAGCGCCTCGCGTCCACGCCAGGACAGGGTTTCGCGCTGGCAGTCGAATTCGGCATCTCGAACTCGCTGACATGGTGGCCCATTATGGGTGGCCTAACACGATTGGTGAAACGCCGTTCGCATATCGTCGGTCCGTCCGTCGTCGGCGTCGGCGTGCTGGGCGCCGCCTTCATATCGATGGTCGCCGCCTTTGCCGCTCTGTCTGCGGGAACGCCCGATCCGACGATCTGGATGATCAAACTCGCCGGCCCCGCATTGGGTTCGCTGATCATGACCTTCGTTCTCGCGGCCAACATCGCGACGATGGTGATCATGCTCTATCTGGCAGGGGTTTCGATTCAACAAATAAAACCGCTGACGCGCGTTCGCTGGGATATCCTGATCGCTCTGATGCTGCTGCCCGGGGTCTATGTGGCATTTCGAACCGAGTGGACTCTCTCGATCGTCATGAGTTGGCTTTCCTATAACGGCGTGATGTTCGTCGGCATCACGGGCGTTACCTTTGTCGACTACTTCATCCTTCGCAAAGAGACGCTCGCACCGGCACATTTGTTCTCGCGTGATCCGTCGAGCAAGTACTGGTTCTGGGGCGGCGTCAATTGGGTCGCGGTGATCATATCGGTGCTTTCGGTCGCGCTGTACCTCTACCTGTACAATCCCGTCACGACTGCGATGCATCCGCTGGCCCACACGCTGGGCGCCGGCATTCCGACTGTGGTCGTTTCCGGTATCGCATATTACCTGATTATGAGGATGCTCGTCATTCCCAGCGGCAAGGGCGGATATAAGCAGGCTGGTTCCGCGACTACTTCGCCGGAAGTCATACCTACCCTCTAATCAGACAGCTCTGACGAGAAATCGCGGCGGCGGTGGAGTATCCATCGGCGCCGTTAACATTCGCGCTCTAAATCGGCGAACGCAGATTTGCGATTACCTCAGTTTGATGACGCAATTCAAAAAGATTCATTGACTACCGCCTGAATACGTGGATTAATGAGCGTTAATTAATATCGGGATGACGACCAGCTATCTGGCACTCCCGAATACCGGGAACCGACCAAGCCGCCGAGCACGACGAACCATGGTTTCGCCGAGATCGCGCGGAGAAGCGCCAGAACCAGCGGCGACAAGCCACCACAACCGGCTCCATGCGATTAAACAGGAGGAAAAAATGACAATCAGGGAACTACGTCCGCTTATCGGCGGATCTTTCTGGTCGAAGGGAAACGACTTCGACGTTTTCGAACCGGCGACTGGAAATGTGATCGCTCGCGTGCCGAATGTCGGACCAGAAGGGGTGGATGCTGCCGTAGCCGCCGCCAAGGAAGCCTTCGGAACCTGGTCCTCGACGCCGCCCAAGGACAGGGCCGCCGCGTTGCTTGCGTTTACCGATGAAATCATGGCCCGCGTCGACGAGTTTGCCGAACTCGAAGCACGTGACGTTGGCAAGCCGCTCGAAAAGGCGCGCGCCGAGATGGCCTCTGCCGCAGACAAATATCGTTTCTTCGCTGGTGCGTGCCGGACCATGCTGGTGCCTGCCATGGGTGAATACAAACCCGGCATCACGAGCATGGTGCGACGCGAGCCAATCGGAGTCGTCGGCGCAATTGCTCCCTGGAACTACCCGATGGGCATGACCGCCTGGCGTATCGGCCCCGCGTTGGCAGCCGGCAACACTGTCGTTTTGAAGCCCACGCAGGTGACGCCGCTAACTGCCCTTCTCCTGGGCGAAGTAGCGCAGAAGTTTTTTCCACCGGGCGTCGTCAACATTGTCACCGGTTTCGGCAGCACGACCGGCACGCATCTGGTTCGGCACCCGGATGTTGCCATGGTTTCGCTCACCGGTGGCACGGACACCGGGCGTTCCGTGATGCGGGACGCAGCTGAGAGCATCAAGGTCGTTCATCTCGAACTCGGCGGCAAGGCGCCGGTTATTGTCTTCGAGGATGCGAATATCGACCGCTTGGCGACAACGCTGAGAAGCGCGGCCTTCGGAAATTCCGGTCAGGACTGCACAGCCGCCTGCCGTGTCTACGTCTCGAAAAAGCGCGAAAAGGACGTCGTCGAGGCGTTGGCATCGATGGCCAAGGGGATCAAGGTCGGCAATGGGTATGCTGAGCGCGGGATCGACATGGGCCCCGTGGTGTCTGCAAAACACCATGAATTCGTCTCGGGATTCGTCGATCGAGCCGTTAAGAATGCATCGGGACGCGTCGTCGCTGGTGGACCTATCGCCGGCCCCGGCTACTTCTACGCGCCGACCGTTGTCGATGGTGTCGAGCACGGCGCCGAGATCATCCAGAAGGAGATTTTCGGGCCTGTTGTAGCCGTCACCACGTTTGAAGACGAGGCTGACGCCATTGCCAAGGCAAACGACCTTGAGGTCGGATTGGCCGCTTCGATCTGGACGTCCGACATCGAGCGGGCGATCGTCGCCGCTGGCCGGGTCAAGGCCGGCAGCGTCTGGATCAATGATCACGGACCGACGGCGGCTGAGATGCCGTTCGGCGGCTACAAACAGTCCGGCATCGGCCGCGATCTGTCGATCTATGCGATCGAAGCGCACACCGAACTGAAGCACATAGCCATCACACACCGGGAGCGAATCTGATGATCCCGGCTGCAAGCTCGAAAAACTCAGGATCCGGTGACCTTCAGGCTCGATGTGTATTCGAGGACGACGTGCCCGACCTTGTGCGGAACACCGCTGTCAATCTTCTCGATCAATGGCGCTTCCTGCCCGACGAAGGTGCCATACGTTTCTCGATCCTGCCGGGCGGCGCAAACAACATCAACCTCGTGCTTAGACACGCCGACGGGAAATGGGCCCTGAAGATTCGTGAGCCCGATGCATCGTTTGCCGGCACGTCGGTAACAGCCGCTGTCGAGGCACAAGCCATGGCTGCGAGTTTCGGACTGGCGCCCGCCGTAGTCGCCAAATGCCTGCCCGAAGGGCATTTCATGTCCGAATTCGTGGAGGGGGAAACGTTGCGCCCGCAGCACATCCGGCATCCTTCCATGGCGCCGAGGATCGTCGATACGCTGAAGCAACTTCACGCGCATCACTTCTCGCCCAGAAAATTTGACATTTTCGACGATCTGCGAGGCTTTATGGCGGGAGCCGCCAAACTGGGAGGCTCCTATCCAGCATCCTACGCGGCGCTTTGGGAAATTGCCCAACGCTTCGAATCCATTCTCGCTGGAGCGAACGCGCCTGTCGGCTTCGGCCACAACGATCTCGTGCCGCAGAACTTCATCGCATGTTCGGACAGCGTGAAGATGGTCGATTTCGACTACGCTGGCGAAGCCCTGCTCGCGATAGATCTCGCAAGCGTAACTTCGCAAGCGGAAATGTCCGACGACGAAACGACGACATTTCTGCGGCTCTACGATCCGAACCTCGATAAGAACCAGATCGCCCGCGTACAGGTCCTTCGTTTCGTCAACGCGCTGCGCGAGGTGGCCTGGGCTGCGATGGCGGAGCCATTCATGGCGGCCAAGACGACCCTCCTCGACGGTTGGAGCTATCGCTCCCATGCCGACGTCAACATCCGCTTGGCCGAGGCTCTCATTCGCCAAAACCCCGTCGACGACCTCGCTTCCAAGGCGGGATTTGTCAGGCCTGGCGCATTATTCTGACGGAGGAACCGATGTCCACTGTTCTTCTCCAGACGGTCGCCGACCCGCATCAGACGTACCCCGCGCCAAGGAGGCTACGCGATGCTGGAGCTTGGTCGCATGCCAATCAATCGCCCTTGCTTGGAAGAGAGGGTTCACCCAACTGCAACGGCTTTGTCGAAGTCGCGAAAATGAAGGAGTGCCGCTAATGGCCCGTCAGTGGAAGACAATTGTAATCGGTGCAGGCGGGTCGCAGGCACAAGCGATGTTGCGCGGGATTGCGCGCGCCGGAGCGACTGAGGGTTGGCTCGCTATCGATCGCGCCTGGCGGCCGCAGACACGTGCTGCAACTGAAGAGATGGGCTTCGCCGTTCAGGAACTGAATCCGCTCGAACAACCGGAAACTCTGCACAGGCTGTTGGAAACGACCCGCCTCGTGGTGAACATGGCTGGACCTTACTATAAGACCGGCTTTGCCATCCTCGACGCCGCCATCGAAACCAGGACTGACTATCTCGATATCTGCGATGATGCTGACATCACCCTACCGATGCTCGAGCGGGACACCCGCGCCAAACAGGCCGGCATTTCCGCCCTCATCGGAATGGGCTCCTCCCCCGGAACGACGAACATCCTGATCCGAAGTGCTGTCGACCATCTCGGCCCAGTCGACGATGTTGACATCTACTGGACCGTAGACGTCGCAGATCTGACCGAAGCCGCAATCCGGCACTTCTGGCATTGCTTCAATTTGGTCGATGCGGACGGCACGATACATGAAGTGACGGGCTGGGATGGCCTGGAGCGCCGGCATGTCGAGTTCCCGGCGCCGGTCGGCCTGCAGACGGTCGTCAGGCTCGCCCATCCGGAGCCCTTGACGGTGCCGCGTTTTCTTCCGGTCAAGCGCGCCTCCAATTTCGGCGGGCTCAATCCGGAAGAGGCACTCATTACTGCCTGGGCGCTCGCGCATATTGCCGATGAACAACGTTCCAATGGAGAACTTACCGATCCCGCGGCCAGCCTTTTTCGCCATTACAGGGAAAGACGCGTTGGAGCGCCACGGATTGGCAGCGGCATGATCATTGATGTGCACACGGCTGGCTCCGGTCTGAGGTTTGCAGCTGGCAGCGACGGTGGGATGGACGATTCCACCGGAATTCCGGCCGCAGCCGGCGCGTTGTTGATGCTTGATGGAAAGATCAACCGCCGGGGCGCCTTTGCGCCGGAAGTGGTACACCCCGCCGACTTTTTTGAAGTGCTGCGACGCGTGAGCACGGGCGGCGGCGGCTTGTCTCTCTTCAGACTTGAAGACGGCGTCCCGACGGAACGGTTGAGAATCCGCGATCTGGTGGCGGGAGAAATTGGCCAAAGGGAGGTGGCATGATGCAAGAGCTTGAAGGAAAGGTTGCCCTTGTTACCGGTGGCGGCCGCGGAATTGGCGCCGGCATTGCGGAGGGCCTGGCTCAGGCCGGTGCAACGGTGGCCCTCATGGGACGAAGCCGGGCACCGCTTGAGGAGGTTGACGCGCGTATTCAGGCGGGCGGCGGGAGAGCTTCCGTTCATATCGGAAGCGTCAGTAATCCCGACGAAGTCGAACGCGTGCTTGATGATGTACTGGCCGCACATGGTAGCCTGGAGATCATTGTCAACAATGCTGGCATCGTTGACGAAGCGGATTTCCTCGATATCTCGCTCGAGGGCTGGAACAAGACCATCGGCACAGATCTGACCGGAGCGTTCCTGGTGACCCAGCGGGCCGCACGCAGGATGCGCGGCACAGGCGGCGGCTCCGTGGTCAACATCGCCTCGATTGACGCCAATGGCTACGACGGTCCTCAGGGTTCGTATGTCGCCGCGAAGGCGGGCCTTGTCGGTCTGACGAAGAACGCTGCGGTCGAGCTCGCGCAACACAGTATCCGGGTGAACTCAGTCAGCCCGGGCTGGACGCGCACGCCAATGGTCGAGGAATTCGTGTCTGAGAAGGCACTTCAGCACATGATGACCGACTTTCAGCGCGTGCCCATGAAGCGGCTTGTCGAGATCCCTGAGCTCGCCAACGCGGTCGTCTTTCTTGTCTCTGACAAGGCTTCCGCGATTACCGGAATCGACTTGCCGGTCGACTGCGGAACGCTGGCGACGCTCTACGTCTACGAAACCATCCGGCCCTTGTTCTGAAGGAGGACGACGATGTCGCCACGTATCGCCATTATCGGAGCGGGGGTCGCAGGCTGCGGTGCCGCGCTGAGAGCCGCGCAACTTCATGCCAAGGACGTCGTCGTTCTGGAAAAGGGCACGCCGGCCTCCGGATCTTCGGGCCGCTCGGCAGGGGTTTATAACACACAAACGCTCGATCCCTTGCAGATCGAGATCCGCATCCGTTCGCGGGAAATTCTGTTCCAGCTCGAACGCAACCGCGGTCTGCCGCTGGCCCGCATCGGCAATATCCGCATTGCAACAACGGAAGCGGACATCCCCAAACTGGAATCCGCACTCGCAACGATCAAGAGCTTCGGGGCGGACGATACGCGGATATTGTCACAAAAGGAGCTGCAGGCTCTCGTTCCCGACCTGCGCTGCGACGATGTCGTCGCCGGCCTGTACGGCGTCAACGACGGTCATCTCGACGGACACCTCCTTTGCTCCGCGCTGATCGATGAAGCACGCGATCTCGGCGCGAAGGTAATGAACAATGCAGAGGTGCTTGCCTACGAAAAGCGTGGATCGACGCATGTACTGTCAACCACGCGCGGAAAGATCGAATGCGACGTGGTGATCAACGCCGCAGGGGCCTGGGCGGGGCAAGTTGGCAATTTGCTGGGACATGCAGCACCTATCAAACCAGAAGTGCACGAGGTGATCATCGTCAAGCTGCCGCGCAAGCTCGATTACGTTGTGCCAATGTGCAACTTCTATATGCCTGGCCAGAACGGCGCCGGTATCTATTTCAGGCAAGACGGCGAGGATTCGCTGATTGCCGGGCTTCACACCTACTATTCTGTCGAAGGCCATGAAGTCAGCAATCCCGACTCCTATAGCCCGCCGGATGGCGACGACTATTTTCTCGAGGTAGCGCAACTCGTCAGCGATCGGCTGCAGATCGACGACCTTGGCTTCAGAAACGGCTGGCATGGGCTCTATCCATTGAGCGCCGACGGGGAGTTCCAAATCGGCCCCTACGCCGCTGATCCCTCCGTCATCGCCGTCGCCGGCATGGGTGGCACGGGAGTAACGAGCGGTGCGCTGACAGGAGCCCTTGGTGCCGAGTGGGCGATACTCGGCAAGCCGGCCAGCGTTCCCAATGCCGTGAAGCTTCTGCCCGATAGGCTATCGCGGGCGGCTTGAAACAGATCATTCCAGGAAAGGCGCCGACGTGAAAGTCCTGCTTACAAATGACGATGGTTACCAATCCCCCGGAGTTGCAGCGGCACGCGACGCGCTGATCGCCTGCGGCCTTCAGGTGCTGACGGTTGCGCCCGACGGGCCGCGCAGCGGTACATCGAGATCCGCCTCGTTTCGCAAGGCGATTACGATGACCAAGGCCGGCGGTGACGACGTCAATCCGATTTATGTCACCAATGGTACCCCAACCGATTGCGTTCGCGTCGCCGTTCTTTCCGGCCTTGCTTCGGAAGTCGACGCCGTTGTGTCCGGCATCAACGAAGGTGCGAACCTCGGCGATGACGCCACCTATTCCAGCACGCTCGGATCTGCAATCGAAGGCGCCTTGTTGGGCTTTCCAGCACTTGCCGCATCCCAGCAGTCCCGGGACGGCCGTTTCCGGCTGGTCGATCTGACCGACTACGATTTCAGCTGCGGCGCCCAGATAATGGCGGAGCTTACCAGGCTGATGATCCGGGACCGGTCAAAGCTTCCGCCCCGATCGGTTTTGAACTTCAATGCACCCGCCCTGCCCGCGGGCGAGATCAAGATCGCAAGTCTCGATCGCCGCGTCTGGGATCCGTCTCGCATCCACTCGATCGAGACAGAGAACGGTCCCGGATGGCTGCTTTTCGACACGCATCCTGAACGCGATCCGATTTTTGAGCATCGACCAGGATCCGATTCCTGGGTGCTGTCACAGGGCCATGCGGCGCTCACGCCCCTCAACTTCGAATGGACCTTGCCAGGCGCGCGACGCGGGTTCGCCAGATGGACGCGCTCCGCTGTTGCCGAGCTCAATGAAGCGCTCGCTTCCGAGCAATCGGGAAAGGAGCTGGGATCATGAACGACAATTCCTGCGTGGTGATCAGCGGTGCCGGCGGCGAGATGGGGCGGGCGCTGGCCAGCCGATTTGCTCGCGACGGGCATGATATCGTCTTGCTTGATCGTGATGTCGCCGAATTTGGTCCAATCGAGGAGAAGTTGCTTCGAGCCGGCGCCGCAAGGGTATTTTCCTTGGCTGCCGATCAGACGGATCCGGACGCGCTCGAAAAAGCCGTTTCTGAGATCGGCGATCGCTTCGGCGCGATCGGAACTTTTGTCGCAAATGCCGGCTTCGCGAGATTTGGCGGTTTCCTCGAAACTTCCAGAAAGGTTTGGGATCTCCATGTCGACATCAATCTCAACGGCACGTTTCATCTCTGCCAGTCCGTCGCACGCAACATGGTCGCGGGGGGCAAGGGAGGAAGCATAACCTTGATCTCGTCCTGCCTTGCTCTGTTCCACGCGGACCAAACCGGCGCATATAGCGCGACAAAGGCTGCGCTGCTGATGTTGACCAGGACCATGGCAGCGGAGCTGGGAATCTACCGTATCAGGACCAACTCCGTCCTTCCGGGCGTCGTGGAAACCGCGATGACCCGGCCAATGCTTGATGTTCCCGGCTGCCGGGATGCGCTGTTACAAGAGACACCGGCAGGGCGCCTGGGCAAACCGGAGGACATTGCTGAGGCAGTCGCGTTTCTGGCGAGTCCAGCAGCTGGTTTCATAACGGGGGCATCGCTGCTCGTCGACGGCGGGCAATCCATTTATGGCCAACCGCAATGGGTTCGCCAGGATCGTTCCACGCCGGGTGAACCCAAATGGCTGTCCACCGCAGACGGTTCGCCAGCATGAGCGATGGCGAGAAAGCTTCACCTCGCGAAACCGCTGTCGTCACAGGGGATTGCGTCCGACGCAGGTACGCAAGGCGCATCGGGCTATGCCGCATATTGCGCAAGCAAGCACGGCGTCGTGGGCTTGATCAGGTCGATGGCATTGGACCATGGGCCGCAGGGTGTCCGGTGCAACGCTATCTGCCCGGGCTTCGTCCAAACTCCGATGCTGGAGCAGCTGTTTGCTTACAACCCGCTCGACCGTGGCTTTTACGAAAGGAGCGTTCCGCTTGGACGATTGCGCGCCCGGAGGATGTTGCCGAATTGGCAGCATTCATTGCATCGACAGCTGGAGCCTATCTGAACGGGGCCGTCATTGCGCTGGATGGAGGCTCCACAGCTGGATATTTGAGCGCCGGTTGAGGGCTGCAACCTGCGTTGCATATCCTAGGTGCTAGGCAGCTGGCTCGTCGCGCACCATTTCCCAAATAATTTAAACGGAGACTGCGAAGGTGAAAGTTCTCGTCACAGTGAAACGGGTTGTCGACTACAACGTGAAGATCCGGGTTCGTCCGGATGGCACGGGTGTCGAGCTTGCCAATGTGAAGATGTCGATGAACCCGTTCGACGAGATCTCGGTGGAAGAGGCGCTGCGGCTGAAGGAGGCCGGCAAGGCCGAGGAAGTGGTGGTGGTGTCGATCGGCCCGGCCAAGGCCGAGGAGACGCTGCGGACGGCACTTGCCATGGGCGCCGACCGGGCGATCCTGGTCGAGACCGACGATGCCCTCGAGCCGCTCACTGTGGCCAAGATCCTGAAGGCGGTCGCCGATGCCGAACAGCCGGGCTTGATCATCACCGGCAAGCAGGCGATCGACGACGATTCGAACCAGACCGGCCAGATGCTGGCGGCGCTCTTGGGTTCGGCCCAGGCGACCTTCGCCTCGAAGATCGAAATTGGTGACGGCAAGGCGACCGTGACCCGCGAGGTCGATGGCGGCCTGCAGACGATCGAGATCAAGCTGCCGGCGGTCGTCACCACCGATCTGCGTCTGAACGAACCGCGTTATGCCTCGCTGCCGAACATCATGAAGGCGAAGAAGAAGCCGCTCGACAAGAAGAGCCCGGCCGACTTCGGCGTCGATACGACGCCGCGGCTGAAGGTGCTGAAGACCGAGGAGCCGTCTGGCCGCAAGGCCGGCGTCAAGGTCAAGTCGGTCGCCGAACTGGTCGACAAGCTCAAGAACGAAGCCGGCGTGCTCTAAGGTTCGAAAGGAATATCACCATGACCATTCTTCTTCTGGCCGATCATGACAATGCCAGCCTTTCCGACCAGACCGCCAAGGCGCTGACGGCTGCAAGCCAGATCGGCGGCGATATCCACATTCTCGTTGCCGGCAAGGGCGCCAGGGCTGCGGCCGATGCGGCGGCCAAACTTTCCGGCGTCTCCAAGGTGCTGCTCGCCGAAAGCGACGAGCTTGCCAACAATCTGGCCGAACCGCTGGCCGACCTGATCGTTTCGCTCGCCGGCTCCTACGACACGATCGTCTCGGCCGCCACTTCGGTCGGCAAGACGGTGCTGCCGCGGGTCGCCGCCCTCATCGATGTCGCCCAGGTCTCGGAGATCATCGAGGTCGTCAGCCCCGACACCTTCAAGCGGCCGATCTATGCCGGCAACGCCATCCAGACCGTGCAGGTGACCGATGCCAAGAACGTCATCACTGTGCGCACGGCTTCCTTTTCCCCGGCCTCCCAAGGCCAAACTGCTGCCGTTGAGGAGATCTCAACGGCAGCCTTTTCTTCTGATCTTTCGGCGTTTGTCTCCAACGCGCTGTCGGCCTCCGAGCGTCCGGAACTGACCTCGGCCAAGATCATCATCTCCGGCGGCCGCGCCTTGGGTTCGGCCGAGAAGTTCAAGGAAGTCATCCTGCCGGTTGCCGACAAGCTCGGCGCCGCCGTCGGCGCCAGCCGTGCGGCCGTCGATGCCGGCTATGCCCCGAACGACTGGCAGGTCGGCCAGACCGGCAAGGTGGTGGCGCCTGATCTCTACATCGCCGCCGGCATCTCCGGGGCCATCCAGCATCTGGCCGGCATGAAGGATTCGAAGGTGATCGTCGCCATCAACAAGGACGAGGAGGCGCCGATCTTCCAAGTCGCCGATTACGGCCTCGTCGCTGATATTTTCGAGGCTCTGCCGCAACTCGTGAGTGCTCTTTAGCCTGCGGATGACCAACCCACGGACCAAGATCTGCATGAAAGGAGTGAAGAATGCGTGAGGACGTGACTTTCTGGTCAGAGGGAGACAGACTACGGGGTTGGTTCTATAGGCCAAGGAAAGACGCCTCTTCATTTCCGACGGTCATCTTGAGTCACGGGTTTTCGGCCGTGAAAGAGCAATATCTCGACAGATACGCCGAGGTATTTGCCGCACATGGGTTGGGAGCGCTGGTTTATGATCACGGATGCTTCGGCGAGAGCGAAGGTGAACCGCGATTCGAAGTTGATCCGGAACGACAGCGGCGGGGCTATCGCGATGCCATAACCTTTGTCCAAACTCTGGACGGCCCAGACCCAGAGCGTGTCGGCCTATGGGGTACGAGCTACAGCGGCGGACATGTCCTGGTGGTCGCGGCTCAGGATCGGCGTGTAAGAGCAGTGGTCGCCCAGGTTCCGACAATCAGTGGATCAAAAGTTGCCGTTCGCCGCGCGACATCCCCGCAAGCTGCGAAACTGAGGAAAAGTCTCTCGAACGATCGTATAGCTCGGGTGCTTGGTAAGGGAAGCGCATATGTTGACGTCGTGACGAGCGATCCCGAAGGACCGTGCGCCTTACCCGGGGCCGACAGCTTCGAGTATTTTAGCCGTTCTCGGACAATGGCGGTAAATTGGAACCCCCAGGTGACGCTGCGGAGTCTTGAATTGGCAAGGGCAAACGAGCCCGGCGCTTTTGTCAGACTAATCAGCCCGACGCCACTGCTGATGATCGTTGCGGAAAACGACCACCTCACCCCAACCGACCTTGCATTGGACGCGTTTGACCGAGCCGGGGAGCCAAAAGCTTTGGAGGTTCTGGCTGGCGGTCATTTCGCGCCATACACCGACCTTTTCGAGCGCTCCAGTCGCGTCGCAGCCGAATGGTTTGTTGAACAGCTCATCGGAAGACCGAAGGTTCTCTGACGGCGCGTCATCCTGCGATAGCCTGGCTATCCCGAGGCAGATGACCCAGCGCACAAGTCATTGATCGGACATCATGAACGATTGTTCATAGAATGCTTCCAAGATGCGACCAAATTGCCCGCTGCCCCCCAATGTGCGCACAGTCATTGCTGACATTAACAATCGTTCGTTAATATAGTCGGGTTATGATCCGACGATGTGGTGTCGCAGGGGAGTCGGACATGAAACAGAGCGCGAGGAAGTCACTTATCTTCAAGGTCATTGGGGTCACCGTCATTTCGATCACGGTGGTTCTCGTGCTTGCAAATACGCTGCTGGTCTACGCAACCGGCAACCGCATTGCGGAACTAACGGTTCAGCAGGCGAGGCTTGAAGCTTCCAAAGTCGCAAATGAGATATCAGCCGAGCTCGGACAGCTTGCGGCGCCCACCGCCACGATGGCCGAAGTCATCGGTCAAGGACGAGAAAAGGACTATCTGGATCGATCGGCGGTGATCGACATACTTCGTGCGAACGCGCGATCAAAAATAGTACTGAGCAGTTGGTTCATGGAAGAGCCGAATGCCTTCGACGGCAAGGCATCTGAGCATAAGGGTGACGCCAAGCTTGGCACTGCCGAAGATGGTGCGTTTTCGCCAACCTGGACCCGAAGCGGAGATAGCCTATCGATGGCGCCGGTCTCACTCGACTACACCGGCGAATATTATCGGGTGGCAGCAAAATCGCGCAAAGGATATCTAACGGAACCATATGTGTGGACCGACAAGAATGGCTCCTTCTTGCTTGCCAGCATCTCTTATCCGGTCCTGTCTTCAGGTAAGTTGATCGGTGTTACCGGCACGGACATCGACCTTACGGCGCTGTCGAAAAAGCTCTCCGACTTGCGGCCGTTTGGTTCTGGCCGCGTTCGATTGATTTCTCATTCAGGGAAATGGATCGTTGCCCCGAATCCCGATCTCATTACCAAAGCTTACGATGGTCCCGGTTCGGAAGACGTACAACAGGCGTTGTCTAATCAAGAACTCGTCGTAGTGGCGAACGTTGAACTTGACGAAACATCGTACAGCCGCATCTTGTTTCCTTTTCATGTTCCAGGCCTCAATACCAGTTGGATGGTGTGCGTGGACGTTCCCACCACAGTGATAACTTCAGCAGCGCGTCAGCAAATCACGCTGCTGGTAGGCGCCGGCATAGTCGTGTTGTTGGCCATCGCCGGAACTCTTTATCTTACGATTAGAGCAATGATTCAGCGTCCGCTTGGCCGCTTGATGGGCACAATCGAGAGACTGGCCATTGAAGATTTCAGTGCATCGCCAAGTGATCAATCACGGTCTGACGAGATTGGTGGAGCTGCGACGGCGCTCGAGAAACTTCGAAAAGCTCTGATCAATGCCAAGACCACTGAGGCCGAGTCAGAAGCTACGCGCCAAATCGCAGCAAAAGAACGGTCCGACGCCGAGGCGGCGCGTATCGATGCACTAAACCTGCAGCGCAGGATCGTCGGCACGGTTGGCCGAGCTCTTGGCGATCTGTCGGCCGGCAACCTGACTTGCCGGATCACCGAGGAGTTTCCCGGGGAATACCGTAAATTGCAGCTCGATTTCAATGCCGCGCTGGAAAGTCTGGAGCAAACGATCGCAACCGTAAATAATAGCGTGTGCCAGATCAGCGCTGGCGTCGACACGATCAGCAGCAGCTCCGACAATCTTTCTCGCCGAACCGAAATGCAGGCCTCAGGACTTGAGGAAACCGCCGCGGGAATGACGGAACTGACAGAGCAAGTTCAGGCAAGCGCAACCAACGCACGCTCCGCGTCAACAAGTGTCCGAGCCGCAACCGAAAATGCCAAGAACACTGGTGAGATCGTAGGGCAAGCGATCTCGTCTATGGAAAATATCAGCCGCTCATCGCTGGAGATCACCCGGATTACTGGTGTAATCGATGAAATTGCCTTCCAGACAAATCTTTTGGCTTTGAACGCCGGTGTAGAGGCAGCTCGCGCCGGTGAGGCCGGCAAAGGATTTGCCGTGGTCGCTCAGGAGGTGCGCGAGCTTGCTCAGCGCTCAGCGATCGCCGCAAAGGAAATCAAAGCGCTGATCGGTGCTTCCGCCGTCGAGGTCAAAGAGGGTGTCGAACGGGTGGCAGGCGCCGGAGACGCGCTGGCGCGCATCACCACTCAGATCTTGGATATCAACGCCAGCGTTCAGCAAATCTCGACATCCGCTCAAGAACAGTCTTCAGGCTTGAAAGGAATAAGTGCTGCGTTGAACCAGATGGAGCACTTCACTCAGGCAAATACCGTGATGGTGGAAGAAATGACTGCGGCGAGCGCCTCTTTGTGGGACGAGGTGCGTCTCCTAAGCGAAGTCGTTGGCCGCTTTAGGGTATCTTCACGAGCGCCCCAGTTCAGGGAGCGCGATCGGACTGTAGCGGCAGCTTAGCTGTCGCCGGAACGATGTAGAACGAAGGTGAATATCGCAAGATGGGAGTACTGTGTTTTTAATCCCCGCGGCGCATCGCATCGAGGCGATCTTGCTAGCTGCAATATGCGCCGCCGAATGGGGCTGGTCTCGTTCGCCTTGAGGGATTGGAACCGACGACCCGGCTATTTCGAGCCAAACTGAGTTGTTCGGCACGTCAAGTGGTTGGCCAGTTTGCCGATGACTGGTTTGGGGCCTGAAGCCGTCTGTCCGTTAATAGGTTTCAAGGCACTATAACGGCTATTTCTGTCTCATCTTTGCTTCCTTTGATTAACCTATGAAGTGTGAGCCGGTGCTGAATTAATGGGGCTGATCCGACAGATGACACGAGTCCAGCCTGGATAGCTGCGAGATTCGAGCTTTTCAGAGATGAAAAGTTAGGTTGTGGGTGTTCATGATATGGTCTTCACAATTATCGATACTACTTGTATTGGTAAAGCTATCGATGGAGGCTGCCGCACTGAGTCCGATCGCAAATACCGCTATGAAACTTGAACGGGAACTCCGCGCGGAGCTTGCGGAGATCGGCGTTGCGTGGAACTCTCTCAAGCAAGTTCTCCCTGACTGGATCGATTCTGCTTTCCAGAGCCGTTCGGGAATCGTAGAGCTCAAGACCTTCCTTTCACGAAATGCGGGTCTCCAGCTCACTTCAGACGGCCATCTGACAACGAAGCAACTACCCGCCGCGTGCTTCAAGACGAACGCTGCTACTTCTGTCGAGCAAGTTATCGCAGCTCGCAGTATTGCGACGGCATGCGCGCGTCTGGTGGCTAAGGCAACCACGAAGCCATACACTCGTCTACCTGAAGGGGCAGATGCGTTTCGTGCGAAAGTACTGAGGAGTTCTAACAAGTCGTGGATCGACTTGCCAATGCTTCTCTGTGCGTGCTGGGCGCATGGAATTCCGGTTCTCTACGTGCCTTCGTTACCAGTCCAAGGTCGGAAGATGGAAGGCATGGTCACGTTCGTCAGCGGACGTCCTGTGATCATCCTCACGAAGAAGGTACCTCATCCGGATTGGCTGCTGTTCGTATTGGCGCATGAAATCGGCCACTTGGCGAAAGGCCATCTCCCCGAGGGCGAGGGACAGGCTATCGTAGATGATACGGTCGAGGTGAAGGCTGGCGACGATCGTGATCAGCAGGAAGAGGAAGCAAACAGCTTTGCAACGCATCTGCTGGCGCCAGGTGGAAAAGAGGTCACTATCGGTAAGAGGCTCCCCGTGGCAACGGAGTTTGCTGCCGTGGCGCATAAGTATGGACAGGAAAACGGGATGGCTCCGGGATACGTGATCTTGAATGCCGTCCACAACTCATCGATCAATGGAAAGAAGCCTTACGCACTCGGTCAAGCAGCGCTGAAGTTCATTCCATCGGAGGACAAAAGTGCTGCGGATTTCTGCAAGGATGCTCTCCGGGACAATATCGACGAGTACGCACTCCGCGACGACAGTGTCGAATTCCTAGAGAAACTCGACCTGCTCTAGGACGTGCATCACTGTGATAGGGCTGTTTGACCGCGACGTATTCCTCAAGCTCTGCTGCTGCAATCTGTGGTTTGAAGCGGTCGAAGCACTGGGTGTGACTCAACCTTACCGACTTGCGGCGACCAGTAGTGCGAGATCCAATCGCAAGAAAATCACGCAGATGCTGGCTGACGTGGATCCCGAGGAAAGCATTCAGCGGACGCAGGATATCGTCGACGCCGTGCCCGTCGTGCCTGATGATCTTCTCGATCAAATCTACGGATCTGCAGCCTTCCAAGAAATGTCCGATATTGAGGGGATCGATGGTGGTGAACAGGTGCTGGCCGCCATCCTCATTGACGATCCTGAAGGACGTATACTTCTTTCCGGAGATAAGAGGTTCGTCCAAGCCTTTCGCGAAAACCTGCCGGATCGCTGGGACGCTCTAGGCGAGTCCATCATCTCGTTCGAAGCGTGCATGCTGGCAATCGAGGATCGGTACGGCTTCGATTTCCTTGTCGAGCGCGTCCTGCCGGTGAGACACTGCGATGGCAGCCTTAGGATCGCCATCGGCCATGAGCCGAACGCAGAAGATTTCCGGAACGCCATGACATCCTTCAATCCTTGCCGCATCGTCGAGGTGGCTGCGGCTGAAGTTGTTGTCGTCGAAGAGGAAGTGGACAAGTAGGCGCCAAGAACGTGATGTTGGTGCCGATCTGATACGAACCGGCATTGATCGTGCCCTCGCCGCCGACGATCCATGCCTTAAATCGAGACCAGTGAGCGTTCAAACTACACGGCCGTCCGGGATGGGGGCAAAGACGCCAGAGCGTTGACTGCTGAACGGGCATCCACTCGAAGACCCGACGCGATTTAAGAAAGGCCAGAAAGCGCTAATAAGCAAGTGGCATCCAATGCCCAACAACACGCTTCGCCAACGAAGCATTGATTTTCACTCTATAATTCAGAGCTGCTGATCAAAGGTTCGGCTGCCACTCTGACATGTGGAGTATGTTTCCCCCGAGCTTCTGAAAAGCCCGTTGGCGACAGGAAAAAACAATGATCTGCTGATCTCTCGACTGTCGATGAAGTGCGTCAAACATCTTCTCAATGCGATCGTCATCCGAATAGACGAGTGCGTCGTCAAGGATGACCGGCGCCGGCCGGCCATCGCGCGCGAGCAGCCTCGCAAAGGCAAGCCGTGTCAGTACAGAGAGCTGCTCTCGCATACCTCCACTCAGGCGATCGACCTCCTCTTCCTGTCCATTGCGCAGGATAGTCTGAGGCAACAGCGTCTTTTCGTCGAAGGTAATCGAAACGTCGTCGAAGAGCAGCCTGAGAAGGGGCCCCAGTTCTGCCATGACGGGCTTGAGATAAAGTTCGCGGGCTTCCGACCGGGCAGTCTCCAATGCTGCAGTCAACCGCTGCAGGACAGCGACTTCCTTCTCGAACGCCTCGGCACGCGCCTTCGCGGCAGAATAAGCTTCGCCGGCCTCACGCCATTTCTCTTCCACCGCCTCGTCTGACTGTGCACGGATCTCGGCGTTCAGGCCGGCCATGAGCTCGCGCAGCGCGTTGATCTCCCTATCGGTTGCTTGCTCGATTGAAAGCGCGCGCTTCAGTGCGGCCTCGACCGAGTCCAGGTCGACCGCGGCAGAGCCGAGCTGCTCAATATGCGCTTCGGCCTTGGAGAGTGCCACGTCAAGGTCAGCCAATGTATTCGATAAAGCCTGCGTGCGTCCAACCCGAGCTTCTTCTGGACCCAGGATCGCTTCGACCTGGGCTTGTTCGGCCATCAACGTGGCCAACGCCGTCTCCGCTGCGACGAAGGCTTCGTCGGCTCGTGCCCGGTGGGGCTCTACCTCCCGCAAGGCCTGTCGCGTCTTCTTCCGCCGCTCTTCGGCTTCGACAAGAGCTGCCCGGACCAGCGTGGGATCCTCTTTCAATTCGACGGTCTCGGCGCTAATCAACTCGTCCGAGGCAACATCCTCTCGAAGCTTGGACAGTCCCTCCGGCGCGAGAAGCGACAGCCGAGCCCGCAGCTCACGCAGCTCAGCGTCAACCTGCTGCGCGCTGACCTGCCGCGCCCGTGCCGAAGCCAGGCTGTCCACACCCATTGATGCAAGTAGCGTGCGCCGCTTCGCTTCGGCCTGCTCGAGGCGGTGGTCGCTCCCAGCCTGATGGTTTGAGCGTACCGTAATCGTTCCAAATCCTGGCACTTCAAGCTGCGCTTGAGCATCGTAAGTGCGCTCTTCCCCGTCGGTCAGCGGCGTGCCGTTCATTGTCACAAGGCCTGCCGCATCCTTACTGTAGTTAATCGCAAGTGAAGGACGAGCGGCCTCATCGACGGCGCGGAGCTTCGCAATTTCGACTTCCAGGGTTTGAAGCTCATCAATGGCATTCGGAGGAACCTTCAGAAGTGAGAGTTGCGCTTCGCCCTCTTCGAGAGCCCGGCGGACCGCCTCCGACTGGGCCAGTTGTTCTTTCAATTGCGTTAAGCGTTCCGCTGCCTCACGCGACCTCAATGCCGCATCCAACCGAGCAAGCCGATCCCGTGCCTCCTGCTCTTCCGTCTCAGCAGCCTCTACGTCCTCACGAATCTTTTCGATCGCCTCCGCGGCCTCGCCGCGTTTCCACACGGCATCGGCACGGCGCCGCTCGGCGGCAACTAGCCTCTCCTGCAGGTCCTTTGCCTTTTCAAGGGCTGCCAAGAACGCCTCAAGCTCCCGCTCCGCATTGCTTCGTCGTTCTCGAACGAGTTTTAGTTCCGCTTCAGCCGTCTTCAACTTCTCCCTATGCGCCTTCGCAGCGTCAAAACCAGCCTGCGCCTTCTCGACTGCTTTTCGCCGCTCTGCCTTGTCCTCGGCACTGTCGAGCTCGGCAAGCCGCTTTGCTGCGTTCGCCCGCTTGTTCAACGCCTCTCGTAGAATCGTGACTTCGTTTGAAAGCCTCTGCTCGTCCGCAGCGAGTTTTTCGCACTCCTCGATCGCGGCGGCGTAGCGTCCATCATTCTTCGGTCTCCCGGTGGGGGTGACCATCTCCAAAAGTGCATCTCTCGCGGCGGCCATGATCTCAGCCATCCTGCGCCCGCCAGTAACGGCCTCAACCTCGCCCTGCACGGATTCGAGCAAGCTCTGTCGGACCTGCTTTTCACCATCTTCTTCTGAGCGGGTTCGCTTTTCGATCCCAGTAATCCCCTGGCGCACCCAAAGGAGACCGGCTGGCCCGGCGGTACCCCCTCTGATTAGACTAGTAATAAAGTTTTCGGCCTCGTCCGCCTGGGCCAATAGCCGACCGGTCCCAAGATCGGTAACGCGTGCGGATCGGCCGCCAAAGTATTGCTTGGTAATCCGAAAGCGGCCTTCCGCTGTAGAGATGTCAGCTTCGAGCAATGGATTGCCACCGCTGTAGGGCCGCAATCTTTGAACATCCGCGGGAGTGCCAGAATGTGGTTGGAAGAAGAGTGCGTGCAGCGCTTCAAAGCTGGTCGACTTGCCAAACTCGTTGGCAGCGCAAAGGACGTTAACGCCATCGCCAATACCGTCAATGGCAACACCGCGACCAGCAAACCGCTTCACGTTGAACAAGCGTAGTGCCGATATTTTCATGGTGTGATCGCCTGTGCGTAAGAATAAAGGCGTACCAGCGCCGCCCGTGCGATCTCACGTTGAGACGATGCACGACTCTCGTCGTCGGCCTCGGCACGTAACGCATTTGCGGCCTCGCGAAGCGCGCCTCCGCGATCTATCTGCTCAAGGTCTTCGACCTCGCACTCCGTCGCAATACCAATGTCATCCAACTCGAGGAATGCGAAATCCGGCAACAGTCTCTCGGCCGCAGCCGCCAACGCCGCCCGCCCCGCCAGACGACTGCGGCCTGTCGCCACCACGCGGGCAAGTGTCATCCTTCGATGCCTGGAATCCGGCAGGAGCGTTTCTAAGGCCGAGACGGGATCGTCGCCTTCGAGAAGGTGGAGATCCAGCCTGCGCCAGGCAAAGCTCTCCGTCGGCAACGGCGTTACCTCGGGCTGGGCGGAGGGGCCGGCAATGCTAACAAGAAACGCGGTGCCTGGACGTTGGTGTTTGAAACGGTCGGGTTCAGGCGTACCGCAGTAATAGGTTCGCTGATCGACCTCGACCGCGCCGTGCCAATCGCCAAGGGCCAGATAGTCCAGGCCGGCTCGCCGTGCCCGGTCCGCCGCAATAACATCCGAGGCGATTGCCTCTTCTGAGAAACTCTGAATTGCGCCATGGGCAAGCCCGATGCGGAGCGTCCCCTCAGGCGTTGCTTCGCTCTCCATCCATTCGGTCAAATCCCGGCCAGGGCGGCGTGTGGTGCAAGGGGCCGGCAATAGAATGACGTCCCTCGCCAACTCGACCGGTCGGGACTCAACCGCGAGCACGACATTTTCCGGCACTTCTGCATTCAGCGTTGTCCAAAGCTGCGTTGCCTGCAGCGAATCGTGGTTGCCGGGCAGAATTACCCACCGGATCGGCGCGTGGTGCCGCATCTCCGCGAGAGCCTGTCTCCGCACGTCCGGCGCGGGCGTCTCGGTATCGAATGTATCGCCGGCGAGCAGAATGGTGGTGGCGCCCTGCTCGCGGGCGTGCTGAGCGAGGCGCGCAATAACTGCGTGTCTTGCCTCGCGCAGTCGACTGGGCAAGTCACCCGAGAAATTGCCGAACCGCTTGCCGAGATGGAGGTCGCTCGAATGGATAAATCGGAACATGGCTACTCGAATGAATGGGTGGTTGACATATGCTGCCGGGCTCTCGCAATGGCTTCGTCAAGGCGTGCGCGGGAGACAGCGGCAAGACGCTCGACACCAAGCAGCCGAGCCAGATCTCGCGCCGGATCTAATTGGTCCTGTAAGTCGGGATTGTCGAGTACCACAAAAGCAAGTTCCGCAAGCGGGATATCGGCGATCGATCTGCGTGCATCCTCGTTGGCTGGTTGCCGGTATGGAATAATTTCGGAAACGGCTCCGGCTTTCCAGACAAATTCGCCGCTCGATTCCTTGGTCGTGTGGAGACCGCGGAGATGAAGGTCGATCCTCTCTCGGATTCGTTCACCGGTACGCAACCAGCCATGCGCCCGCGAAATCCGCTGGGCTAATATGTCTGCGCGTACCGGGCTTTCGGTTTCGATGACCACTTCGATCATACCTCGCAAGGTATCTCTATAGCCGAATTCGAAGAACTGATCGGGATCGGCTCGGAAGCTGGACAGATCAGTGACACGATATCGCAGTCCATCCGATGCTTCGTCGCGGACCGAAGCGGCAGGTGTTTGCGTTTCCACCGATTCAAACATGCTTGAAGAGGGCGGCGTCTCCGCAGAGACGAGTTCGGTCTCGACGATCGCTGGAGGCAACGTAGCCTGCTCGACAGGAGAGGCGGCTTCGTCGTCATGAAGTTCGTCAATCCCCTCCTCGTGCCCCATATTCCAACGGGTCGCGGTGTCCTCCGTTTCCGTAGCACGGCGCGCCCTGCTCTCCTCCAGGAGGACTTCGAGGCTGGCATGGAGTCGCTCAGCGCAGCCTGTTGCATCGAACCACCAATCGGTCGACCAGACTCGCAATATGTTCCAGCCAAGGTCTCTCAACACCTGTTCACGGACCTTGTCGCGGTCCCTGGCGGTGGCCGATCCGTGGTAGGTGGCGCCATCGCACTCCACGCCCGCCAGATAGCTACCAGCCAGATCCGGATGGCGGATACCGAAATCGATCCGAAATCCGGAAATCCCAACCTGCGGCACGACTCGCCAGCCGCGCCGCTCCAATTGCGCAGCGACGGCCTCCTCGAAGGGGGAGTCGAAACTGCCGACAGAACCGATATCCTGGGCCGGCAGGGCGATTGCGCCACGCTCGGCATAGTCGAGGAATGTCTTCAGATGTTGTACGGCGAGCGCCTTGGTGCGGGTCGGGTCGATTTGGTCAGCCGTAAAACCCGAGAAGACGATGAGTTCCTGCCGCGCACGCGTCACAGCAACATTGAGGCGGCGCTCGCCTCCGTCACGGTTGAGCGCGCCGAAGTCCATCGTCAGCTTGCCGGCGGCGTCCTTCCAAAACGTGATCGAAAAAAGGATAACATCTCGCTCGTCGCCCTGAACGTTCTCCAAGTTTTTGACGATCGTGGGCTCGACCCGTTCCTCGGCAAAGAACCACTCGAGCTCCTGATGGTCCCGGCGAGCGGCGTCAAGGAGATCGAGGATCAGCGACTGCTGCTGCGCGTTGAAGGTGATCACCCCAAGCGTCGGGCGATCCTTTTCAGGCAGTTTCAGCCACGCCTTCATCCGGGAAACGGCTTCTTTCGCGACAGCCTCTGCCTCGATCCGGTTGGTTCGGCTTTTCCCGCGGTCATAAATGCCGTTAGGTACCTTGCGAAGATGCACGGCACGGTCTTCGACGGCGGGCGACGGAAACGTCACCAGACGGTTCTGGTAGTAGTAGTAATTAGAGAAAGCGATCAGAGATTCGCTTCGACTGCGGTAGTGCCATCGTAAATCGCGGACCGGAATACCAGCAGCCTTCGTCTCGTCAAGAATGCTCTCCAGATCCTTCTCGTGATCGGCGACTTCCTCCTCTTCCTCGTTGCGCCCGAAGAAGTTCGTCGGCGGCAATTGCTTCGGATCCCCGACAATAATAGTCTGGCGAGCCCGCGCGATCGCGCCAACAGCATCCCAGGTTGTTATCTGCGACGCCTCATCGAAGATCACAACATCAAACAACGCCTGGTTTGGCGGGAGATACTGAGCAATGGAGAGCGGCGACATAAGCATACAGGGTGCGAGCTTTGAAAAGTTCTGCGGCATCTTGCCGATCATGTCTCGTATCGACTGGCTCGGCCGCTGTAACTCCATCTGGTAGCGCAGCAGGCCGAGTTCCGAATTGCGTGGAACGCTCTGCACGGGCGGTAATCCGTGAGCGATCACGCTGATGACACGCGAGGTAGCGTGTGATCGGACGAGATCATCGATTTCCCGAAATTCACGGATTGCGTTTTCGTGCTGGAAACGCCGGAAATTCCGCAGAACAGGATCGGCGTCGAGAACCTTCGGGAGCCACCACCTGGCGTACCCAAGGCGAAATGCAGCTCGCGCTTCATCGGGTCGGATCACACCATTCTCAATCTGTTCGACCAGAGAGGACAGGTTCCCGTGCATTGCCCGGCTTCTGATCCGGCACCATGCTGACCAATCGCGAAGCAGATGTCTTGCGCTGATGAGAGCATCAAGTTTGTCCCTAAGCGTCGTAAGGTCGACCACGTCGTTCTCAACGAAGCCGTCCCAGCCTGCAATCGTGCTGAAGCGCTGTCGCGCTTCTTTAAAGCCTTCGACTGCGGCGAGAAGCCTCTCTCCCGCCTGCCGGACACCATCGCTTTCAACCGCGGCTTGGAGTGATGGCGCGATGATGCGGAGCGCCGATCGTATCTCCTCCTGATCACGTCCCGGAACCGGCATGGTGGCACGAAACTCTCGCGCCAGTTCGAGAATTTGCGCTATGGCTCCGACATCTGTATCCAGGCCGCGTATTGGCAAAGATTTTCCGTTCAATAGATTCTGGTCGATCGCCGACAGGCAGTCCTTCATGCGGCGCAACAGTGGGAGGTCCCGCTCCGGCTCCGCGGTACCTTTATCGGCATAACTTTGCAGCAGCTTTTGAATTTTGCGCTTGCCAAGCATCGCGTTCGGCCAAAACGAAGCGTTTGCCTCTCGCCATTGGCGATCCAGCACGTCCGGATCGAGGTCGCGGATGGCGGAGGTGCCATAAGATGCAGCGAGTCCGCGCTCTGCGTCGCGATAGGCCTCGATAGAATGTCCAAGACTTTCTAGCGCTTCGGCGCATCGCGCGAAATCCCGATCGAATACGATCGTGATGTCGCGACCTCGGCTTTTCTGTAGTGCTCGCGCAAGACCTTCCAATCCCTGGAGTTCGGCTTGTGACAACCGTTCCCGCGGCTTCAGGCCGATCCTCACAAAATACCCATCGATTGAGCTGGCCAACAGATCGATCGCGTTCTGCAATGATTGTGCGGACGCTAACAACCCATCCTGCCAGCCGGAACTCCATTCGCCAACCCTGATAAGGTCTAGTGCTGGCTGCCGCTCGACCGATGCGAAGACGAGGCCGAGTTCGCCCGCAAGATCTTCAAGCTCGCGTAGCGTCTGCGCGTCATGAGCGTCCCGTTCCAACCATGACAAACTTGGTGCCGGAGCGTCCACAGCCTTGAGAGCGATTCCTAATGCCAGATAAGGCGTCCACCCGTTCGGATAACGATTGTGCAAAGCCTCGACGTAAGCGTTGAGCTCGTCGCGGCGCAATCGAAGACGCTCGTTGATCGCGACCCACTCAGACGCATCGGTCCGACCACCATGCTCCCAGGCTGCCTTGAGCTGTCCAAGGAAATGTCGGCGATCAGCCTTGTGCGAGTGCAATTCGATGCAATGATCTCCGAGGCCATGCGTGCGTAACCGACGATAGACAACGTCGAGCGCAGCCGTCTTTTCAGCGACGAACAGGACCGTCTTCCCCACCGCAAGGCAGTTCGCGATCATGTTTGCGATGGTCTGACTCTTGCCCGTACCGGGAGGACCGACAATGACGAAATCCCGCCCCTCGGCAGCCGCGAGGCTTGCCGCTGTCTGCGATGAATCTGAAGGAAGAAGGCAAATTATGTCTGCCGGCGCATACGCATGATCGAGCTCACGTTCATCGCGAAACGCCGATAGTCCGCCGCCTTCTTGGAAGGCTTCCTCGGGGGTGTCGATCAGATGGCGGACCACCCGGTTCTCGCGAAGCGCCTCGGTGCGTTCGACGAGGTCCTTCCACATGAGGAATTTCGCAAAGGAGAAGGTCGACAACGCTGTCTCGTCCACAACCTCCATACCGGGCACGTCCCGGACCGCCTGCCGCATCATAGCGAGAAGACGTGGCACATCGACCCCATTGTCATCGAGCGGCAGATCGCCACTGAACTGGGGAAGCGTCAGGTCGAAATCCCGTTCCAGAAATTGCAAAAGGGTCGCATTGAAGCGCGGCTCATCCTCATGAAAGCGCATCGTGAAGCGCGAACTGGCGCTGCGGCGCTCAAGCTTCACCGGAACCAATAGAAGCGGCGCCCGATAACTGCGCTCATCCTCCGGTTTCTTCTTCCACCGCAGGAAGCCAACGGCAAGAAAGAGGGTGTTTGCTCCGCCCTCGGCAAAATCATTACGAACCTGCCTGTACAGGTCGATCAATCGAGCCTCGAGCTGTTGAGTGTCCAGTGGCGACGGAAGTTCGTCTCTCAGTAGAGCTTCGGCAGCAAAATTGCGCTGAAGATCGCGGCCGTGCACGTCACGATAGAGCGCCGCGTCCCGTTCACCGAGTGGGTTCTGTTCGGGCAACGAAATGATCCGTACTGCAGCGCCATTCGCGAGTCGGTCTTCGAGATAGGCAACGTCGGTACAAAGAAACGGAATCGTCTTCCTCGATTCGGGAAAGTTGAGGAGCCGGTTGCGAAGGGTGAGATCCAACAGCTTCTTCTGCCATCGGTCGATGCGGCCGGCGGCGGTGGTCGGTTTGACCTCGATGATGTCAGCCGGTAACTCGCCAAAACTGGGGGCTGAGGGAAGTGGTAGATCTGCGACGGGTGATATTTCGTCATCGAGGACATTGCGCCGGATCGGCTCATGTGAGGCGAGTGGCATGACCCCGCCGCTTCTCGATCGCCTGACATCGATCGCCGCGACGAATGCGTGAGCCTCGCCTTCTCCGAGACGTCTGTCTAAGGCTCGCTGTGCACTTTCCAAGGTCATGGCAGGGCGATGCGTTACGCCGGTCGATTCAAAAGCCATCAACTCGCGCGATGCCACGGCCTTTCGGACCTCCATATGATCCGTCTCGATCGCATGGGCGAAAGTTCTCTTGGACAGCCATACACCAACTGCCGCATGCCCATCGAACATCAAGACGACCGGATGCAATCCGGCGGCTTCCAGCCCGGCGGCAAAAAGAAGGGTAATGTCAAGGCAGGTCGCCAGCCGCTCCTCGGCAATTTTGCTGGGACGCCGAATCTTCTGGCCGCGACTTTCAAAACTTGCCGGCGGCTCTGCGTAGTGCAACCCCATCCCGGCAACGGCTGAATAGATAGCTGCGGTGATCATGTAGGCCCGCTTAGGATCGTGCGACTGATAGCCGTCCAATCCTCCCGGCTGACCGTGTGCAGCTAGCCTTTCCGCGGCCATCCGCAGGATTTGGGCAACTCCCGGATCGTTCGGCATAACGAAGGCTGGTAGCAGTTGCACCATATCTGCAACGCCTCCCCATTCGTCTCGCGCAAGCAGTCTGACGGGAAGGCGTCGTTCGTCCAGAATCTCTCCATCCCTGGACAGGCGTAGCGTGATCTCACCGCGCTCTGCCTCATTAAGGCCTGACAGATAGCCGGGGTCGAATTCGACTTTTCGATCGGCCAGAGGGAGTCGATCGCCCGGCATCAGACGATCAACTATCCACGACTTCGGTCTTAGGAACGAAGGCGAAGACGTCAAATCGAGGCGGCAGTTTTCAAAATGCCTATCAGTATTATTCTCAATCAAGATCGATCGGATGACCGGAATGGCATTTTGGTAAGATGCGTAGGTGAAGCTGGCCGCAACATCGACAACAATCGCAGGATTGTCGGATCTATCGGTTGCCTGTTCCTCGGCGTTACTATTTTCGAAAACCTGC
This sequence comes from Rhizobium atlanticum, assembly GCF_030182485.1. NCBI lineage: Bacteria > Pseudomonadati > Pseudomonadota > Alphaproteobacteria > Hyphomicrobiales > Rhizobiaceae > Rhizobium > Rhizobium atlanticum. The sequence goes on from NZ_JAQJCJ010000003.1 coordinate 52,310, forward strand.
ATCGCTGTCCCCCTAGAGGGAGAGACTAGCGGCGTTTCTCAACTTTAAGAAGATGTTTGTTTTGGTTGGAGAAGAATTTTAAGAGGTTTTTGCAGGGCCACGCATCACGCCATTTCTATTGTATCAAGCGCTTGTGGAAGTCATCTCTCTACCTAGGACAATGAAGATAAAGAGGCAAAGCGAGCATTCGGTTGAACGGAATCGAACTGCCGACTGCTTCACGAACGCGAATCGAAGAGCGCTCGTACGAGAGCCTCGAAATTCGGGGCACGCATCTCGATACAGTGCTGCGCCACTCAGGGCGTTCGAAATCGCCAGGAAGCGAATCCGTTGCGAATGATCGCAAAGTCCATAAGCATTTCGCGTCCATTTCGAGGCGCGGCAATTTCTTTCAATGTTTCCTCTACTGATTACCTCCGCGAAGTGACGGCGGCTCGCGATGCGGTTGCCTGCCGTTCAACCAGCGGGAGTATCCATTTAACGCGTTCCTTGCGCAGCACGCCGGCAATGAACAAAACCAAAAGCATATGGTTCTGCATCCGTCGACCAGACCGTCTCAACGTCGGCAAGAGCAAGTGTCGAGACAGACAATACTTCTACCGCGCGGCCGGAATGCAACCGACGAAGCACCTCAGAGACAGCAAGACACCCCGCTATCAGTCCGACAAACGGTACGGCGATCGTGCGAGTTGCCAGGTGAACAAGCCCACAATCGTCCATCCCATCTTTGGTAAGCGCGGCATAGGCCGGCGCATCCCGAAAGGATGGATTCGACTGACCGATTTGCCGACCCCAAATCAATCCCGAACTTCTTGATGCGGGAAACGTATGAACAGCAATGCTTTGAAAGGAATCGAGGCCTGCACCAAGGCCGGCTTCTACAACAAGTCCGAAACCGGCCTTGTCGAGAGCAGAACGAGCCTCGGCGTTATCAACGCCGCACAACGCGACGCCTGGTTCCGATATTGTGCGCCGGCTCCAATCACCGAATAGGCGTTCTTCGAGCATGGTTTCGAAACCACGTTCCTCGAGCCATCTTGCCATGACGCGTGTTTTCCTCGCTCCTACATCGTTGGGAAACGACAGAAGCGAAGTGCTGTAATTGGAGACACCTATCTTGTCGATGTCTTGAAGCATCAGTCTTGCCTTATGTGCGCCATCGAAATCGAGTGATGCTATAGCCCAGGCATACGCTTGCCCAAGATTGCCGAGACCGATCAGCCAAAGCGAGGCGGGAAGGTAGGCCAGTTCGGGTTCGTCGCCTTCGAAGCACCAATCGGCATCGGGATTCCATAAGGACAAACCTGCGGATCGTCGTCCCGCAAGCGCATGCGTTTTCGAAAAGAAAGCGAATGCTTCCGCCGCGCATACCGCTGACGCGAGCACTGGTGCAAGGCTGATCGCCCGCCGCTCGTCGAGCCGCTTCTGCCCCTCCATCACCACGCCCCCGCGCCACCCGCTCCATGTCAGACGCCATTGCGGCGCTGTATTCGGCGACCGTACGGCATCGCCGATGAGGACGACCGGGCAGCTCGAGCGTTCACCGCCGGCTATGGAGTGCGTGCCTCCGAGTTCGAGGACAACCTCGCGAACGTTTCGGCCTGCATAAAGCGGCGACGTCGCAACGCAGTCGGGCGCGTCGACAACTTCGACGCCGCCAAGAAAGGTCCTGGAAGCGAGGTTTACCAAAGTGAACAAAGCAGTTTGTTCTAAGCCAGACAACGCCAGAGATTCGGAGACCCTGATAGACAGGCTGAAAGACCCGAGGATCGCCATCGCCTCGGCGTGGCTGGCAGCCTTTCCGCTGTCCATGAAATATTTGGCGGTGCGATGCAGTTCATCGGCGGTGATAATGGACATCTTCAGCTCCACATTCCAACGTAGAAGAAATTCGGTTGATGCGATCCGGACCTATCCATCCACTGATGACCGCCACGATACTGATATATGCCGATCTCGGACATGCCGACGGGCGGGCAGGCGAAATTGGGGATGATCAAGGCGATGTGGCCGGCGCGGGCCACCATAGGGTTCGTTCTGTCGGACCAACTCTGATCCGCCCCCCCGGGGTGCGTGTGGACGTCAGCGACGACAGTTAAACTGCGGTGTCTGCAAATCGCCCAGAGCCGGGAAAATGCGTCTCCGTGAAGAATGCAGACGCCACTGTCATAGGCGGCCCGATCGAGGTCATCGTAATAGACCACGCCCAGGATGTTCCGCTTCTCGCCCGAGATCGTGCCAAGGAGGAAAGCGCCTGCCTCGTGTCGGCCAGCGCCGCGTCGCTCGAGCTCGCCGAGCACCTCATTCCAAAGGCTGAGCGAGCAACGAATAGCGTGATTAGGCGCTACGAACGCCCGAATAATCGCTCTGATGGAAAAGGTCATAGATCTGCTCCAGGTAGCCGACGATGCCGCGCTCGGGGTTCCACAAACGGCTCGGGTGCTCGGTTCGCCAATTTTCGTGACCTTCGATGGAATATCGATCGCACGGAAGGTAAAGGCATTCGCCATTCCGCCATTCGGGGCGGAACACCGCCGGGACGTGCGAAACGCCCGTCGGCCATTTCGCGGCGCTCAGCTGGCCATTCACTTGGACATCCCAAGGCTGCGCCGTAACCGGAACTTGCGGATATCCTGAGCATTCGAACCGAAAGGCATATTCTGAAGGCGCTGCGTTTCTCGGCGGCGCTGAAACAGCGATCGTGGCATGCGGCCAAGAGAGCTGAACCAAGCGCCACCTACCGTCAAACTGGCCGCACCGGAAACCCGGGGCGGCGAGATCGCGTTCCAACAACAGGCGATCGGGAGGATAGGCGACGTCCATCTCAGCCCTCGACGCGCTTTTCCGGAACGAGGTCGAAGCAGACGGCGCAAGTATGATTGTCCGTCAGTTCCTGCAGAGTGGTGTCGCTGGAAGGACGCTTCGTCGAATTGCATAGCTGCAGCACATGTTCGGCGGCATCCTTGGGGTTGATCTTGAACTTGCGGACCGCCCATTCCTTGACAGTGCGGACGCGTGTGCCAGGCGCAAAACGGTGTTCATCGGAGTGCTCGAGGTAGTTTACCGTCGTCGCGATGCGTCGGCAGCGGGTGACATGAATGCGAAGGCCGTCATTTAGGTGATTGAGCGGATCGGTAAGGTTCTTCGATACGGGCTCTTCGGCATCGCCGAGGAACACGTGCGTTTCGCCATCGACGGCGATGCCGGCTTTCGCCAAAACGTCGTGAAGGTCGCGAACCGTCGCGGCGCTGTTGAGGAGACCTTCAACCAGATCGCCGCGGCTGTGACCCAACATAAACACAGTAATGATGCTCATTTTGCTTCCTTTCGTCGGGTCCCGGTGACCCACATAAAGAAAGCGGCTTGAGGCTCAAAAAATGGGGCGCGCTCCTAACCGGTGCAACGAAAATAGTAGGGGCAGTTCGGGCAGTATCGACGGTCTGCATTCTCAGTGCCGAAATCGCCCGCCTCAATGCTCGAAATGACGGTTTCGTACTCTTTCAGATTTTTGGCATCAGTCTTCGACGAAGACGGTACACGTTCGCCCGTGGACAAATAGAGTGTTTCGACCTCGATTTTCTTTCCCGGGTGGTTGATCTCCGCACCGCGCCTGAGGATGGAATAAATGGGCTTTTCCGGTTCGGATTTCGTTTTCCGCCCGGTTCTCACCCTCTGAACGCGCACGGTATTCCCCTCTTTCACCACCCTATCCGGCCTTACCGAGATCACGTTCGCGCCGAGCGGTACCGTCCACTCGACGCGCTGGTCACTCCCTGGCTCTGACGCGACGATGATTGCCATCCGGCTTATCATTTCCCGCGCGATATTTAGGTAGAAGCCTGCAAAACCGTGCGTAAGTGGGCCGCTTTCTTCCCAAATCGACTCGAGCTGTTTCACTGCCGCATCCGCGCCCACCTGTTGTCCGGACCGCACCTGTTCTTCGACCCAGTTCACTGTCTCGTAAACACAGCGGTGGAAAGCGACGTAGGGTGATTCGTCTCTTCCTCCTCGTAGGGCGTCCACAATCTGATAACGGTAGCGGCGGCCGCATTGGAGATAGATGTCGAGATCACTCACGGGGTAGACGTCTTGCCGAGGAACGGGCATCAGAGGGCGGGCGCCACCTTGATCTGAACTGGCCTGCGCTCGACGACCGGCTTTCAGTCGCAACGGCGGAAGGAATGCAGATTCACCAGCTTTTCGCGTCTTGTATGTCTCCGCCCGGGTCAGCGACAGGTAATCCCTCGCTCGGGAGAGTGCGACGAAAAACAGGCATTCCTCTTCAGCTTGATGGTCGTCGCGATCCATCGCCAAACGCTCCAGGCCAGTGGGAGGGACATATCGGACACCGCGCCAGGAGCCCGGCATGTAGCCGGTGGCGAGTGCGGGCAAATGAACGGCTTCGAATTCAAGACCTTTGCTGCCGTGGATAGTCATGACGCGAACGGCGTCCATTTCAGTCGCTTCCGACGAGATCGATCTGTAGGCAGTATCTTCGTTTAGCGCCTCGATGCGTCGTATCCGCGCCAAAAACTTCTTTCTGCTCTTCTCTCCCAACGCGGCGAACTCCCCGCAAACCTTCAAAACCTGATAGATTGCGACCAGTTGCTGCTGCGCGGACGGGCTATTGTTGGTCAGGAGAGGCTGGAGATATGCGCTTCTGTCGATTAGCCAACTCGTCAAAAGCGTCCATGGGGAAGCGTTTTCCAGTCCCGACACCTCCGATCCGAGCTTTGCAAGACCTCGTGCACCCTCCGGCGAAATATCGACGACTTCGGCGGCCCGTCCAAGTGCTTCGTAAATCGCGAGATTATTGGCTTTCGCCCACCGTATGACTCGAAGTGAATCGTCTTCCGGCACGGCGTAGTCTCGCAAGGCCGCCACGCGTGGCAATCCGACTGCCCCATGTTCAGCATCCAGTGCAAGCAGCGAAAGAAGGTCCCGAACTTCCTGGCGCTCGAAAAGGTCGCCCAGGTAAAGCAATGGCACTCCAAGGCTCTCCAGAACCCCCGTGATGCGTGACAGTGTCAGATGAGATCGCGCCAAAATGGTTTGACCAGCGAAGGCGACGCCGCGCTCTTTCAGCTCTAATATCTTGTCTTTAATTGCTTCGGCCTCGGCGACAACCGAAGGGGCGACCGTCATCGCCACCTCTTCGGCCGTCTGTCCGTCCCGGGAAAGGCGCTGGACGTTCCAGGTGCCCGACATGCTCCTGCCGCCACCCATCGACGCCGAGAACGTCTCGAAGGCACGGACGACGGGACCAAGGGATCGGTAGTTGTTGGTGAGCGCTGTCCGCGTTCCCCCGAAATCTCCTACAAACCTTGTCACATTGGTGGGTTCGGCACCGCGGAACCTATAAATCGATTGCCGGCCGTCGGCGACCACCCACAGACTTGCGCCCGCCTCGTGAATTGCCCGGAGCATCTCGGCACTGGCAAAATTGACGTCCTGATATTCATCGACCAACACCTGCGAGAAACCGGCAATGTAAGACTTCACAGCCGCATTGTTGCGAATGAGATAGTTCGCCAGTCTGACGCAGTCCCCGAAATCGACCGCGTCGCGCTCGATTAGACATTCCTCGTAAATTCGGTATATCTCGGCGATCTCGAGTGACCGTTCCGCTTTTTCTATCTCATCGTCCCCGACCGCTGCGCGCAAATCTACAGTTGCGGCCGCTGCCAACTGCTCATGCGACACAAGCTCGTCTTTGCAGCGCGAGATCACTTTCAGGACGTGCGCGAGTTCGTAAGCGGGTTCATAGAGGTTCTGATAATGCTTTAGGGACAACCGCTCCAGGTTGTCTTCAAGGATAGCAAGCGAGCCCGCCTGATCGATCACACGGACCTTGGTCGTCCGTCCGAGCTGGCCCGGCCATTTCATAATCAACTCGAGGCCAAAGGCGTGGAACGTTCCGACCCACATTTCTATGGACGCATCCGCGTTCATCGCGGACAGGCGATCCCTCATCTCTTCCGCCGCCTTGTTCGAGAACGTCAGGGCCAAGAATTCTCCGGGCGACGTACCATTTCCGAGGAGATGCTCAATACGATGGATGAGGGTCCGGGTTTTTCCGGTACCCGGGCCGGCATCCACCAACAACGGACCCCCGCTCCAGGTCGCGGCAATCCGCTGGCTTTCGTCCAGCTCGATCTTCGGTCCGGGCTCGGCCGCCGTCGGTGGCGCGCTCAACGGTGGCAGCAGTAGTGCCCGGACCATCTGGTTCATTACGAGATTGAACGGTAGCTCGAGTTCAGCGGCGATGTCGGACGGTCTCTTGCCCCTGAGATATTCCTCCTTCAACCACTCGGCCGGACAAAGAAATTCTCCCGCGAAGACATCGGCTTGCTGTTCCTTTCTTTCCCGAGCCGAATAACCTTCAACTCGACCAGCACCGCTATCGACGGGGTCGCCGCCGAGGCCGCCGGTCGATAAAGTCACCTCGCTGTGGGGATCGTTATGCAGATGGAGATGCCCGATCTCATGGGCAATCACCACGCGCTCGTCGATTGGTTTCTGATCTGGCGATAGGTTGACCAAAAGAGCCGTTCGATCAAGAGATCCTAACGTGCCCTTCCCAAGATCGATGCGGCGTATTTCCAGATCGTCGATTTCAAGGGCCGCGGCGATGATCGACGCAGCTCTCCTGTCACCCCGGGATCGTTCGAGCGCCTGCCGATGACATTCACGTGCTTTCCGTCTGACATCGCTCCAACTGTCCATGATCAGGTTTCTCCCAACCAGTATTTCTTCCGTTCCTGGGCCATGTTGCTACCTGCAATGACCTCGGCATAACTTCGCCGTGGTATGATCGGCGGTCCGGATGACTTCGCGTGCTGGAGCGTGGGGTTGTCGAAAGCGTGCTTGTAGGCGCGCTGGAACGTCGCTTCGCTTATTCCAAAAAAACCGCGAACGGCGTCGACGAGCATCCGCCCAACGGGCTCGGTCATCCAGCCGTTAAAGAGATCGGCAAGCACATCTCGGCCGATGCCGAGTTCCCTTGCCACCTCATGAACCCTCTGGCCTCTCCGTTCCAGCATTTCGTGAAAGTCAATCGACGGCTCGGCCTCCCCGGTCGCCGCTTCGCTTTCACTTTGGAAAAGAGCGTTCAAAACGCGGCTGTGTGCCCTTGCCATCATTGTGTCGCTGATCGGCAGATCGGTCGGCTCGCCCATCGAATCGGCGGCGTCCCAATCAAGCGTGATTGCTGCATGAATGCGAATATCCTCCGCAAACTCGGGATAACGCTCGGTCCACTCGATTATCTGCGCCCCCGTGGGGTGCGGACATGCGACGTGGAACTCGTAAAGCGCACGATCGCGGTCGTTTTCTCGGGGTGATCTGATCATTGTCTTCCTCCACTCGTGGCGCTGTCGAGTAATGTAACCTCCTTATGTTGGGAGAGTTGTTCCTGCACTTCGGCAATCCAGCTCCCGACAGTTTTTCTGTCGACGCCAAGCGCCTTGGCTATGGAAGGGCCGCTATTCGAATGGATCGGGATGCGATTCATATGAAGACGAAAGGCAAGACGCTTCCTCAGGTCAGCGACTGCCAAAAGTATCCGCTCATTATCGATGGTCTCGTCCAGTTCTTTGACGCCGGCGAACAGGTCTGCATCGCCGATCGTCTCCGCGTTAAAGTCCATGTCTTCACCGTCGTTATCGCACGCTTCCGCGGATCGACAATCGGCGCGAATGCTTTCATTGCTGCCGCCGAGTTCATGGCCATCTTCATGCTGCTCGACATCCGAATCTGTTGGGCGACCGAGTTGTTCCGTCTTGGCCTGTTCCTCGAGTGCGATCTCCGATTGGGTGTCGGCGTCCGCCGCCTTCCATGCCAGTTCATCGGTCGGAATACGAGAATGCTTGAACTCAGTCGCTATGGCATCCTTGATGCGGAAGCTGACCCGGGCCGAGAATGCCGTCCTCAGTGCCTTGCCGTCTGCCGAAGCGGGATCGAAAAGTGCGGTGAGAAGCTCGGTATGGACGCGGTCGATGATATCGCAGCCTTGGTTGGGATGATTGAAGCCGACTCTGTTCCGAAGCATCCGCATCAATGCATTCGAAATTCGGAACGCCAGAGGCTCGCGAACACGTCTGTTCGTCTCCGGCCCAAGGTCCTGCAACGCAGCGACCAGTACCTCGAGCTTGAACTCGCCAAGGCGATCTTTTGCGATCGCCTCGCGCCAAAAATCGAGATTACCCGGTGACGGAGAAGGTGCACCCCTTACATTCATTTTCGTTATCTCCGGCGTCGTTAAAAGTTTCTCCCCTGAGAGACAGCGGCGCGAGCACAAAAAAATGGGAACCGTCTGAAGAAAAAATCCGCCAACCGTCCATTATCCATCCGGGGTAGAATAACTGATTCTTGTGAAATCAACCCATAGATGTTCCGACCGTTACCTTAATCGCGCCTAACCTCTTTGGCTGTGGCGTTGAGAGAAAACCATTGAGGATAGGCAATGCCAGCTGGATTTCAAGGAAATACCCGAAGCTCACGTGGCGACCGGCCGTCAGGACACCTTCGAGCTGTTCGCCCGTGATTTCTTCAAGCTCCTTGGCTATGAGATCGCCTCGGACCCGGATCGCGGAGCCGATGGCGGCAGCGACATTAAGCTGATCGAGCGCCGCGTGGGAGTCGGCGGAGAGACGATTGTTCGCTGGCTTGTCAGCTGCAAACACAAGGTTTCCAGCGGGAAGTCCGTCTCCACAACTGACGACAGCAATATCGGCGACCGAGTCAAAGCGAACGGATGCGACGGTTTTATCGGGTTCTACTCGACTTTGGCCAGTTCCGGGCTGAGGACTATAGTGTCCGGGCTGGGAATCCCGTTTCACATTTTCGACCGAGAAAAAATCGAGGGGCATCTGCTCCATTCGTCACGCGGCCTGGAGTTGGCTAAACGTTACTTTCCGCAGTCTATCAAAAGCTGGAGCAACGACAATCCGACGCCTGCCCAATTATTTAGAGAGCAGCCACATTTACCATGCGAGATTTGTGGGACCAATCTTCTGGAGAAACCGGGCAAGGGGATCGTTTCGCTGTGGCAAAGGATGCGTGAGACCCCTCAGCAAGCAAGCGCGTTCGAGCAAATCCACTTCACATGCTTCGGCCATTGTGACGACGTCGTAAAGACACGCCTCCGCGGCAGCAAGCTCATAGATGGGTGGGAGGACATCCAGGATATTTCGATACCAACCGTCTACATCCGTTGGATCATGTCCGTTCTAAACGAGATGCGCTCGGGTGTGACCTACTCGGACGATGCGTTTGATCATTTGAAGGAATTGCTGCTTCAGCTGTTTCCGTATGTCGCACGCCATCCAACTCAAAAGGAAAGCGAACGCCTCCGCGAACTTGCCATTATCCCGGCCTGGATGGGTGGATTGGGCTATTCGGATTGAAGGTAAGCCACCTCGCTGTGGCCGCCTCTCGCCGGCTTGGTTCTGTCGATGAGTAAATGAACTGAGCACTACAGCCGGCCGCGCCAATGATCATCGCCACGCGGCCAGCGCCGCAATAGTTGGTGATCTCCGGCGGCGGCGCCCTAACTTTACCACCCCATCTCAAAGTGTAGAAGGAAGCTGCCCTGATTATCAACTTATTAACCATCTGAATTTGCATCGTTCTTCTCTAAGGCGGAAGCCAATCCAGCATTCACTTCTGTCACAAATATTGAAGTTGTGAACAACGTCTCACCTCCGATAAGTACTGCTTATCGGAAGTGATTGATTCCAAAGGGCAAATGTCGGTCTTCCTGGCTCGGCGGAAATGATTGATTTTCCGGGGCTTCAAGGGTGATTTCGCTTGGGATGTCCGGACTCACCGAAACAGACTCCGAGGGCCGCCGGCGCGCACGCGGCCCCTGCTTTTCTTCGAATTCAGAGTGTGCCACGCTTCGCAAGAGCCTCCTGCTTGCGTAACCATCTCCAAATCCGCTATTGTTCCAGCATTTCCGCCACAGAAACACGCTGGCGCGCATTTGCCTACGCAGACGCTCTGTTGCTCGTCTCCTTATGGCGACTAGAGCCTGGCAAGCCGCTTTTGACGTATAAAGCACGCTTGCGACTGAACGTTTTATAACGCGTGGCATAGCTGTACAAAGCTTTCTAACGGACGCGGGAAAGGTAATGCAACAACCGACGCGGACGGCCCTGCGCTTTACTGTGAGCAATTTTTGTCCGCGATGAACGAACAAAAAAGGTCAAAGTTAAAGTCAATGCTGGAAGGAGTTACGGTACCTTGCTGCTGTCTCGAAAACGAGGTGACCACCCCGGAGCAGATGACGGCATTTTCGATTGCCATGAGGAAATCTTAGACACGATCGCGCGCTCACAACGCCGCCGGCGTCTGCTGACACAGACGGCGATTAGGGCGGTAGACCGCCAGCAGTCTATCTTAACGTTGAGGTAAGTAATCGTTGCCGAAATCATCGTCGACCATCGGAACCCTTAAAACTGCGGGTGGACGGTGCGGGATCTTTCGCCTACCGATAGTGCAATGAAGTCGTCCCTCGATCATATCCCCCTTCGCAAACAGCGCGAGATTGGCCGTGTTCTGGAAATCCTGCACGAGGAATTCGAGGACGCGCTGAAAGACGGCACCGCCGAATTCAAGAAGCGCGGCCGAATTCTGAAGATCATTCTGTTCGGCTCCTACGCGACAGGCGGCTGGGTGGACGAACCCTTCACTATGAAGGGCTATCGATCCGACTTCGATCTGCTGATCATCGTCAATAATCGCAAGCTGTGCTCGTTCGCCGAGTACTGGCACAAGGCCGCTGACCGGCTGATCCATGACAAGTCCATCGAAACGCCAGTTAGCTTCATCGTCCATTCCCGGCGCGAGGTGAACACCTACCTGAAGGAGGGGCAGTACTTCTTCTCGGACATCCGCAGGGAGGGGATCGTTCTATATGAATTAGACGATGAGCCGCTCCCAGAGCCTAAGCCACTCTCGGCAATCGATCGGCTTCGTGTCGCAAATGAGCATTATGAGGACAGGCTTCCGCTTGCTCGATCCTTCTTAAAGATTGCAACGTCTTGCATAAACCAAAACGACCTACGCGTTGCGGCATTCCAGCTCCATCAGGCGTTAGAACAAGCCTATTCCTGTGTCCTGCTGACGCTCACCAATTACAGCCAGCCTTCCCACAACATCAAATTCCTCCGGTCCCTCGCCGAAGAACAGGACCGGCGCTTTGCCGAAGCCTTTCCTCGGGATCAGCATCGCGAGCGCGCCTGGTTCAACACGCTCAACGAGGCATACGTGAAGGCGCGTTATTCCAAGCATTTCGAGATCAGCGAGGAGGCTCTGGGGTGGCTGGCAGAGCAAACGGCTTTGTTGCTTGAGCTGGTTCAGACCGCTTGCTCCGAGCATTTGGATAGGCTCAGGCGGAACGGCGGCTAACCGCGTGGCCTGATTTGCAGTCAGACGTCACTTAAGTCCCACGCAGCCTCGAAGCTGGTGCCTTTGGCAATTCATCTTCAAAGTGTTCGAGAACCTCGCCCTTTTAGACGACCGCATTCCCATCCTCAAAACGCGTCGCAGCTACACGAGATGCGCCTTCACGCCTCGTAAAGCTCAGCAGCATAGCCTACACCGTAGACGGTCCGGATCCGCAGGTTCCGAACTCCCGCGGTCGCTCTTCGAAGGCGCCCGATATGCACGTCGACTGTCCGCCGGTCCACCGCCCTCGGATTGGGCCAGACGGCCTCAATGAGTTGCTCTCGGGTGCTGATTTCTCCTTGCCTTCCTACCAGAAACCGGAGGATTCGCGCCTCGATCGGCGCAAGGTTTATTCTCTTCCCTGCGACAACAACGGCATGTTGCTCGACGACCAAATCGGCAGGGATCACAAAACTTGACGATGTCGCAGGCTCCGGCTGCGCCCTTATGTTTTTCAGAAAGGCAAGAAGCTTTGACGGCGACAAGGGACGCGTAATGACGTCTTCAAGGCCTGCCCTAATCAATTGCAGGTGCTGTACACCCATATTCGCGCCGATGAGCGCCCCGACGGGAAGTCCGGCTTCCTTTAACAGCGCACATATCGACGCGATTCTCGGCCAGCCTGCACAATCCAGGAGGACTGCGGAAATTGCTGCTGATGTGCAGGCGTCCACTGCATCGCCTTCAGTTGCTGCTAGCCGAGCCTCGAAACCTTCGCGGTGCAGAATATGGGCAAGCAGCAGGTAAAGTTCGGGATCCTGCGAGCAAACCAGAATGACAGCGGTCATATCGATCGCCTCTGCGTTCGTTAAAATGAGCAGTCAGCCTCAACTCGGCGCGAACTCGCCGCCGTTCACATCGATGATGGCTCCATTAACGAACCCGGCATCTTCCGTCGCGAGGAACGCGATAACGGCAGCGACTTCGTCCGGATCACCAAGCCGGCCCGCCGGAATGCGGGTGAGTGCGTCGATGTTGGTCTTCGTTTCCGGGGATCCGGTCAATGGCGTAAGAATGCGACCCGGCGCCACGACATTCGATGTTATGCCGTATTGAGCATACTGGGAGACCAGCACGCGGGATAACCCTGAAAGGGCCGCCTTTGATGCGACATAACTCGCCCCGGCAATCCGCGGTCTCGTCCGGCCAGCGAGAGATCCCACGAAAATGATGCGGCCATAGCCTTTCTCCTTCATGGCGGGCAGAACCGCCTGGCAGCACAACATCGAACCCGTGAGATTGACAGTGAGTACGTCGTTCCACTCTTCGAGGGAAAGGTTGGCGACGTCAGGAGGCCCTTCGGGACCTTTGGGCGAAATCCCGGCATTGCAGACGAGAATTTCAGGCACCCCTAAGACATCAGCGACCTCACTAAAGAAATCTCGGATGGCCGCCGGCTCTCGGATATCAACCTGTCGTGCAAGCGACATCCCCGACCCGAAAGCTCCGGCAAGTGCCGCGCGCGCGGCCGTGACGCTTGCCTCGCCATGGCTGAAGACGGCGACTCTATGACCGGCGCTGAGCAGACGAAACGCGGTGGCAAGACCGATCCCCGTCGTGCCGCCGCTGATGACCGCAACCCTCGCGCTGCCAGCGGCGTTCATGCCGCTTGATCCATTGCAGCGAACAACGACAGCGGCGGATGCGCGCCAGCCTCGGTCATAACTTCCATCAGCAGGGGGCCGTCCCCTGACAGGCCCAGTTCAAGGTATCGAGGAAGATCAACGGGATCGAAGATGCGGACTGCCGGGCAGCCGCAGGCTTCGGCAATTTTCTGATGGTCGACATCTGCAAAGTTGCAGGCGGTGGTGAAGCTGCCGAACTTGACAGTTTCCGCGTCACGCTGAAAGCCGAGGACGCCGTTATTCAAGACGATGATCAGGACGGGCAGCTTGCTCCGCACCATGGTCTCAAGTTCCGCCCAGCTATGGGCGAAGCCGCCATCCCCCACGACAGCCACCACCGGCTTTTCCGGTCTCGCAGCCTTGGCGCCGAGTGCAAGTGGCACGCCCCACCCAAGTCCAGCAAGGCCTCGCGGCGAGATGAAACGCATGCCCGGCGAAAGCGCCCTCAGGTGGCCGGCAACCCACATGGACGAGTAGCTGGCGTCAGCGACGACGGTCGCATCAGCCGTTAGCACCCGTTGAAGTTCGAACATGATCCGTTCAGGTCGGATGGGACTGGCGTCCGAACGGGCAACGGATTGCCGTTCCGTGTCGAACGCGTGCCAGAACCCGGCTATACGAGAAGCCACGTCGTTGCGCTTCGATGCGCGATAAGAAAGATCGCGGCCAGCAAGTGCCCCGCGGAGCGCGCCGATGGTTTCGGCGGCATCGCCGGTCAACCTGACCGCCTCATAGGTGCGTCCGATTTCGGAGGGATCGACATCGACGTGGATGACGGAGGCGGAGCGGGGAATTTGACGCCAGCTATCCGTGCCATTCTGGTTGGTTCGCGTCCCGACCAGAATGACGAGGTCTGCTTCTTCGACCAGCGCAATCGTGTGGCGTCCGAGTGACCTTGGTCCAACGAGTGCGCCCAGAACCCCGGCCGAAAGGGGATGGAATTCGTCGACCGCACCTTTGCCCATGTTTGTCGTGATGACGGGAAGCGAGGCCTCGTCCTGTAGTGCCGAGAGTTCGCCGGCGGCGCGGCTTGCATGAACGCCGCCTCCGGCGATAATGATGGGTGCTTGAGCTGCCGCAATCATCGATGCTGCCCGTTCGATGTCGCTGTCGCGTGGACGCGATCGATCAAGCGGCCAATGGCCGAGAGCCGCCTCGCGCCGAAATGCTGACGGCGCAATCTTCTCTCGCAACAGGTCCGCGGGAAGCAGTAGCGCGACCGGTCCTGGTCGGCCCGACACCGCTGCCGTGAAGGCAGCGTCGACATAATCGTCGATGCGTTCCGCAACGATCACCTTGCGCACCCATTTCGTGCAGGATTGGAACAGGGCGAGATGGTCGAGTTCCTGGAATGCATTGCGATCCGCCTGGTCTCGTTCAACGTCCTGGACAAGGGCGACAATCGGTACGCTGGCCTTAAGCGCTTCGGCCAGCGGGGGAACGAGAAGCGTTGCGGCGGGTCCGTTTTGCGCTGCGACGACGCCGACCTTACCGGAGAGACGCGCATAGCCATCAGCCATGGTCCCTCCCATGTTTTCTTGACGGTATGCGACCTGACGGATGCCAATTGCTTCGGCGGCTAGGATCACCGCAGAAGGCAGGCTCTGAGCGAAAATATGGGTGACGTCGTGTCTCTTGAGAGAATGCGCAATACGTTCGGCGACGGCGAAAACATCAGTTGCCATGGTTACATGCCTGCTTCTGTTGGGTTTGCTTCAAGGGCTGAAAGGAAGTCTGCGAAGGCAGAAACTACCGCGTCAGCGTCAGCCGTCGTCATTGCCGTCGATAGGCAAGCCGCAGCGCCATTGGGCAGCAGAATGCCGCACTCAAGGAAATGCCTCGAGAGCCTCGCCATCAATTCCGCCTCTGCAGGCTCCAGATAAGCCTCACGGAAATCTGTTGGCGCCTTGCTCTTCGGATGAATGCGAAACAATGATGCGGCCCCTGTTACGCTGAAGGCTGCGCCTCGACGCTCGATCTCCCTGCGAAGACCGGCCCGGATGCTGTCGCCAAGGCTCTCGAGCGAGGCGAACGCGGCCTCCGTTATCGCCTCCATCGCGACCCGCCCCGCGACCATCGATACGGGATTTGTCGAAAACGTGCCGCCTTGCGGAAGCAGCGGCTTGCCGCTGTCGCTCGCAAAGACCTGCATGACCTCCTTGCGCCCACCAATTGCCCCGACCGGAAAACCGCCGCCGATGATCTTCCCTGCGGCGATCAGGTCGGGCTGCAAACCGTAGCGGGCCGAAGCGCCCATATAGGACTGTCGAAGATTGAGGACTTCGTCGGCAACTACGAGAATGCCATGTTGCCTGGCGATCGCACCAATGGCTGCAAGGAAACTCGGTTCAGGCGCAATCAGTCCGGCGCGGCTCGGCATCGGATCAATGAGGATACAGGCGAGTGACGGGGCTGCCGAGGCAATCCGACGATCAAGATCTTCGACGTCGTTGAAACGGATGACGGTCACCTCTTCGCCAACCGCGGGGGGCATGCCACGATAAGCGGGTACGGCTGGCGACCGCTGCGGGTCGTTCCAAATGGCCGGCAATACCGCTTGCCCCGTTTCGGCCCAGTCATAAGCGCCGTGATAGGCGCCTTCGATTCTTGCAATGCCTGGCCGGCAGGTGAAGGCCCGGGCAGCCTTGATCGCAAACATCACAGCCTCGGTCCCGCTGTTGACGAAGCGAATATGTTCGATCGCCGGGATGCGCTCGATCAACAGCTCGGCCAGCGTGATCTCGTGCTCGGTGGGGTTGGAGAAGCACGTTCCGCGATGAAGAAGATCCGCAACCGCGTCGGCAATTGGAAGGAAGCCGTGGCCGTGGATAAGCGTCGTGAAATTATTGTTGAGATCGAGGAGCCGGTTGCCATCAACATCGATGAGATAGGCTCCCTCCCCGCGCGAAATGTAAAGCGGACTCGGCTCATGATCCACCGTGACCCGCGTTATTCCCGTTGGGAAGACGCGCCGCCCCCTCTTGAAGTAATGTTCTGACCGCGACCGGGAGAAAACCCGGCCGCTGCGCGATAAGTCTGGATGAAACATTGGATCCTCTCCGGTCAACGCGGGTCGTCGCACGACCCTTCATAATTTTGTTGTAACAAAAATCATGAACCAGAAGAAGTTGCAACAAAAATTTGCTGCGACCGATGCTATTGCCGCCTCAGGCGCTCCTGCGCCGCTTTCTTCAAGCGGCGATAGCCGTCCCGAATGTCACTTTCCATCGCTGCACGAACCGCAGAGGGATCCTTGTCCACCAACCCCTCTATTGCAGCCATGTGGTTGCGAACGCCGTATTTCGCTTCCGCAAATTCAGGATAAAGGTCGTGGAAGGAGGCGCCTACCCTTAACCAGAGGGCTTCGATGGTCGAAAGGAGGTGCGGCATCTCACAAAGCCGATAGATCGTAAAGTGGAATTCCTTGTTGTCATGGAGGGCATCGGAATAGCGCCTTTCATCAAGTGACAATGTTATTTTGTCTTGCAGCGCCAAGAGCTTGGCAACGACGTCATCAGTTGCGCGAAGTGCGCCTTTTTCGGTCGCCAATCCCTCAAGCGCCAGCCGCATCTGGGTAACCTCATAGAGCGCGGCGAGATCGAGATGCGGCACGATAACAGTCTTGGGTCCCGCCATGACGAGCGCGCCCTCGAAGACAAGCCTGTTGAGTGCCTCGCGTGCCGGCGTTGAGCCAATGTTCAGCATTTCGGCAACCGAGCGAATCGGCAGCTTGTGCCCCGGCTTGTATGTGCCGCGCGTGAGTTGCTCCTTCATGGATGAATAGGCGAAGTCACTCAGGCGGCCGGACTGCTCGTCCGACGCCCGCGCTTCCTCTGCGGTTGTATTGTTGTTCATTTTCGACCCCCATGCGTTGACATCGTCACAATTTTGTTGCAACAAAAATAACTGACACCCCAAACGATAACGTAATGTGACAGCATAACGGGATCGTGAACATCCGCAACGTTGCGGTTGCGGGACGCATGCCCAGCAAGCCGCCGATCTTTTCGGCGTAGCACTCACAGCACCGGCCGCATCCACCGGCCGGGAGGTTTCAATGCGCGTTCCAGCACGCAAGATGGAGGAGATATCGTTTTGATTGGTGCGCCTGTTTTCATCGATCGCATAAGTAAAGCTTACGGCAGCCAGACTGCCGTAGCTGAAGTTACCTTGGACATTCCGGCAGGCGAATTCCTGTCGATTCTCGGACCATCGGGATCGGGCAAGACAACGCTGCTTACAATGATCGCCGGTTTCGAGAGCCCGTCTGCCGGACGTCTGATGATTGGCGGCCGCGATGTGACGGCCGTCTCGCCCGATCGACGCAACATCGGGATGGTTTTTCAGCGCTACGCCTTGTTCCCGCATCTGACCATCGCCGAAAACATTGCATTTCCGCTGAAGATGCGTGGCATTGGCAAGGGTCTTCGAGCCGAACGCGTAAGCCGGGCGCTCGACCTCGTCCAGCTTCCCGACTACGCCAGACGCTATCCGCACGAATTGTCCGGAGGGCAGCAACAAAGAGTGGCGGTCGCGCGAGCAATTGTTTTCGAGCCGCCTGTTCTCCTGATGGATGAGCCGCTCGGGGCTCTCGACAAGAAGCTGCGCGAATCCATGCAGATCGAGATCAAGCAGTTGCAGCAGCGGCTGGGCGCGACTGTCATCTATGTGACTCACGATCAGGAGGAGGCATTGACCATGTCCGACCGGATCGCAGTCATGGCAAAGGGGAAAATTGCACAGCTCGGAACCCCGGCAGACATTTACCGAAATCCGCAGAGTGCCTTCGTCGCGGATTTCATCGGCAAGATGAACTTCCTGACCGGAGAGTTCCTGGGCGAAAGCGCCGGCAGCCAGACCATCAGACTTGGTGACGACCTGATCATCGATGCGCCCGGCGCTGTCCCACGTTTCGCTGATCAGGCAAGGATCGGCGATCGCGTTCGCCTTGCACTCCGACCCGAGTGCCTTGGCCTCGCAGCGCGCGGCACGGGTGGAAAGAACGCCCTGCCCGGTCGGATCGAGACCTCCGTCTTTGCAGGCTCCTTCGACCTTCATCTCATTCGCACTGACTTTGGAAGCCGAGAGATTATTCAAGTGCAGATACCTGCCGATGGGATGAGATCGCCCTTTGCGGCGGGCACCCTGGTCGATGTCATTGCCGAGCGCGATGGCCTGCGGCTCTTTGCCGATGCGGAGGCCTGAGTGACCATGACAGTCGATAATGTCGCATTCGCGCCGACCGTTTCAGTAAGCTGGCTATTCTCCCGCTCGGCCCGCCGCTATTCGCATGCGCTCACGCTCATGCTTGTTGCTCCACTGATGTTCCTGCTAGCCGGAGGCTTCCTTTATCCTATCGGCCGGCTCATCTCTTTGAGCGTCATGGCGCCGGGCTTCACGCTCGAATACTACCAGCGCGTCTTCTCCGAGCCACTATATCTCGAAGTCCTGCTTCGTACCCTGCAGACCGGCGCAATCGTCACCGTAGCGAGCCTGCTGCTGGGATATCCGATCGCCTTTCTCATGGCGCGCGCCAAAGGCAAGACTGCAATGATCGTCGCGGCGGCGGTTTTCGTGCCGCTGTGGACCTCAGTGCTGGTGCGGTCATACGCCTGGATAGTGTTGCTGCAGCGAAGCGGAATCGTCAATGGCTTGCTCATTGAAACCGGCGTCATCACCAGTCCCTTGAAGCTCCTCTATACCGATGGCGCCGTCATACTCGCGATGACACATGTCCTGATGCCGTTCATGATCCTGCCGATCTGCAATGCTCTTCGCACCATTCCTGCCGAGTATAGCCAGGCCGCCCGAAACCTGGGCGCCGGCCCCCTGCGCGCCTTCATTCGCGTGACCTTGCCACTCAGCCTGCCGGGAATTTTTGCCGGTTGTGTCATGTGCTTCATTCTGGCGATCGGTTTTTATATCACGCCCGCACTCGTTGGCGGACCGGGAGCTTTGATGATGGCAACGCTCATTGGCCAGCAAACTGTCGTCCTGCTTGACTGGCCATTTGCCGCAGCTCTCGCGACAGTCCTTCTTGCCACAACCCTCGTCTTTGTCCTGGCGTTTCGCAAGGCTCTCTCCATCAGCAAGGGAATGAACAGTGTCAACTGAGACCGCAGCCACCACCTCGCTTACCACCTCCCGAGTAAACGGCAGCCATCGGCCTTATGGCAAGGCGGTCTTGCAGCTTCTCGGGGGGCTGATGATCGGCGCAATCCTGTTCTTCCTGGTGCTGCCGACGCTGCTCGTCATCCCAATTTCGCTGAATGACAGCAGCTATATCGAGCTCCCGCCGAAGGGCCTGACGCTTCGCTGGTACGAAGAATTTCTCTCCGATCCGGACTGGCGCGCGGCAACTATCTTCAGCCTCAAGATTGCGTTGTCGGCGACCGTCGCTTCGACAGCATTCGGAACAATGGCGGCTATAGGATTGGTCCGCGGCAATCTGCCGGGAAAAGCGCTTCTGCAGGCGCTGTCGCTCGGTCCGATGATCGTCCCGCATGTCGTCTTCGGCGTTGCGCTTTATCTGTTTTTTTCGCCGCTTGGCCTGACCGGCAATTTTGCCGGTTTCCTGATCGCGCACACCGTTCTCTCGATCCCCTACGTCATCATCACCGTATCCGCAGCACTCGAGCGCTTCGACCCGTCGCTTGAACTTGCCGCACTGAATTGTGGGGCGAGCCGGAGCCGCGCGTTCTTCAGCATCGTGCTTCCAAACATCTCGCCGGCGGTCGCTGCCGCTTCGATTTTTGCATTCCTCGCGTCGTTCGACGAGGCAACCGTCGCTTTCTTCATCTCCGATTCCGGGGGCAAAACGATCAGCCGCAAAATGTTCGAGGACATCGATTTCAATCTCACCCCGGTGATCGCATCGGTCTCCACGCTTCTCGTCGCGACATCGATTGTCCTCATGGGTTCCATTCACCTCCTTACCGGCCGCGGGGAGGACTAACGTGGCCATTTCATCCGCACAGAGGAACACACGATGAAAAAGCAATTTAAGATTAGGCCCTTGCTGCTTGCGACTTGCCTGATGCTAGCTGGTGTCGGGGCGACGCGAGCCGAGCAAGAAGTGGTCGTCGCGACAACTGGTGGGGCTTACGATGCCGCACTTCGAAAATCCTGGTTCGAGCCATTCACCAAAGAGACTGGAATCAAGGTCGTGTCCGTTGCAGCAACAAATGCCGAGATGCGGGCGAAAGCTGCGGCCATGGTCAAGACAGGCAATGTGACATGGGATCTGTATCCGGACGGCGAGATTCAGGCGAGCGCTGAAATGCATCAGCTCACCTCTGAAGACTTAACTGAGTTTTGCAATCCTTTCGATGGCCGGCCAGACCTCGTTAAGGATGCCTGCGTCAGTTCGGGCGCGAGGCTGTTTTCGACCGCAACGCTCATGGCCTACGATCCAACCGGTTTCAAGGAAGGCAATCCGTCGAGCTGGGCCGACATGTGGGACCAGACAAAGTTTCCCGGCGGCCGTTCGTTTCCGAATTTCGACGATCCGTGGCGGGTCATGGCTGCGGCGCTGCTGGCCGATGGCGTCCCGCGCGACAAGCTTTTTCCGCTCGACGTCGACCGCGCACTGAAAAAGCTCGACGAGATCCGCCCTGCAATATCGCTGTGGTGGAAGACCGGTGACCAGAGCGTTCAAGGCTTTCGCAACGGCGATTACAGCATCGGGCAGATCTGGTTGACGCGCGCGAACACCCTGAGGGCGGAAGGGCGCCCGATTGCCTGGTCCAAGCAGGCTTCTTTTCTGGTCGGTGATCGCCTGACCATCATCAAGGGCGCGCCGAACCGGGCGAACGCATTAAAGCTGGTCGGCTACTGGCTTGACCATCCGGATGCGCAGGCCAAGGTCTGTGAGGAACTCCTCTGCACCCCACCCAGTCGCAAGGCGATCGCACTGATGTCGCCGGCTGCACGTGCGGCGCTTCCAAGCGATGATGACATCAGGGATCACATCGTCGTTCCGGATGCCAAATGGATCAATGAAAATGCCGCGATGATGCTTGAGCGTTGGAACGCTTGGATCCGATAACGAGCCGCCCCGGGCGAGAGCGCCCCGGGCCACGAAGGTCAATGATCAGCCCTTGAGGGCGCGATTGATGGCAGCAGCAACGCCGCGTACTTCGGCTGCCGTGTGACTGGCGGTCGGGCATATCCGCAGACCTGCCCTTCCCCTGGCGACCGTCGGGAAGAAAATGGCCGATGTATAGTAACCAGCGTCCAGCACCACTCTCGCGGCACCTATTGCCGCAAGCTCGTCACCAATGACAACAGTGCGGATGGGCAGTCGGGACCCCGCTTGTGCGGTCGGCACCAGCTCATCGAATAGCGAAATATGTTCGGAAAGCGCCCTTTGCCGCACGCCGAGTTCCGGCGTGCGGTGGATCGCCTGGGAGGCAAGGGCGGCACCTATCGCTGCAACATTGATCGAGGCGGAAAAGGCATGCGCAAGCGCAAAGCGGCGAAAGATTTCTTCCTGAAACGGCGTTGCAAGCATCAACATACCGCCTGAGGCGCCGAAGCCCTTGCCGAGCGAGGCCGCGATTATCGTCCGTTCTCCGAGACCTTCGCGCATTTGCGAGCGAGCAAAGCCCTCACCCCGTTCTCCGAAGAGCGATATGCCGTGAGCATCATCGATATAAAGGAAGAGACCGTATCGCTCCTGAAGGTCGCGCAAATCCTTGATCGGTGCACAGCCGCCCATGGAGTAGACCCCGTCGCAGACATAGGCGACCGTCTCATTCTGGCGGCAAATGTCCTCAAGCGCGTGAGTATCATTGTGGCCTATGGTTCGGACCTCGCATTCCTCGGCAACGACGGGCTTGTTGAAGGCAAGCGTCGCATGCGCATAACGATCAAACACCATTACCGGCTTTTTGCCGCCAGTCAGGACGCCGGACGCAATCAGCGGAAGGGCGCTCATGTTAGCGGCGAGCACTGTTGTGTAGGTGATGACCCTTGCCGCGAAAAGATCAGAGAGAGCATCCTCGAGATCTCCCAAAGCCGCAAAATTGAGCCGTGTACGGGCACAGGACCAGTGCAGTGTTCCGTAGCGCCGTACGGCCTCGATCGCGCCCTCGACGATTGATGGGTGATTGTCGAGCCCGAGATATGAGCAGCGAACGAAGTCGACTACTCGCTCTGACCGACCCTCCGGGCCTGGCAGCGTCACCGCTCGACCGTCTGAGGGATTGACATAAAGCGCCATCAAGCCGTCGAGATGGGCCACGGCGAAATGAGGTCCGGCATGCCTGATCAAGCTTGCGGTGTTTCTATGGGATGTAATGGGCGAACCGGCGCCCGAATCAGCCTCTTGCATCTTCTCCTCCCAACCGACGGACTATTACACGCTAATCGGGAGTCTTTTGTTTATACAACGCACGCGACAGCAACCTTTTCGAAATTTTTGGTGAAGATGTGAACACGAGATGTTCAAATTCTTCAGGCGGTGTCGATCACATATCCTACCTTTGGTACAGTGCGGATTACATCCCGGCCAAGTGCACGCTTCAACGCCCGACGGAGGCGGCCGATATGAACATCGACCGTCCGTGGCTCGACGAATGCACTCTGCGGCCAAGCGATGTTTATCATCTCAGCCCGGCTGAGAACGCGGCCCGCATTATCCATAAGGGCGCTGAACAGACGAAACTCGATCGGACTAAGGTCGACCGGCTTGCCCCGCACCAGAACCTGTCGGCCCCCGACGTCCAACTTCATGTCGTCGAACACGCGAGGGATGCGACCAGGCGTCTTGTCGGGGGAAATACCGATGACACTGCTGAGGTAAGACAGGAGGCGTTGCGGCCGCATCGGCCTGGCAAAGCTCTCGTCGACATTGGCCTTCAGGATGTCGAGATAGGAGGTCTTTTCGGCGACAAGCGCAATGAGAATGACCTCGCTGACAAGTCCTCTCTCTTTCATGCTGGAGGCGGTGTCAGCCAAAATTGGCGAGCCCGGCTGGCAGTCGACGATGATGGCTGCAGCGTCGCGCTCCGCCGCAGCCGACACGACTTCGCTCGGAACATCGATCAGGGCTGTTGTGTATCCTGCTTCCTCTAAAATGTGCGAGAGCATCAAATAATAATCGGCATCTTGAGAGACGATCACCAAAAGCTCGCTCATCGACCGGCCTCGCTGTCTCGCAGCCTCGCAGCCAGCAATTTTGATATCACAAAATTGTCATCCGAACTTGTCGTATCGATCCGCACATCAATCATATTGCCTCGCAGGGGTCGTAAAAGGATCGCGAAAGCACTCTCATTCCGAGTTTTTTATAACTTGCATTTCTTTTTTGTTGCAACATAATCTTGAACGCGCGTGGAATTTAGCGCTGAAGCGCATCTGCCAGGGACGGCACGTTGATCGTGGCCCAGTGTGATGGGAGCAACGTCCGGCATGATTTGACCACCTGTTGCCGGACGGTAACGGGGCTTGTTCAATGCGCGAAATTTTCGAAGACTACCCGCTCGGTTGCGCCGTCGCGGCCACGCCTGATATCTGGAGTGATGGAGATATTGCACTTGCAAGTGATGCTGCTCGATCGATTTACGGACCAGATGCGAAAACGGCGGCGGCGTGGTGCGCTTTAGGCGCGCGCTCGGACGACCGCTCAGGTGACTTCAGCTTCTGGGTCAGGGTCTTCAAACACCTGAGCACAGAGGAGAGCACCACCTCAGCGACGTGAAAGCCAGCAGGCGAAAGGCGTCGATCTGGCTGATACCGTTCCCGCGGCTGATTTGATCCGACCAAGTTCTGTCAAAACTGCCTCATCTCGATCGGGACCTCATACGCCTGGGGCCTAAGCGCCCGCCAGGAATGTCAAAAACCTCCCCGGTATCTTATAGCTTGCGCTTTATGTTTTGATATATGCGAGAGCGAGAATTGCCGCCGCAAAACGCCTTGCGGTCGCGTTAGGCTCGTATTTGCCCGGACCACGCACCTTGCCAAATTTTGCCATTCTGGCTATTTTAGTCTCATGAGCACCATGAATATTTCCCTGCCCGAAAACCTGAAGCAGTTCGTCGACCAGCAGGTCGCCGGGCGAGGCTACGGCACCAGCAGCGAATACGTCCGCGAATTGATCCGCCGCGACAAAGATCGCCAGCACTTGCGTGATCTCCTGCTTGAGGGTGCTGCATCCGAAACGACCGAGCCGGCTGATACCGCCTATTTCGATAGCCTGCGAGCCCGTGCCTCGCGGCAAAGCTCCACGTGACCGTTAAGTCTATCGTCCCCCGCCAGTCTGCCCGCAGGGATGTCGAGAACGCCGTGGACTATTATGCTCGCGAGGCCGGTGCTCAAGTCGCGATTGGCTTCGTCGATGCGGTGCAGTCGACATTTGGTTTGATCGCAAATCATCCTGCATCGGGTTCATTGCGCTACGCATATGAACTCGGCTTGTCCGATCTACGCAGCATGACGCTGAAGACTTTCCCATATATCGTCTTCTATCGTGAGCAAGCCGATCACGTCGACGTGTGGCGCATTCTACATGCTAAACGCGACATTCCCACATGGCTGCAAGATCTCGAAGCGTCTGCGTAGCGTGGCATGCGCGTTAGCTGGATTGGCCCGGCGTCTGTAATCCGCCAAGGTCGACTGCTGGAAGCGCGGCTTATCCCACGTCGACATCAACATCCCCAGCGAGACGTTGCTACAGGGCAAAGGCCCGCGATCACAAACTCACTTCATGCGCATCGTAGATTGCTCGACGCCACCCCAATTCGGCTCCTCGGTCCGGCCGAATTCTTGACTTCTTCGATGGACTTCAAAGATCAATCCCGCGGCCGCGGTTGACAGTACGATTGCGCCGTTCCGCAAGGACCTGCTGACTGCTGTCCGCGCGGACTGCCTGCTGCAGGACCTTTAACCTTTCCTGCATCGCCGCAAAGGCTTGGCGCTGCGCCTCTGGCACGTGGTTGATGAGATCCTTGTCGCCGCGGATGATGGCATTGCGCCCGAAGCGCTCGTCAAGCGCTTTGCTGACGACGGCGAACTCCCGTCGGGTGTCCGGATCGACAGGGGCAGGCGATGCGTCTTGCTGACGGCTTTTGTTCCTCGTCTCAGCGGTCAGCCGTGTGAGCGCCTCTTCCGCCGCTTTTGACAGGCCAGGAATAGCAACCGCCATGCGCTCCCGCTCTGCCTTGATGCCCTGACGCTCTGCATCGAAGATATTGGCATAGGCGCTCCCGAGAGAGCGCAGCCGCGCGGTTGCTTCCGGCACGGCCTGCACCGCCTCTTTGCGCTCCCGACCGGAAGCCAGCATCCGGTCCATCAGACGGCCCGAGCCGCGCAACGCGCCATAAGCGGCCGGATCATTGCTCACCGCAGCAGCGATGCGATCGGCAGCAAAGCCTTTTGCAAGCAGTTCCTCGATCTTGCCGACAGCTCCTGCCGGATCGCGCCAGATCGTTCTTGCCGCGTTCGCCAGCGCCGCACGCTGCTGACGGTAAAGGGGAGCGGCGAGAGTTCGCGTTCGCGCCTCGTCGTCGACTGCACTCTTGAACTCGGTGACGACGGCAAGCATCGGCAGCACGGTTACATTCTCCTTGCCTCGCCCCCTGTCTTGCTCCTGGTCAGGACCAGCACTGGCAGGCGCGACGACCCTCGAGCGGTCCTGACGCTCGGCCAGTTGCTGCGCCTCGGCAAAACGCTTGACGGCTTCGAACAGGCTGGTCAGCTTCTCGCGCTCGCCGGCCATCAGATCGTCCGGCATGCGCTCGGCGATGTTGCGTTCAGCAATCGCATCCGCCTTTGCCGTGAATGCGCTCCAGCCGAAGCGGGCAGACAATGCTTCGCTGACCGCCTTGATCTCCTGCACAACCGAGCGGTCCTTCGCGGCAAGCGCAAAGGCTGTCTTGTAGGCATCGTCCCCGCCTTGACTGCGAACCGCCTCGGTCTCCATGAGACGCGCCATCGCGCCTTCGGAAAGCGCCGGGATCGACAATGACATATGCGAACGACGCGCCTGCTCATTGAGCTCGAACCGTTCAGCGTTCCTGCGAAACTCGGTTGCATGGGCGCGGGCCAGGGGAAGCAATTCTGTCACAGCCGCCAAGGCGACATTCCGCTCCTCACGCGCTGCGCGTCCGTCGATGATCAAGTCGGAGCCGCGCAGGCGGCCAAGCCGATCGGGGCTCACGGCAAGGTCGTCGGCGAGCCCGCGGGGTTCGATGCCGGTATCTGAAGCAAGCGCATTCAAGGCGACAAGTGCGCCATCCGGATCTCGGTAGATTTTCTCCAGCACCGGTCGCAGGATCGCTTCCCGATCCTTCCACCGTGGCGAGGAAAGCTGCGCCAGCCGCGCATCTTCATTGAGGCTTCTGGTGAAGTCGGTGGTCGGCGGGATCAGATAATGGGCTTTGTCGGCGTTTGCGCCCGAGCCGGTGTCAGGTCCAGTTCTCACCTCGCTGTAGGAGACGCGCCGTTCCCGCTCGATTGCAAAGCCGAGCGCCATGCTGGCCCGTTCCCAGAGCTTTTCCACCTGCTCCCGCTTTGCGGCAATCCAGGCAAAGCGCCGCGAGATGTTCCCCTCGATCTCGGCCGCGGCCAGCGAGAGATGATCGAGCCCGCGGCGGCGGGCGAAGTCCTCTGCATGGGCCCGATAGCCGGCCTCGCTCTCAAAATCGAGCGTCGTCGTCTTGGCGCCGGAGCGCGACAGCCGCTCGACGAGCTGATTGAACAGATCCGGCCGATGGCTTTCCCGCTCGATGCGGTCCTGTCTGGCTTCGGCGGTTTCGATCTGCCTCGCCGTCCAGACGTTGCGGTCGACCTCCCGCTCCTCGTAACGCTTCTGACCGGTCTCTTCATCGACAACGGCAATCTGGACCTTGACCCGTTCCACGCCGTCCTTGCGCAGCGTGACGGTGTCGCCTTCTGCGATGCCACCCTCTTCGAGCGCCTTCGGCAGGCTCACGCCCCACAGCCGATGGACGGTTCCATCATCGGTCCTGACATCGGCATAGGGGCTGTCGTCGGCATCCTCATCATCAGGCCGGAATTTGGCCTCTCCGGTTTCGACAAGCTCGCCGGTCACGCCGGCGGCATGATCGACACGCGGTTTGCGTCCCCATTCCGGTCTTGGCTCAAAATCCTCGCTTGCCGCATAAAGATCGACGCGATCGCGATGCCTCGTCATCGCTACATAGGTCAGGTGTTGGTCCATCATGCCGGTGGCAAGCACCAAGGTGCGCTCGACGGTGGTGCCCTGGGCTTTGTGGATCGTTGCGGCATAGCCGTGATCGACATTGCGATAGCTGTCTTCGCTGAAGACGACTTTATGGCCGTTGTCGAGACGAACCGACATCAGCACTTCGCCACGTTTGTCACCGGTGGAGATGACGGTTCCGAGCATGCCGTTCTTGACATATTGCGGACCATAACTCCTGGCCCGCGGCTCGAGGAAGCGGGCGTTCTCCAAAAAGATGATGCGATCGCCGACGGCGAACTCCCGCGCCCCGCGTGCCGTCTGGAAGGTGCGGCTGTCGGAAAGCGCACCCTCGCCTGCCATCACCTGACGCAGCGCCTCGTTCAGCTTGCCGACATCGTCATTGGTGTGGGCAAGCACGAGCAGTTCGTCGCCGCGCAGCCGACCATCCCTGCCCTCGGAAACGGATCGAACGATTGCCTCTCTGCGCGCCTCGGTCCAGTCGGCCACAATCCGGTCGATCGTTTCCGCGCGCGTGCCCGCCTCGGCAAGATGGCCATGCCGGGCATAAACGTCGAGACCTTTCTCGATCTCGCCGCGGGCAAAGAGCCGCGAGGCCTGGCGCGCCCATTCTTCATGCTGGCGGCGCACGCCGGCAAGCTCGGCAAAACCGATGCGGTCGCTGATCGCCCGAAAGGCTGCGCCCGCCTGGATTGGCTGTAGCTGCATGGCGTCGCCGACGAGGACGACTTTCGCGCCCGCCTCCTCGACGATGTCAAGCACACGGGCCATCTGCTGCGAGGCCACCATGCCGGCTTCGTCGATGACGAGCACATCACCGCGATGGAGCGTGTCGCGCCCATTCGCCCAGGCCATCTCCCAGGCGGCGAGTGTTCGTGACTTGATGCCGGAACTGTCTTCCAGGCCTTCTGCCGCCTTGCCGGCAACGGCGGCACCGATCACCCGGCGCCCCTCGCCTTCCCAGGCAAGGCGGGCTGCCGCCAGCAGCGTCGATTTGCCGGCGCCGGCAAGGCCGACAACAGCCGCAATACCGCTGTCGCCGGTGACATGACGGATCGCATCGACCTGCTCCGCGTCGAGCTTGAACGGCTTTTGTGGATCGCCGCTCTCGACGCGCTCGATCGCCGTATCGACCTGCCGAGCCGATACCCCATAGCCTTTTTGCTCCGACAGAACCCGCGCCGACCGCGCCATGTCGTATTCGATGCGCAGCATCGCCCGAGTGGTGAAGACTGCCGGGTCTGTGACCTTAAGCGTTTCTGCATCGATCTCCTGCGGCTTCAGCATCACAAGTTCATCCGACGCCATCAGCCGGGCGCGAATGTTGGCGAAGTCTTCGGGATCATCGACATAGCGGTGCAGCGCCTTGGCGATATCCCTCTCGTCGAAGGTGGAGCGCTCATTGCCGAGCTGCTTCAGCAAAAGCTCCGGCTCTGCCAGCAGCCGGTCGGCCATCTCGTGGCGGCGGGCGAGATCGGCCGGTGCGAAATAGAGCTCCCTGCCCTTGCGCGCGAGGGCTGCCTTCTCCGGTCCGAGATGTTTTTGCGCGATGCCGTCCAACCCCTGTTCGGCATAGGAGCGGCCGTCGAGCCGGATCTCATGACCGGCGAGCGCCAGATGCCGGTTGGCCGTTTCCGCCCAGGCGATCTTCCAGGCCTTCAAGGTTTCCTTGTCGCCGGCCCAGACCCTATAGACGATCTTGCCGTTCGGTCGATCCGGCGTGGCGACACGCAGCGGCGCGCCATCCTCGCCCAGAACAGGAACCTTCTTTGCTCCGAACCCCTCCTCCGTCAGAGGCCTCAGCGTCGTCATCAGGTGGATATGCGGATTGCAATCCTTGTCGTGATAGACCCAATCGGCAATCATCCCCCTCGAGGTGAGATTGTCGCGGACGAACTCGCGCACCAGCGCGATGTTCTCCGCCCTGGTCAGTTCCTCCGGCAGCGCGATGATCAGCTCGCGGGCGAGCTGCCCATCGGCCCTGCTCTCGAAAGCGTCGACGGCGTTCCAGAGCGCCTCGCTGGCGCCGGCGACCGACTGGCCATCGATCGCATCGCGCAGCCATGCCGGGATCTGCTCCGGCAGCGCCAATTCCTCATGCATCAGCTCGGAAGCCCCGCCCCGATAGCTGAAGGAGGTGCCGGCCTGTTCGTCCATCATCCGGGCGCGGTGGCGATAGGCGGCGGCCGAGACGACGCTGCGTCCCGCTCCCCTGCTGATCACCTGCGCTCTGACGAACATGATCGCCACTGATGGCTCCAGATCTTCCAGGCACGTCGCGTCAGCGACGTATATTGCGCCCTCGAACCGATCGGGCTGACAAGACCGATGCCGCTTTTCCGGAACACGGCGATGAGCTGCAATTCGGGCTGGGAGGTTCGCGTCTGTCCAAAATAGACTATTTAACTATTTTATTCTAGCTAGTATAATCGCCGTGCCGACGCAACGATATCAGGAAGGACGGACCCCAATGGCCAACAGACCATCGATATTGGACCTCGACGCCCAGATCGAAAAACTACGAGAGCGCAGAAGAACTCTGATCGCCAGATCGGCCGAACGCTTCGCTCGTGCCGCAACGAAGTCGGGGCTGGCGGAACTGGAGATCGCGGATGAGGAGATCGACCGGATCTTCGAAGAGATCGCGGCTCGATTTCGCAAAGGTGAGAAGAATGAACGTGCGATCCAGGCTCCTCAAATGCATCGACCGCCAGATCGTGGCGCTGGAGCGCAGGCTGAGGTTTCACATGACGGCTGACCGTAAGAAGGAAGCGCGCGAGAAATTTCTTCTTGGCGGCCTTGTCTTGAAAGCCGGCCTGACCAGGACCGATCGAGCGTTCCTGCTTGGTGGATTGATCCAATTGGCAGGCGTGATGCCGGGCTCACCCGAGCATCGGCGGCTGCGAGATATCGGCGAAGAGGCATTCAGGGCTCCGTCGTCCGATAGCTCATCTTCGCATTCTGCGGAACCACTGGAATGACGTCCAAAAGAAGATTGCATCCAAGCCTGCTCTGCGTCCTGGTGCCGTTCGTCGTCACTGCGATCAGTGCCTACGTCGTCAACTGGCGATGGCCGATCCTGGCGCATGGCCTGTCTGGCAGGACCGAATACTGGTTCCTGCGCGCAGCGCCTATGCCCGCACTTTTGTTCGGGCCGCTCGCTGGGTTATTGACCGTTTGGGCGTTGCCCTTGCACCTGCGAAGACCTGTGGCAATGGCAAGTCTGGCCTGCTTTCTGATCATGATCGGCTTTTACGCGCTGCGGGAATATAGCCGGCTCGCCCCTTTCGTGCAGGCCGGCGCCGTTTCATGGAATCGGGCTCTCTCGTATCTCGATCTCGTTGCTGTCATCGGCGCGGTCATGGGGTTCATGGCGGTTGCAGTCGCCGCCCGGATCTCCGTCGTCGTGTCCGAGGCCGTCAAAAGAGTGAAGGGCGGAGCCTTCGGCGATGCCGATTGGCTTTCGATGTCGGCAGCGGCAAAGCTCTTTCCGCCGAACGGCGAGATCGTCGTCGGTGAGCGCTACCGCGTTGACAAGGAGATCGTCCATCAGTTGCCCTTCGACCCGAACGATCACCGCACCTGGGGACAAGGCGGCAAGGCGCCGCTTCTCACCTACAGCCAGGACTTCGATTCCACCCACATGCTGTTTTTCGCAGGATCGGGAGGCTACAAAACGACGAGCAATGTCCTGCCGACCGCGCTGCGGTATACAGGTCCTCTCATCTGCCTTGATCCCTCCACCGAAGTCGCGCCGATGGTGACCGAACACCGCACGCAAGTACTTGGGCGTGAGGTAATGGTGCTCGACCCGAACAACCCGATCAACGGCTTCAATGTCCTGGATGGTATTGAGCATTCTCGGCGCAAAGAGGAGGAAATCGTCGGCATTGCTCATATGCTCCTCTCCGAGAGCCTGCGCTTCGAATCCTCGACAGGGTCCTACTTTCAGAACCAGGCGCACAACCTTCTGACTGGCCTGCTCGCCCATGTCATGCTGTCGCCGGAATATGCCGGCCGGAGAAACCTGCGCAGTCTGCGCCAGATCGTCTCCGAGCCGGAGCCGTCGGTGCTTGCGATGCTGCGCGACATTCAGGAACATTCCAAATCTACTTTTATCCGGGAAACGCTCGGCGTCTTCACCAACATGACCGAACAGACCTTTTCCGGTGTCTATTCGACGGCCTCGAAGGATACGCAATGGCTGTCATTGGACAGTTACGCCGCTCTCGTCTGCGGCGATGTCTTCAGGCCGAGCGATATCGTTGCTGGCAGGAAAGACGTGTTCCTCAATATACCGGCTTCAATCCTGCGCTCTTATCCCGGTATTGCGCGGGTCATCATCGGCTCTCTGGTCAACGCCATGGTCCAGGCCGACGGCGACTTCAGCCGCCGGGCGCTGTTCATTCTCGATGAGGTCGACTTGCTCGGCTACATGAGGGTGCTGGAAGAGGCCCGCGATCGCGGTCGCAAATACGGCATCAGCATGATGTTGCTATACCAGTCAGTCGGACAATTGGAGCGGCACTTCGGAAAAGACGGCGCCACCTCATGGATCGACGGCTGCGCCTTTGCCTCCTATGCTGCAATCAAGGCACTCGATACCGCCCGCAATGTCTCGGCCCAATGCGGGGAGATGACCGTCGAAGTGCAGGGGCGCTCCCGCAACATTGGCTGGGATGCAAAAGGCGGCACGCGCAAATCCGAGAGCGTCAATTTTCAGCGCCGACCGCTGATCTTGCCCCATGAGATCACCCAGGCGATGCGCAAGGATGAACAGATCATCATCGTACAGGGCCACAATCCGATCCGCTGCGGTCGGGCGATCTATTTCCGGCGCAAGGAGATGGATCGGGCGGCGAAGGCGAACCGTTTCGTCAAACCGGCGCAGTGAGGACAAGGCTATCGCCAGCGAAGGTCAGCGAAATCGACTGACCTCCTGAGCAGACTTGCGGCGACTGATGAATTCACGCAGCAACGGCAGGAAAAAGGCCTTGCTGAAGCGGCCGATTGGCGGCTCAGGTTCAAGGTAGAATGAATTCCCGACGATGTCGGTATTGAACTCATCAAAGATGATCCAAATCCTCCGGTCGGCATCGAGGCCGGCACGGCGCTTTTCGATCGCCGGCACTTCCGCGGCGAACCGCGATGCCTCCGGCTGCTTCGTGGTGATGGGAAAGAAGAGAACCAGATCGCCGTCCGGCCGCGGCATTCTCACGCCGACTGCGACCGGCCGCTCCTTGCGTCCTTCCGTTTCTCCGCGTTCAGCCTCTCGCGCCCATAGATACGGATAGCGAATGACGCTGGCGGTCTGGATCAGTTCGTAGCTCACGAACGGCCTGCCTCGTCTTCGTCGGCAAAGGCCTCGACGGCTTTTTCGAACTCGGCGAATAGTTCATTGGACATCGTCTCAATGGTGCCCACGGTGCGCTGATCCGACTGCCTCATCAGCCGCCGATAATCTTCGATATTGAGGAGAACGAGGCGCGGCTTATTCCGCTGGGTGATGGTCACCGGATGACGTAGCGCCTCGGCGATGATGTCGCCTGACTTACGCGAGAGATCGCTGGTCGAATAGGACCCGCTTGATTTGGCCATATGAGCTTCCTTCTTGCAGCATTGCTGAGATATACAGCATTTGCAACATTGCTGCAATTTGGCAAATCGCTTCGAGACAATACGGACCGAGGGCGCGAAATCTGGCACTCCTCAGCATATGAAGTGCTGCTACGAGGCGCATTGCATGGCGCGCCCTGCATTTATGAAAATGCCGGTTTCCCGTGCGATGTCCTCGATGATTGGTGCAAGCGAGCCGAGCTCGGCTGCGGTCAGCGCAATGAGCTCCGGATAGTTGACGTCGACGCCATTGCCATCGGCAGACAGGGCATTTGTCCAGTCGCTGCCATTGACGCGGAATTCATGCGTGTCGCGATCGATTTCGAGATCGTCCATGCGAAAATCGCGATCTCGCCCTCCAGCCGATAGGCGGCAAATTCATCGTCCCCGGCAAGAAGCATGCGCTCCAAAACCGCGATGGTCTGGACCCGGGCAATTGCCGCCTCGAGACCATCGATAAGCCGATCATGAAGTTGTCGGGAAAAATCGCTGTCGCAGCAAAGACGGTTTGCCAGGACGACGAGCCGGAAGCCGGCAAGCCTGGTGTAAAGCATCAGGTCCTGAACGGTTGTCATAATGTGATCTCCTTCGTTGATGACGGAGATCGGCCACTCCTGAGCAAAGAGGGGTCAAGGACCGCGGAACGCGGCTTGCAAGCGGGGGAACCGATTTTTCCAGAGCGAAGTCGCAGCGTAGCGGCGGAAAAATTGGGGGAGACCGCGCCGTCCTTGACGCCGGAGTTGCTGGAGTAAAATAGGACGTCAGAGAGAGAAGAGACCCGCGGCTCCGAAGGGGACGCGACCACTTCCGGCGTGAGCCGGCGGGAGTGTCGAGGGATGAAGTCCCTGACAGCCCGGCGGCCGGTCGATCCGGCCGGCGGGCTTACGGACATGGCGATAAGCCTCCGTCAGAACGGAGGCTCGGCGCTGATGCGGCCATCCTGCTCGGCCCAGATCACCTCGCGTTCGGCCAGCGCCAACTCGAGTTCGTTTTCGATCTGTCGGCGCTCAGCCGGTTCGGCGTTTAGCAGTTCGCCGCGCAGCAGTTCGATGACTTCGTCGATGCAAGTGGTCATTGTCGTCTCCTTGACGTTGTGAAAAACGACGCCCGCGGTCATGGCGGGATGGAGGGGTCAAGGATCGCGGAACGCGACCGGCGGAGCCGGCGAGTGGGGGTGCCGATTTTGTCGGAGCGGAGGGGACCGGAGTGGAGAGAAAATTGGGGGCACCGCTCGTCCTTGAGGCCTTCATGCCGCCATGGCACCCTCGGACCGACTGAGCAGACCTTTCCTCTCCGTATGGCACCAATTTCAGGTGACGCGGGCTTGGTGCCCGCGTCTGATCTCTGGTGCGCAAGAGCGGCCAGCCCCGGTGACGGGGCCGGCCGCCCAGCTCAGGCCTGGCTGTTCCAGAGGATAACCTTCTTGCCGGGATCACCGCCAGGAGCCTGGGCGACGTTGCCGAAGATCACGCCGATCTCAGGTGCCTCCAGCTTGACGGAGAGATATTCCTCGCCGGTCTGGCGGGCGATGCGGTTCCAGGCGGCGCCGATCTCGAAGCCGGTCTTGCGATGGATGATGCGGTAGTCAGGCGCTTCCTCGCTTGCCTTGCCGGCGTTAGGGACGATTGCGATCGGGGCGTTGACCCGGATGGTGGCAAAGATGCCTTCAAAGGTTCCGTCGGTCTTCTGCGTCAGGGTTGCGATGGTGGTTGCCATTGTATGTCTCCTTCGGTTGCTCGGGACCATTCCCGATGGCGCCCGAAGAAGGGGCCGAGCCGCAGGCGTCACCGGAGCGCCAGCGCAGGGGAACCCCTTGCGGGTTGACGCTGATGGCGGCCGGTCCCTTAGAAAGGCGACAGAAAAGAACGGGAATGGCCCGGATTGAACGAAGGCGGGACAGACCATCATGGCAGCCCCCGTATCGCGCGTTGCGAGAGAGCCAGGGGGTTTTGAAATCCCCACCGCCACTCAAGTCCCCGCCGGTCCTGGCCACGACAAAGGGGAAAGCGCGCACCAGATGTACAATCATCGGTCGGCCCGGCGTAATCGACGCAGCCATCGCATCGACGCTCGGGCCATGTGCAAATGCCGTTTGGAGCTGCCGCTCCGAGGCCGAAACCGGATCTTGACCGGCACACCCAGCAGTGCCGGCTGGGGATCCGACGTTCTCCGCCGAACACCAAACCATCGTGCCCGGGAGCCGCCCAATCTCCTGGGGCCGGCTTTGCCGATGTTGCTTGCAGGTCCTGACGCGTCAATACATCACAAACTGGAATCTATCGGATGCGAAGGATTCAAAACTCTCGTTGGACGGGGCCGGTCCCAGCGGGAAAGATTCTCGACATGAGCCCGATATCTTTCCACCTCCATTGTCGCCGCATCGATGCCAGCCGCAACATGGCGCGCTATTACGTGCTTGCCATCCGACCGACCTTGTTCGGCGAGACTGCGGTCGTTCGAAGCTGGGGACGGATCGGCAGGCGTGGCAGCGAGAGGACCGACGTGTTCACGACCGAACAGGAAGCCGTGGCACATTTTCTCGGCCTCGCACGACGGAAATACCGCAAAGGCTACATACCGACTGCGACGGCGCCGGTCATGACCTGATCTGGCTTCAAAAGACCGCGGCAATCATCGCGCCAGGGATCGTCACCCGTTCCGGCGCGGTTGGTGGAGCCAGCTCGCCGGTGAAACAAAGTCCAGTCCGGCGGGCACGCGGCGTCCTCAAACCTTGAAATTGGCGGCGACATATGACATATAATTCGCGACAGGTGACGCAGGAGAAAGATCATCGCCGTCGCAGCAAAATCTTCTTCTTCAGCAGCAGTCGGTGGTGAACTGCAAAAAATCGAAGCCTTGCTCGGCGGCTCGCGCATTCTGTCGCGTCGCCTGACCAACGCACTCGACGCTCATGAACTACTTCTGCATGGCCTGCCCGCATCAGCGCTCGATCATCTTGTCGGCACGCTCGTTGTCATTGGCAAGAACGAGTCCCTGGAAAAGGCGGTGGGCATGAGCCTTCGCACATGGCAGCGGCGGAAGGACACGCCTTCCAAACCCCTCAGCCAGGAACAGAGTGGCCGTACATGGAAATTTGCCGAGATCCTGGTAAAAGCAACGGATATCTTCGGATCCCAAGCAGAAGCCGAACAATGGCTGGAACGTCCAGCGGTCGGTCTTGACCAGCGCCGGCCGATCGATCTTCTAGGGACACCTGCCGGCGTCGAACTCGTCGAGGATCATCTCGATCGTCTCGAATATGGCGTCTATGCATGACCCTTTTGCCGGTCGCGCTCGGCGGGACCGAGCTGGTCGCGTGGCGGCTCGATCAGGCCGTCCATGCGCCGACGTGGGATAGCGGGGAAGGCGCCTATAGGGTCGGCGGCCGCTGGAACAGCAAGGGGGTTCGCGCAGTCTACTGCTCGCTCGATCCCGCGACAGCGATCCTCGAGGTCGCTGTCCACAAGGGTTTCCGCGCGCTCGACACCGTGGCGCATATCATGACCGCCGCCGTCATTGCCGATGCTGGCGATGTTCATGTCGTCGATCCGGCAAGCGTACCCAATCCCAACTGGCTTCGTCCAGGCATTCCCGGCGCGGGCCAGCAAGACTTCGGCGACGATTTGCTTCGACGCCACCGTTTCGTGGCGATCCCGAGCGCCGTTTCTCCATACAGCTGGAACCTGATTTTTCTGGCCGATATAGCGGCGGACGCCTATACGCTGAAGTTTCAAGAGGCCTTTGGCCTCGATAGGCGGCTCCACCCGCCACCGACCTGAACTGGCCCTTGGTCGCACCCGTGCAATCTATAAAGCGATCTCAATTGCAATCGGGGCCGCCGCCGGAAGAGATGGCGCTCACGCGCCATCCTCCGCTATCTCCCAGACCGGAATGCCGAGACGGCGTGCCTTGTCAGCGAGATTGCCGGTGATTCCGGAACCCGGGACTATAATGACGCCCGCCGGCATGACGGAGAGCAGCTCGTCGTTGCGGCGAAAGGGAGCAGCCTTGGCATACTTCGTCCAGTTCGGCTTGAAGGAGATCTGCGTAACCTTGCGGGCCTCGGCCCAGCAGGCGGCGATGCGCTCGGCGCCCTTCGGCGAGCCGCCGTGCAGCAGGACCATGTCGGGATGTTTGGCGTGGGCCTGGTCGAGCCTGGCCCAGATCAGTTCATGATCGTTGTAGTCCATGCCGCCTGAGAAGGCGATCTTGGTGCCGGCGGGGATCAACACTTCGGTTTCGGCGCGGCGGCGTGCAGACAGGAAGTCCCGGGAGTCGATCATCGCCGCGGTGACGTGGGCGTGGTTGACCTTGGAGCCGGTGCGCGGCCGCCAGGCCGAACCGGTCTGCGCCTCGAAAAGATCGGCTGCATAGTCCCGCATGAACTCGAAGGCATTGCGGCGCTCCAGCAGCGTGATGCCTTCGGCGAGGAGGCGCTCTAGCTCGACGCTCTTTACCTCCGAGCCGTCCTGCTCGCGCTGGCCATTGCGCTGGCCATCCTCGTTGCTCTGAAGTTCCCGCTGGATGCGCTCGCCGGCGCGATGGAAGAGATTGACCGTCGACCATAGGAGATCCTCGAGATCGGGCTCCAGACGGGTGTCGCCGAGCATTTCGAAGAGGGCGCCGAACATGGCGGTCAGCGCCGACTGGACGACCGGCTCCTCTGGCAGCGGGCGCGGGTCCGGTTCGTCGTGAAAAGGGCGATGGCCATAAATCTGCATCTCGTAGATGAAGCGGTCGGTTGGGGAAGAGCCGTGATGGGGCTCGAAGGCGTCGTCAATGGGAAGGTCAAGGTTCATAATGGTCTCCGTCGGTTTGCGCCGCGCCTCTCGCGGCCTGACGGCGATCCCCGTCCAGGCGGCAGACGGCCGGAACCGCGGCGACCGACGCCGCGGCCCAGCGCAGCGCCGGGCGGCGGAAGGAAGATTTCTTGCCGCGCGGGGAATGGCGGGCCGCACGCGGCCCCGCCAGGGGAAGAAACCTGACTGACCCGCTGAAGGCCCACCCGCCGCATGGTAAGGGTCGCCCTTCGGCAGGCCCGCGGGCGGGCGCCCACCCGAACGGCGGCCGCCAAAGGAACCGGCCATCCTGCTACGTCCGCGTCCTCATCTGCCTTTTCGGCGCGATTATGCGAGCAGAAATATCTGGGCGTCCTCCGGGGCGAGTTGCGCCCTGAGATTGACGATGAGCCGCTCCGGGCCGAGCCGGCGCAGATCCTCATTGAAGTCGCCGAGCTCCGGGGCGAGCACCAGCGGCAGGATCCCGAGCGTCTGGGCGCGGCGGCTCAATCCCTCGATGCCGTGGCGGCCGGCCGCATCGGCATCAGCAGCGATATAGAGACGCCGGCAGCCATCGGGCAGCCGGAAGGCGGCAAGATGATTGGCGGTCAGCGCCGAGACCATCGGCATGCCGGGCATCACATGTGCGAGCGACAGGATGCTTTCGAGGCCTTCGCCTGCAGCCATGACTGACACCGGGCCATGGAAAGGAAAGCGAAAACGCACGGCGTTGCCGAGCAGCCCCCCGAGCGCGCGGCGGGGATCATCGACCTTCGCCTTTCCCTCGCCCTCCGGATCGAGCCATGTGCGATGCACGCCGGTGATCGCGCCGGACGGATCGGTCACAGCTGCGATCAGGGCTGGCAAGGTTCTCGTTCTGCGGGCTACAAGGTCGCGGTAGAAGCATGAGGGATGGAAGCGGAGCGCCGGGTGCAGAGCTGCCCGCAGGATGCCCCGCTGACGCAAATAGCTGTCGGCCAGTGAACCGCCAACCGGCTCTGCCATCCGAAACAAGCGTCTTGCGCGTTCTGCAGCTGATCTGTCGACCGGCGGATCGGTATTGGCGCTGCCCCTGCGGGACGACGCGGGGAGGGGCTGGGGTTCGTTCAGAAAACGCCGCGCCTCATCAGCGACGTCGCGGAAATCGACAAGGCCGCAGGTTTCCCGAACGAGGTCGAGCAGATCGCCGTATTGAGAGGTTGCGGCATCTGTCCACCGTCCGGCCCGCGGGCCGGAGAGATGGACATAAAGCGACCTGCCCTGGCTATTGGCAGTATCGCCGACGATCCAGTAGTTGCCGGCGCGATGGCCGGCGGAGAGGTAGTGGCGGCAGACCGCGTCGCGCGCGAGACGGTCCGCCAGTTCGGAGGCGGATGACATAGGGCGTTCCTCCGTCACGAGCGGCTGGGGATGGGAAAGATCATCGGTCCTGCTGTTTAGGAACGGGCAGCGGTATTTTGCAGGCTTCGAAAATGAGGCCCCGCACGGCTCGGCCGATCGAAGCAACCATGCAAGGAAATGCCGGCGCTCACGGCCGAGGAAGAAATCACGTTCATGGGAAACCTGCCGAGAGCAAGGGAAGAGCCGGCCCGCGCCGGCGCTCTCCAACCTGCCGTGCCAACCCGTCCCTGCCCTCCTCTTCCTCTTTTCACCAGACCGACAACTGAGGCCGGCTTCGCGTCGTTGATTTCTAATTATCATGATCGATTGTTCAAATTTTCGGAGGTTGAAACGGCAAACGCATGAGGTGGAGGTCGTGGTCGAGCGTGACGATGGGATGGTCGTCGGGATCGAGGTAAAGGCGAGCACCACGGTCAGGGCTACCGATTTCGGGGGCCTGAAGACGCTTGAGGACGCCTGTGGACAAACTTTTGCCTTTGGCATCGTTTTTTACGACGGCGCCGATGTCGCGCCATTCAGCGATCGGCTCACCGCAGTTTCCCTTTCCTGCCAATGACGATGAGATCGGCCCCAGCGACTGTGATATCGCTATACTAACTATTGCAAGCCAGTATAATCCACGAAGCTTGTGCTCCGGCTCGATCAGCCTTGGGTCAGGAAAGGGAGGAACGACGTGCGACAGTTTTTGATCGGCGACCAGGCATTCGATGACAGTTCTCCAGAGTTTCTGCCTCGGCTCGAACGCGCTTATGAACATAAGCTCAGGCCACTTTGCCAGTGTCGTGAGCCGCCGGTGCCGATGTACATCGCGCGGATGGAAGACCAATTCCTGATCAAACGCATGCCGCTTTCAGGCCGGCAGCACGATCCCGGATGCCCATCATACGAGCCGCCTTATGAACTGTCCGGTCTCGGTCCGTTAATTGGCCATGCGATCCAGGTCGACGCGGCGACCGGTGCGACGATGCTGAAACTTGATTTCTCTCTCTCAAAACGGGCGAACCGATCGACGTCGACGGCGCCTTCAGACCCATCAGAAAGGGTACTAAGCGATCCCAAAAAACTCTCGCTGAGGGCGATGCTCCATTATCTCTGGGATATGGGAGAGCTTACGGAATGGACGTCGCTATGGGCTGGAAAGCGCGGCTGGGGCCGCGTCCGCAGCAGCCTGCAGAATGCCGCAAGACAGATGATCGTCCGCGGCGGCCCGCTCAGCGACATTCTGTTTATCCCGGAAGTGTTTCACCAAGAGGACAAGGAAGGAATTTCCGCCCGGCGTGCCGCAACCTTGGCCGGAGCCAAGGCAAATGGACCAGGACCGCGCAAACTGATGTTGATCATCGCGGACGTAAAGGAGTTTTCGCCAGCCCGCAACAGTCAGAAAATCCTGGTTCGCTACCTCCCCTTTCCTCTCATGATCGATGAGGGAGCATGGAAGCGGTTGAATGGACGATATGAGACCGAGCTGGAACTGTGGCGATCAAACGAAGAGTTCCATCTTATCGTGATCGCCACTTTCGGCATTTCGAGCGCGGGGATCGCATCCGTGGAGGAAGTGGCAATGATGGTGGTGAACGAGAACTGGATTCCGTTCGAAAATATCTACGAACAGCGGCTCCTCGAACGGCTCTCCGGGTTAAAGCGCAGAAGCAAAAAGGGATTGCGCTTCGATCTTTCACGTGGTCAGCCGATTGCCTCCGTGACATTGCCTGACGCAAGGCCGGCGCCCGTGGCTCTGTTCATCGTTCCGACGAATGCTGACGAAGACTACGAGGTTGCACTGAGCGAGATGATTGCCGCCAGGCTAGAGATGGCGCCATGGATCTGGCGTGTGGCGGAGGGTGAAATGCCCTGTTTGCCGTGATGAGACCTTCCTTTATCTGCTCTCGAGCCGGCGTAATGTCAGGCGAGAAGACGCGCTGACTGGCCTTGGCGGGTCACCAGTTCAACTGCCTGCTTGTCGAAAGACACAAAGCTCTCGCCGCCGAGCCATGCTCCTTCGTGGGCGATAACACCGTCGGCAAAATCGCCACCAGCCTCCAAGACGGCCAGTCCCGCTTCGACTGCGGGACGGTTCATTGCCACATTGCCAGCATTGAGCAGGTCGCGGATGGTCTGTGAAACATCGTCCTTCGACAGCTTGGCACCTCGGCGCAGAATCCAGACCAGTTCACATAGGCTCGCCAGGGAAACCGCGATCAGCGATGCTTCCTTAAGGAGTTTTGCCGCCGCCCTCCCCTGCTTCGCATCGTCTTGCAGGACTGCCCGAGCGAGAATGTTGGTATCGACTGAGACCTTCATTCCTCGCCGGCCCAGCCCGAGGCCGTAATTTCGTTCATCTCTTCGATGGTCAACGGCCTTTTTGCTTTGCCAGCATGCCGACCGATAAAGTCGTCGATCGTCCCCGTTGGACGAGCCGCCTTCACCCGCAACTCACCCCCAGGCAGCTTGTCGAATTCGATCCGCTC
Source organism: Rhizobium atlanticum (assembly GCF_030182485.1). Lineage (NCBI taxonomy): Bacteria > Pseudomonadati > Pseudomonadota > Alphaproteobacteria > Hyphomicrobiales > Rhizobiaceae > Rhizobium > Rhizobium atlanticum. The sequence goes on from NZ_JAQJCJ010000003.1 coordinate 93,834, forward strand.
CCCGGGCTTGACCCCAAGATGTGTCAGCAAATCCCGTCTGAGCGTAATTTGCCCCTTCATTGTAACCGCTAGGGAAGCCATGGGAAGTCTCCTATTTCAGACACCGCGAAAGTAATGGATTTTTCACTTACATTCAAGGTTCAAACGGGGAACGCGAGCACTCGGCAATTTCAGCTTCCATTGTTAGTCGCCTTAATTGCGTCCCGATAATAGACCTCGCTCACTCGAAACCGTCCGTCGATGCGCTTGCATTGGACGATGATATCGATCGCGACTGTGAGCATCTCGCGGATGTCGTGCCGTTCGAGATCCCCGCCGCCCTCCGACTCCTTAACCAGCAATGTCAGTTGCTCGAAGGCGAGGCGGGCGGAATCGGCATGAACCGTGGTGATCGAGCCAGGATGTCCCGAGTTGACATTGCGAATGTAATAGAAGGCTGTGCCGTCCCGCAGTTCCTGCAGCAGGATGCGATCGGGCCGCATGCGCAAGCAGGATTCGAGCAGGTCCTTTGCGCCGACTTTGGCTAGCCCCTGGCCGCCCTTGGAGTAGAAGAGCCGAACGTGGTTGGGCTGCGGCACCACTAGTTCCGGCGTGTCCTCGATGGAAATGATCCGCTCGTCTTGCGGGATATGGCGGATCAATGCCTTCGAGAGGGTCGTCTTTCCCGACCCCGTCGCGCCGGAGATGATGATGTTCTTTCTTGCGAACACTGCCTCGCGCAGAAACGCCTTGTAGGCGCCGATCCGATAGTACTCCAGCAGCCTTTGATCTGATCGCTTTCCGTTGTCCTCGACCGGCGCGACATCGGCAAAGAGGCCCCCATGGTCGAGATCTTCAAGGGTTAAAGACACCGACGATGGCTTGCGAATGGTGATGCTCACTCTTCCCTTCATCGTTGCTGGCGGGATCACGATCTGAATCCGCTCGTCATCTGGCAAGGTCGCCGAGAGGATCGGTCGCGTCTCGTCGATCGATTGATTGGAGAAACTTGCGACCGCCCGCGCGAGACGAATGAGCCTTTCATAGGACAGCTCGGCCATATCGTGGGTCTGCCATCCCTGCCTCCCCTCCGTAACAACTTGGCCGGGCCGATTGACGATGACCTCATAGAGCGTCTTATCGCGAAGGAAGGGTGAAAACGGCGAAAGCAATTCACGGACTACGCCTGAATCAGCAGCTTCAGTCATCCTCGAACCTATTTTGTAACAAGCTTCGAGTCGGGCTTGAAATCTCCAAGCACGGCGCGGTCGTAGATGCGATTGCGAGGTTCGGTCACGCGAAGCCGGTAGACGCTCGAAAAATCGAGATCACGCGCGACAAAGATCGAAACCAGCTCGCCCTGATGTTTCATGAGGGTCGGCGGAATGTTGATCGACTGCTCGACCGCAATAGCTGCGGCCTGCTGACCGGCACTGGTGGTGTTTTGAGCTTCGACATCGCTGTCTTGAAGCCGGCTGCTGGCGTAAGAACTCGCATCGCCAACGATGGAGAGCAGGATGGCGCCTCCGAAACGCTCCCACCAATGAGTATCGACGTAGCCGTTCACGCCGGCCCGGCCAAGGGCATCGGTTGCCGGCGACGCCAGAGTGATGATCACGCCTTTCGGGGTCTTGGCCCGGTTCCAGAGGACGAAGAGGCGTTTTTGCCCACGACGAAGACCGCCGCGATATTCGCCGACCACCTGGGTGCCCTTTTCCATCAGGACGACGCGACCGTTGTCCGACAGGACATCGCGGTTGATGACGCAACTGGTGAATCCTGGCTGGTCGGAGGAGAGCGCTGTTTCCAGAACACAAGGGATGGACGTGCCCATTGCGACAACAAAGTCTCGATTGCCGAGCGTTCCGGCGCGCGAACCCTGCAATTGTGTCGGCGTCAGCAGGCGGTTGAAACGCTGGTCCTCGTTTTCGCCTACCGAAGCGAAACCGACCGGATTATTGCCGAGTGGCACGTAGTTTGAGTTCTCATCGGATCTTTCGTCCTTCTCCTGCTGTCGCGTCGGCGGCGATTTCTCACCGCCATAGGCGATGACCGGCGCACGGCGCGCAGCATCGAGCAACTTGTCATCGTCGCTCGGCGCCTGCTCGGTTACGCCGGGCGTCGGGAGCAGGACCTCTGCCGGCGGCGCCAGCGGTTGGACGGGTTCCTTCGCCGGCTCGAAGTCCGATGTCTGACGGATGACGACCCGTTCGGGCTGCGTGCCATCAGATGGCTTGTCCTGTCCGCGCATCGACCAGAGAGCGAAGGCGACAAAGACGACGATGGCCAGAGCGACCGCGCCTCGTTTGAGGATCGGATTGTTGTCGAGCCGATAGGCAGTCGACGTCTCGGCGCGCTCACCCGGGATCTGGGTCATTTCTTGCTCGGCCATGACACCTCCTATTGCACTGGGTCGGGCGGCACTCTGACCACGCGCTCGACCGACGGTGACGTCGTGTTGGTCTCGGGATTGATGCCGATCCGATCGTATGCTTCGTTGAAGACGCAAAGGACGTCTGCGCCCCTGCGCAAGATGAACTTGCGGCTGATCGCGTGAACGAGGACGAGATTTCCGTTGGCGGACTTGGGGACGAGGCTCTCGGTGCCATCGGAATTTTCCATGTAAATCGCCGGCATTTCCTGGTTGCCGGCAAAGGCGAAGGTGGTGACCTTGCCGTTGTCGTAGACCGCCTGCGGCTCGAGCGCTTGCGCCCCCTGCGCCGAATAGCGCCAATTGCGCGGTCCATAGGCTTCGTGAAGGGCAAGCACGTGATCGGCCTCACCGGCCTGTGCCGCCTGCGCACGGGCGGTCGCCTCCTGTCGGCGCCGCTCCGCTTCATCGGCTGGATAGCGATATTTCAGATAGAAATAGGTGTTCTGCCCGGCCTCGACGCTGCCGTCACGGACAGTCAGTTCCATTTGGTAGCTGCGGGTCGATCCGTCCGGCCGTGTCGTCACAACCGAGATATTTGTCACCGGCTGGCTTTCGCGGGGTTTCAGGAACAGTATGTTGCCCGCTGGCGCCACCTCCCACGCGACACTGTTGCCAAGCGCCACATGGGCGACTTCCTCGTCGGCTGCGAACTCGACCTGCACCGAAGACCGCAGCGTGCCGACAACCTTGGTGATGTTATAGGGCTGATAATCGACGAAGCGGATGCGGCTGTCCTGCGCCGCCCCACGTGGAGTTTCGAGGGCAACCGCTGCCGATGAAAGGCTGCCTGCCAGGATCAGCGGAAGCAGGAAATAGGCTCTCAATTGATCGCCTCCGGATCGGCGCGATATTCGGTGACGACGAAGCCGAGGGGATTGATCAGCCGATCGGTTGAGGACATCGGAGCGTTGGCATAGGAGAAGGTGAGGGTTGCGACCCAGTGCGTGGTGGCCACCTCCTCCCCGCGAGTAACGGTTCTCATGTAACGCACTGATGCCACATTGGCGTTGATCAACGAGATGGAAACAATGTTGACCCGCGAGGTGGCGCTGCGGCCATAGATGTTCTGCGGGGATTGGGGATTGCTGCCGCGATAGAGAGCGGCAAATCGCGTCTGTTCCGGCTGCATCGACAGCAACGCGACGGTGCGAAAATTCTCCTCCGCTTCACTCCAGACATACCCCTCGCGAGCACGGACATACTTGGCCGCGAAGTATTTGGTAACGGCCTCGTCGTAGGTCCCGGCTGCCGACGTCAATGCCGAGACCACGTCGACGATTCCGGTCGAGTTGTCGACCCGCACCACGAAAGGTTCGACGGTTTTCAATGGAGTGAGGCCGGCGATGGCAAATACGGAAGCGCCTGCAAGGATGCCGGCGCAGACTGCCACGAACCACGCAATCCGCGCGGATCGCTCGACCTGCATCATCCGGTCCTGATCGAAGCGGCGGGCCTTTTCGAAGTAACTCTTCAAATTGTCCGTGGTAGCCATGTTCACCTGCCCTCGCATGGACGATAAGAGCCAGCGATATCGAACGGAGCAAAGGCAGCGGGTGCGGCTGATGGCAGCGAATCCTCCACATAGGCAACAGCCTGGCTCAGCGGCTGTGCGGAAACAGCCCCGGTCGTCGGCTGTTCTGCACTTCGATTATCCTGCCACTGCCACATCGAACGGTTCATCGGCCGGCGGGAATAGCCATCACATTTGGGCAGAGGGTGGGACATCGAGCCGCAAGCCGCCAAGCTCGGGATCAGGAAAAGCAATAAACCGACACGGATCATGGGAATAACCTGTCCAATTGTCTTGATGGTGAAGCTTTCAATCGGTCCGGCCTGGCGCCAGGCGGCGACCGACCGAGCGCGCCCCGCGGCCGACCGCCGTGGCTGAACGGGAAGCGGCCCAGGCGAGCGTGCTCTCATGGGCATCGCGCGCGGCGCCATATCCGTAGGTCAGCGACGCTCCGCCGGCAGCAAGTGCCGAAGCGATGCCCGGCAACTGGTAGAAAACGTAGAGAGCAGCAAGGCAGATGGCGCAGAGCGCAATCGGACGCATCATGACATCGCTATAGCCTTCGATCGCCGTAAACGTCGTGTCGATACAGGTGATCAGCAGCGAGCCGATCGCGACGACCAGGACCTGCAGGATAACGAAGTTTGCCAGCTGGCCGATCCAGGATTCGGTAAACCGGCGAGTCGACTGGAACATAGCGAGCGCGATGAAAATGGGGCCGATCGCCAGTACGATAGCGAGCGCCAGCCGGGCATAGAGCGAAACGATGTACCCGATAGCCGCCACGACGAAGCTCGCGCCGATGACCATCATGCCGCCGATCCCTGTGACGATATCGATCGGCCAGGAGGCCCGGCGCCATATCTCGTAGGCGCAGTTTTGACCCTTATCGAGCAGGCTGTCGAAAGTCGAAGCGCTCGGTGCCGTTCCCGAGTTCAGCGCCTGCGAGATCTCGCGCGGCAGCGTGTCGAAGAAGATGTTGGTGACGTAGGTCTGATAGTCGCTCGCATTCCTGACCAGCATGACGATGATGGCAAGCTTCATTGCCCGGAAGGCGAATTCGAGGATGGGCTCCTGGACGGATCCGCGGAGAACAAGGTAGCCGTAGAGCACCACATAGAGTGTCAGTGCCGCGGTCAGTGGTCCACTCACCCAGCTCGCAATATTCGAGGTGCCCGAGGAAATGAAGTTTTCCAGCGGTGTCTTGAACTGGCCGTCGACGAAGCTGAAGACCTGATACATCGTCAGCCTCCCAACGATTTGCCCATGCGCTCCAGCCGCCGCTTGCCGTCCGCAGCCTCGGCGTTGCGGCAATTTGGGGTTTCGCTGAGCTCGCCCGGATTGTTGCGGCACTCGCCGATAATCCTGGCGAGCAGAGCGTCGTCGGCCATGAGTTCATCAACGGTATAAACCCTGTCCACTGGTGCAGAGCAGGCCGACAGGAAAAGCACGGTCACGGCAGAAAGATACCATTTCATTTGAGCGCCGCCCCCATCGCATCCATGCGTTTACGCCAGTCCTCGGCTTTGCGCTGTTCATCGACCTGCACCTGCGCCTGCTGGACCATCTGCAGTGCCTGCATGCGAAGGACGTCGCTCTGCAGGAAGGCGGTTTCGGCCTGGAGGCGGGCCTGCAGGTCGGCGATGTCCTTGGCGTCAGCTGCACCGGAGATCTTCTGGCGCAGCTCATCGATGCCTTCGATGCGTTTGGTGGCGGCATCATAAATCTGCTGACCGAGGCTCATCTGTCCCGCATTCTGCTTTTGGAGGCGCGACAACTCCTGCGCATAGAAATCATTGGCTTCAGTGCGATAGGTGGAATTGTCCTGGAGGAATTTCGAGGCGGAGCTGCCGAAGACGCCGCTGCCGGTTCCTTTGAGCAGCGCCTCGATCGCATTAAAATCTTGTGGGAGCGCCTTGCGGATCGAGGGGTCGTTCAAGAGGCTCGCGACGTTGGCCATGTTAGTGATCTTGTTCAGCGATCCGTACAGCTGCTGAGCCTGCTGGAGCTGCTGGTTCAAGGTGTCGAGCTGGGACTTGAGCTGCGCGATGCTCTCGATCTGCTTGGCGATCGACGTCTGGTCGATGACGGGAATGCCCTGTGCAGACGCCAGCATTGCCGACGCAAAAAAAGCGGCGGATGCAAACAAGGGCGCCATAGTTCCTGCGCGGATCATGCTGTCCTCCTTCTCTGGTGAAATGCGGCAAGCCAGTCCTCCGGCCCGTCGCCAAGCTCCGCTCGGATGGCATCGGCAAGTTCCACATTGGCTGTCCGGCCCGAGAGAATGGCGAGCTCGTCGTCGAAGCCGTTGAGGTTCAGCTCGGCCACGACGCTGTTATGCCCTTGCTTAACGATGAACCGGCGGCTCTCGACGGAGAGTTCGCGTGAGACGAGCTCGAACTCGCGTTCGGTCAGCTTGAAACCATCGACATAGTCGGTGCGGTCGCCGCGCGGGTTGGACAGGAAAATCTGCGTCGGGCACTGTTCGATGATCGTATGGGCAATCGGCGAGGTGATGGCGTCGCGCGGGCTCTGGGTCGCAAACAGCATGAGCCCGTTCTGTTTGCGAATGGTCTTCAGCTTGTTTTGCGCAAGATCACGAAAGGCCTCGTCCTGCAGCGCCTTCCAGAATTCGTCGATGACAATGATGATGCGACGCCCATCGATCAGCTGCTCGATGCGATAGAACAGATAGGCCATCAAGGGCGTGCGGATTTCCTCGTTATCCAGGAAATCCGTCATGTCGTATCCGATGAACTTGGCGCCGACACCGATATCATCGGCCTCATTGTCGAAGACCCACCCAAGTGGTCCTCCCCTCTCCCATCTTCTCAGCCGCGAGGCGATTCCTTCGGGATCGGTGTTGTTGAGAAATGCGCGCAGGGCACCGATGGAGCGACGCTCCACCGGCAGGTCCGCCACCCCGTCAACCGCCGAAGCAATGTCGCGCAACTCCGTGATCGATAGTTCACCGAACGCTGATCCGACCAGCCTGGTGATCCAGCCGGTGAGGAATAGCTTGTATTCTGGAGTGAGCTCCCGCGCCTTCAATGGAGCGCAACCGGTGGTAATGCCATTTCTAAGCGGCAAATAATTGCCGCCTGCTGCGCGCACGAAGAGGTCGGCGCCCCGGTCCTTGTCGAAGAGAACCATGTGGGGATCATGCTTTTCGAGCTGCGACAACATGAAGTTCAGGAGCACGGTCTTGCCGGTGCCTGATGGGCCGCAGACAAAGGTATTGCCCAGATCGCTGTGGTGGAAATTGAAATAGAAGGGGGAGCCCGATGCGGTCTTGAGCACGGCGACCGCCGGTCCCCATTCGTTGCCGTCCCTCCGACCGGTAGGGTAGGAATGATAGGGAGCAAGAGCGGCGAAGTTGCGCGAGGTGATCGCCCCCGAGCGCGCCCGATGGCGGAAATTCCCAGGCAGCTGCGCCCACCAGGCAGCCTCGAGCCCTAGGTCCTCGCGAGAGACGACCGCGCCGCCCCCGGTAAGACAAGCGCGAGCTTTAGCCATGTGGTCAGTCAGCTCCTTGACCGAGGGGGCGAAGACCGTCAACGCAAGGTGATGTTCTCCCAGAACGAAGCGATTGGATTCGAGCTCGTCCATCGCCACCCCTAGCTCTTCGATCTGGGTTGCTGCCTTGTCGCCGGCACTTACCATCTGGTTCTGCTTGCGGCCCATGATCATGCGGGCGTCAGCTTTCGAGGTGAACGCGAAGGACTGCGTCAGAATGAGTTCAAAGGGGGCCGTCAGGATGCCGTCGAGCATGCCGCTACGCGTGGTCGCCGGATATTCCTTGAAGCCGAACATGCCGGCATAGCGGCTTTCTGCCTCGTGACGGATCTCGACTGTCTCGCGCCCGAAGATGACCCGATCGGAATAAATCGCCGAAGAAATCCTTCCTTCCGTCAGCGGAACCGGTTCACGCCGCCCTCCGACGATCTGATGGAGAACTTCGCTCGGTTCGGAGAACAGGATGCCGCCCTGCTCTCGAAGGGTGAGGAGACGTGGCTCGAAGCGCTGCAAGCCAGCCAGCACGTCGGCCACCCGGTCGCGCAAATGCTTCAGGGCATCTTCATCAAGTTCGATACGGGATCGGCGCGCCTTGCGCAGCCGGGAGAGAAGATTGGCTGCCCTTTCGGCAGCGTCCCGACCGGGATGCCACACGAGTGCAAGATAGAGGTCATTTCGGAAAAGGTCTTCGCCGATCATCCGATCGCGATATTTGACATTGAGGCCTTCACAGAAGGGGTTGGCGAAACGTCCCTCGGGATAGGCGTTGTCGCGACGGCGAATGACATGCGTCCAAAGCGCCAGCCGTTCGTCGGCGATATTGCGGTATAGCGTATTCAGGCTGCGGTGCAGGCCGCTGAGGTCGCGGATATCGGCGGTCTCGAAGGAAACCCCTTCCAGCGCGATCATGCTCATCAGCGCTCTGGAATCAAGCGCGATCATCGCCTCATCGACATGCCTGACATAGGGAATGAAGGTCTCCGCGCCGAGTTCGCGAGACCGGAGCGTCGCAATACTAGGCAAGGCTGAAATCCCTTTCGTGGTAACGGCGAGTGAGCGGCAAGGGGGAGAGGCTGGCGCCGCCCCAATAGGCGCTATTGCGCGAGCGGCCCCGGGTCTCGATCCACGCGATCAGGATCCGGAACCTGTTGTGATCGTGCTTGACGAGCGCGCGAAACAGGACATGAAAGGCGACGCCGACGAGCGCATAGGCGATCGATCCTGCGCTGATGTAAAGAATGGTCGTCAGCATGATGTTGACGCCCATGGCCTCCATGGTCACGCCGGCGATCATTGCCGGGCGGGTGCATGCGAGAAACAACGTGTCGTCTTCGAAGCGCGGGGTGTTCATCACGGCGATCAGCTCCCGACGATGGTGTTGACCAGTTCGGTCGCCCCGAAAATTCCGCCAATGCCAATGATCCAGAAGCCTGCGCGCCTCAGATCCATGTAACCGAACATCCAGGAAATGCAGATGATGATGACCGCGATGACCGCCAGCAGACGGGCGATATTGCCAGTCAGCATGTCGACAATGTTCTGCAGCACGGTTTCAATACCGGCGGCCTGGGCGAAGGCCGGCTCGACCATGAAGGCGACGATCGCGGCCGCCATGAGTGTGGATGTGGCAAGGGGGCGAAGACGGGGTTTCGAGATCATTCGCTTTGCTCCGATCTATCATTGCGGAAAACGAGAGCCGACGATTGCCGTCGGGAGTTATAAACGTCCCATAACGCGGCCTCAGCGGCCTGAGCGGTGTGTGGTGCTTGTTTCAGAGGCGCTTGACTCGGCTGATCCTGCGGCGATGGGACTGGCGGGACCTGATCGTCCGTTCCCGCAATGGAAAGCGAAGCCAGCATTGGCGAGAGCCGCCCTATTTCCTGACGCACCTGCTCGTCATACCGGACTATTGCGCCGACCGACGGATCATCGCGACCATAATAGGAGCGGAGCATGACGGTCTCGGCTCGAGCCGGATCGTCCCCCACGCGGAGTGCCTCACGATAGTATCGGTCGAGAAGTGTCGCGGTGGCCTTGAGGCTCAGGCAAGGGTCGAAGGCGTCAGCAAGGGAGAGATTGAGTTTCTGAAGCGCCTCGATCCCGAGGCCGCCAAGGCCGATCTGGATATCCTGGCGATCAGCCATTAGAGACGTGGCCACCTCGATCGCCTCGGCTTTCGAAGCAGGCAGGTCGGCAAGTGGCGGGCCGCTGTTGACTCGAATGGCAAGAGGCTGAAAGCGGCTCTCAAGGCTGACGACGGCAGCCAGCGTTTCGATCTTGACCATCGGCGCGCAGGTCTGCGCGATATCGACGAACGCAGCGGCCATCGTCAGTACCACACCCGCTGCGTGGCCGCGCCATCGATGGTGACGTCGATATAGTGAGGCTGCGGCCTCACATTCGGTCGCATGATCGGGTAACCCATGCACTGGCGGCGCCCATCCTGAACCTGCCAATGTGGCGACAGTATCGAATTGTCGTGGGTGCCAAAGTCGTCAGCATCATGCGAGCAGAGGGCATTGCTCACCGGTTGCGGTGACGTCGCCACGCAGGTCACTTGCCCCCCGCGCGAACCATCTCCTCCCCTCAACCTGTATCCGGCATCGCAATAGTAGGGTTCATAACCGGGCCGCGAGCTGTGAAAACTGACGCCGCTGCAGGTCGGGAACGAATGCCCTTTGGCAAGCTCCCGCCACAATTTATGGATCGGCGGCCGGCATTCGCCATACTGGGTTGGGCCACCGGGATTGGAAAGGCACAGGATAACCTCGCATCCCCAATCTTCAGCTTGCGCTTTACTGTCGAAAATAAGATAGGATGGCGTCATGCAGCAGATCGCAAGCAATGAATTCAGCAGAAGGCTTTTCATGGACAGGCCCCTTCGATACGACGATGCTCCATCGCATTCGGGAAGGCTTGCATGGCTTCCTTCCAAACGACATACTAGCTTATATAACACAGTTAAATGACATGACAAGCGCACTTAAACAGCAATGGCAGAACCTTGCCTTCTCAGGGCTCATCCTCCATGAGATTCTCGATCATCCGCTGGAGGACGAGACGCCGCAGGCGCGACTGAAACAGGTCGGCATGATGACGATCCTCTACACGATGAGCCAAGCGCACCAGAAGCTAACCCTCTCAAACATCATTGAAATCACCGAACTGACACGAACTGGCGTGAAGGAAACCGTCGACCTTCTGGTAAAGCGTGGAATGCTGAGCGAGACGATGGTGAAGAATTCCATGGGCAGGGGGACGGCGCGGCAATTCGAGATTTCGGAGGATCTGTTGAACAAGCTGAGCTCGTTCCGGGTCGGCCAGAAATCGGATTAAACTGACTTTTTTCGAAAGCAACAGAACCGCGATGGCGAATCAATTGCGGCCTGTTCGTGCTGCTGACGCGGAGAAAAGGGATGCTCGGGCAACCCGCCCGTGGCGGGTTCCAGACAAACAATGAAGAGTATCGGAGAAATCAGCATAGCGCCGCCGAAGGCGGGATTTCGGGAATTCTCGCCACGCTAAGGGCGGAACAAGGGCAGCCGCGGGAGCCTCAGCATAGCGGCCGGCAGGGAGGCGGAACCGACTGCCCCCGCCCGTGCGTTCCTTTTTTCCGAGAGTATTCTCGCGCCCTGTCGTCATCACCGCGCAGGTGCCTGGAAAGGGGTGATGCTGTTCGTGGAAATGACAATGCCGACGAGCGGGCTCGGACCGATCGACGGCATCACGTTACGAGGCGCGCTCAAACCGCACTTTCGAGTAGCCTCCTCGCCTTGCCTTCCAGCTCGAGACGGACGTCCTGATGGGTCTTGTCACGTGCCAGGGCGGTGATCCCCTGAACGAAATCGAAGATCGATTCCGGCGGTCGACCTTCTTCGGAGAGAACCGTCTCGATGATCTTGCCGGTTTCGCTTCTCGAGAAGCCGCGCCGGCGCAGGAATGTTTGTCTATCTTCATCGTCGCGGGCGACGATCCGCTCGCGCGCGGCCTGGATGCCTGCGACGAAAGCTGCAGGTGAGGAATTGGCAAAGCTTGCCAGCGCCGGTGCTGCTTCATGGGCGAAGCGCTCGGCGGCAAATTTGCTGTGCCGAATGCTGATCTCCTGGAAATTTTCCGTGCCCCAGATGTTTCGGTTGGCGCAAACGGCGCGCAGGTAGAAGGAGGCGATGCCAAGCGTTTTCGACCCCACCTCCGAATTCCACGCATAGAAGCCGCGGAAGAACAGGTCAGGTTCGCCATTCTGCAGGCGCCCCGCCTCGATCGGATGGGTATCGTCGACCAGGAACAGGAAGACATCTCGGTCGGATGCGTAGAGTGTGGTCGTATCCTTGGAGATATCGACGAAGGGATTATGCGTCATGCTTGCCCAGTCGAGCAGGCCCGGCACTTTCCAGATCGTGTCGCCGGTTCCATTGCCGGCGATTTTCATCACGGCGGAAACGAGCTCGTGGTCCCAGATCCTGCCGTAGTCGGGGCCGGTCACCGCCCGCAGCTCGACGCGACCGTCGTCCATTTCAAGCGTCTTGACGAGCTCGGCGCGATTTTTGAGCAGGCCATGCTGCAGATTGATCGCGGCAAGCGGCGCGGGAAGTTGGCGCATATAGGTGGCGGGGGCGCCTACCAGGGTGCACAGCTGGCCATAGCTCCAATGCGTCGGCGCAACCGGCCGCCGGTTGCCGGGTAAAATCAGCGCGAGCCGCTCGGAGTTGTCGCGACTGGCCTCGAGGCGGATCGACGAACTTTCCACCGTTCGGGCGTGGGCGCGCTCCGCACGGGACCTGACTGCACCGTAGAGTTCGCCAAGGGAAAGATAGCGCTCATCATCAGGTCGAGAGAACCATTCGGACGAGACGCGGCCATTGCGCTCACCGCGCGAGATGTCGACCCTGAAGCCGGTTGCCGGTTGCGAGGCGGAGGTGATGGTGTCCATGACATTTGCTCCTTAAAACGAAAGCGGTCCGGCCTCCTGTTGGAGCCGGACCGTGCGAGTGGATCGGAATCGAAGGCCCGGCATGCCGGCCGGACCTCATCGGGTTGGATGGTTAAAGCCTACTCGGCCGCGTCGAGATGTTTCTGCTCGTCCCGAAAGGCGTCATCCGGCTCTGCTGTCGCTTCCTCGGCGTTCACCTCGTCACTGAGGAAAGCCGGAAGATCTGAATCCTCGGCTTCGACCTGAGCATCGTCGCTGTTGCGGTGGACGACATCCCCGACTGCTGTTCCGGAGCTATCTGCCGATGCCACCTCAATCGCCATTCTCAGGGGCTCGGGAAGCCAGCCGCTGCCATCGAGCAGGCGCTCGGCTTCGCGCGCCATATCGACTTTTTTCAAATGGCCGATCAGGCGAGCCGGCTGCTCGCCCTTCGCCTCCCGCACAGCCTGCAGGATCTGCGCCTTGGTGACCCTTCCAAGATAGGCCCCGACCGTCGGCGCCCAGCCGGCATCGGCCATGTCGAAGCCGACTGCACGGGCAAGCTGGTCGGCATGAGCGACCGCGCGGGTGCGCTTGTTCCATGGCTCGATCACGGCATTCAGCGAAAGGGATGCGCAGTGGGCAAACAATGCCAGCCGGCTGACCTCATCGAGCGCGACCAGGAAGTCCCAGAGTTCCTCGGGTAACTTCGGAAGGTCCTGGCCCCATGCTTCCTGTCGCTGATCGATCTCGCTCGCCCAGACGGTGTCGGAGAGCCCTTCGGTCTGGCTGAAGCCTGCACTTTGCAGCGTCAGTTCCAGGCACGTGTCCGACCCGTAATGATAGAAGGTCTTCAGGACGAAGGCGTGCAGCACGGCAATGAAGGCCACAGCTGGATTGTTGGCGAGCGCATTGCGCAGTGCCACCGTGCGCGTCGCTGTCAGATCGACAAGCAGACGATCGGATATCGGGCGGATGGCATCGTCTCCCTCGTCTGGCTCGTCACCAGCAACGGCCCGACCGTCGAGCGTTGCCCCGCCGGTGGACGATGATCCGGTCACGTCGTGGGCGAAGTCGCTCCTGGAGATGTCCGCTTCGGCTCCCATCGTCTCCGGCTGCGGTTCGTCCTCCTGTCGGACAAAGCCGCGCTCGATCTTCAGTTCGCCGCCGGCGCCGAGCGAGATGAACACGCCCCCACGGGCGACATCCTGAGGATCGAAGACATATGGCCGGCCGTTAAGCCTGTCGAGCTCGTTCCCGAGTTCCTCCAAGCGATGCTCGGTCTCCTCGCAAGGTTCGTCGGCCTCGGCATAGGCTGCATCGAGATCGTCATATTCGGCCTTGAGCGAACGGTATCGAGCAGTCTCTTCCTCGGTCATCTCGGCCTGGTGGCCATAGAAGCGACGCAGCCCGGCTGTATGACCGTAAGGAAAGTCGAAGGCCGCTTCGACCCACTTCCAGCCTTCCGCAGCTTTGAGCGCCTCGGCGTCTGCCGTCAATTTCTCCAGTGCCAATTGCTCGAGCAGGGCCGGATCCTGAAGCCATCCGCCGTTGTCCTGCTCGAACAGGTCGCGCATGACAACACCGCCGGCGGCTTCGTAGGGAGCGATCCCAACATACACGGAGCGGCGATCGCTCGCGCGGACCGTCGTTTCCGTCAGAAGCCTGCGGATATAATAGGGTTCGCGAAGCTGCTGGCGCGAGATCGTGTCCCAGACCTGCTCCTGCCGGACATGGTCGTTGGTGATGGAAAAGGCCATGAGCTGTTCAAGCTTGATGTCCTCGTTGGTATAGAGTTCGAGCAGCCGCGGCGAGACCGATGCCAGACGCAACCGTTGCCGAACCGCCCCTGCCGAGACAAAGAAGCGGGCGGCGATTTCCTCTTCGCCGATGCCCTGCTCACGCAGTGTCTGGAAAGCGCGGTATTGGTCAAGCGGATGAAGATCGACGCGCTGGACATTTTCGGCAAGAGAATCCTCAGCTTCGGGGGTTTCGCCGCTGCTGACGATGCAAGGAATGCCCGCGGTCTTTGCGAGCCGTTTGCGTGACACGAGCAGTTCAAGCGCACGGTAGCGCCGGCCGCCAGCCGGGATGCGATAAAAGCCGGTCTCGTTGCCGTCATCATCGACTTGAGCGCGAACATTCAGGCTGGTCAGCAATCCGCGGCGGGCTATGTCCTCTGCGAGATCTTCGATCGAGACGCCTGCCTTTACCCGACGCACGTTCTGCTCGCTCAGGATCAGTTTATTGAAAGGGATGTCGCGTCCAACGTTCAATGTGATTTTCTCATTGGCCTGTGCCATATCGTTTCTCCGTGACGAGCCGGCCGGAACTTTCTCCAGCCTTCCAAACCCGCCGGAAAATCCCCCTCCCTCCTCTCCCTCTGCGGCGCCCCCGGCTTGCGAAACGCCCACCGTCGGCCTCCACCAGGAGCCTTGGCATGGCGTTTCTGTGCGAAAGACCGCGATGGCGGCGGTGCAAAATTGGAACTCCGTGAGGTATGGATGCTGATGTCTGGGATCGAGCCTTCTATGACGACGGCGAATGGGTTTCCTGCACCGATGTGGAAGAACAGCTTCGATTTCATGACTGGCGCGCCAAATACGAATTCAGACACATCCTTGATTCCGTATTTTGAGGAGCTCCTGTCGCTGGCAGAAAGCTGCCACCTTCAGACACGCCGTCATCTGAATGTCTACGGAGACATAGGAGAACTCTTCGGCGCTATCACCTACGGACTAAAGCTGTACAAGGCGAACGCACAGGGCGCCGATGGCCGGAATGGCAACGATCCTGTTGAGATAAAAACTATCACGCTCCGTCGGACCTAGGCGTAGATTTTCACCTAATGGTGCTATTTAAAACATCAGGACAAGGATAATTAACGATGCGATCGACAATCAATCTCGATGACACTCTTATGGAAAGAGCCAGGTCCCTGACCGGCACAAAAGAAACCGCGGCTCTCGTCCGCCAGGCGTTGGAGACGCTTGTCCGAGTAGAGTCCGGAAAACGCCTGATCGCGCTCGGTGGAACTATGCCCGATGCGGAGGCGGCTCCACGTCGCCGGAGCCCGACGGCCAAGTGACACTGGCAGACACTTCTATATGGATTGATCATTTTCGCCATGTTGATGCCGAGCTTCGGACGATCATTGAGCACGATCGTCTACTCTGCCATCCGGCTGTGGTCGGCGAACTGGCACTTGGCAGCCTCCGAGATCGCGAGCGTGTGATTACATTTCTGGCAGCCCAGCGCCAAGCGTTCGTCGCAACGCACGACGAAGTGATGACAATGATCGACCGTCACGGCATCTTCAGTATGCGCATCGGCTATACCGATGCCCACTTACTCGCCTCGATACTGCTTGATCGGCGAGCGGCATTATGGACCAAGGACAAGCGTCTGCAGGCGGCAGCGGAAAAAGCAGGCGCTTCATTGCATAAGCCCGCCCATCCCCGCAACTAAACACCAAGATAGTCCGACTTTTCGGATTCTCTGGTCTCTCGCCTTGAGAGATCTGAACGATCGACCAAGCGATTTCCCTCGTGCGGAATATCTGCGATTTAAGGAACTTATCCGCATTTGGTCAGGAAGTGCCGCCGGAAAGTTCAGCTATCTGCTGACTATCGTGGTCGCCCTTGGAGCGGCCGCCTTAGAAATAACATCACCTTTGATTCCACGCTCCGCAGCGCTTGAAAGCCAAATTCTTTGGTGCGAAGACACATTGCATCAGTCCCTCGTTTCCTTGCCTGTTGCCCGAAGGTATCTATTGTCGACGAATGCCGGGCGGTTGGGAGTATGTAATGTCGGCAGTGCCGTTCTCGAAGATCTCGACTCCGCTCAACGCGCTGTTCGCTACAATCGGTCTCTTCGTCGTTGCCGCACTGACGACGCAGGGCCTTACTGGACAGGAGAGGTTTGTCTTTGAGCTGCTACTTGCGGCAATTTGGCTGGCCTATGTCCTCCAATTGAGCGGGACATTGCTTTCACGGCGACACCGCTGGTCGGGCGGGATGCCGGCCCTCGTGATCGATTTGCTCGCGGTGCTGGTTCCGGCTGCTGCATTCTTGTTCGTTGGGTCCCGTGATCGAAACCTCTATTGCGCCATTTGGCTTCTCAAGCCGTTGCGCGACTCGACCTTCTTCAGGCTGCTGGCAAAGGTGGTCGCGAATGAATCGCGCAATCTCCTTGGCGTGACATCGGTGTTCGGCATCGTTCTTTTTGGCGCTGCATTGGCTGGTTATATCATCGAGCGAGATGTCCAACCCGATAAGTTCGGCAGCATTCCGCAGGCGATGTGGTGGGCGGTCGTGACGCTGTCGACGACCGGCTACGGTGACGAGATCCCGCAGACCCTTGCCGGCCGAGTTCTGGCCGGATTGGTGATGATGAGCGGGATCGGTATTTTTGCACTTTGGGCCGGCATCCTCGCCACCGGCTTCTACGAAGAGGTTCGCCGCCAAGACTTCGTTCGCAACTGGCAATTGGTCGCTGCCGTACCCCTGTTCCAGAAGCTTGGTTCCGCTGCACTGATCGAGATCGTCCGGGCGCTGCGACCGCGCATTGTCCCCGCAGGTGCCGTGATCTGCCGCAAGGGCGATGTTGGCGATCAGATGTTCTTCATCGTCGAGGGGCGGGTCACCGTGGCGACACCCGACCATCCCGTGGAACTTGGTACCGGAAACTTCTTTGGCGAGATGGCGTTGATCAGTGGCGAACCTCGCTCAGCGACGGTCAGCGCAGCAACCGAGGTATCGCTGCTGTCGCTCTACGCCGTGGATTTCCAGATATTGTCGAGCAGTAGTCCGGAGATCGCGGAGACCATCCGCAAGACGGCGCTGGAGCGGCGGGGCGGGCCGCCGAAGGAATAATCAAAGCCTGATGGCTGCGGCATTGCCGCAGCCGGTGGAGGTTGCGCCTTGATCGGCTCATGGCGAGCTCCCAGGCGGTCGAAAAGTAGAGCGTCAGTTTGTCGCTTTATATCGCCTGCAACGGCATTGAGACTGACGATCGCATCGTGTCCGGTTCCGCTCCCCGGAATTCCGACCTGCTCGGAGAGCGCTCACCGTCGTTATCGCGCGGAATAGCAGTTTCCTTCCGAAGACGTCATCCGTTCGATTTCGAAGGTCTGCTTCATGGAATAAAGTCGGCATCCCAGGCCACGATCGCCAATATTGCCGAATAGGTCAGATGATGAGCGAGCTGGTCGGCGCCGTGAAGTATCCAGAATGAACGTGTATTGACCGGGTGCGGCTGACGTTGACCGTGGATGGCCTTCAAGTGGTCGATAAGGAAATGGATCAGAAACTCGCCCGAGGCAATGGCGAAAATCCACGTCGGATCCGTGACTGCAACCAAGAGGATCGGCGCGGTGGCGACGGCGTGGATGCCAGCGTGGACATAAGCGCCCGGCTTCTTGAAGTTCCCTTTGCCGGCAATCATCCATTCGGGCTGCAGGACATAGTCAGCCATGAAGTGCTTGGTTTGCAACCAGATCAGCGTTGTGAGCAGCAGCATCGTCATGCTCCTTCAGTCCGCCATATCAGCCGGATCGATCGTGTGCACACGGACCGGCGCGATCCTTCCCCGTATACCAACGCAGCCAAGCGGCCTTGTCTGAATAATGTCTCGGGTCTTTCGAAGCGTTTCGTCGCTTAGCGCAATTTCCACGCCTTTGTCCTTGGCCACGCCAACGAGCCGGCTCGCGAGATTGACGACGTCGCCGATCGCCGTATAGCTGAGGCGTTCAGTCGAGCCAATATTGCCGACAAGGGCCACGCCGGTGTTGATGCCGATACGCACCCGAATCTCATCATGCTTGGGCGCAATCGGCGCCATGGCATGCATCGCATCGCGAATTGCCGCTGCGGCGCGGCACGCGCGCAATGCGTGATCCGGCACATTGCCGGGGGCATTCCAGATCGCCATCACCGCATCGCCGATGAATTTGTCGACTGTGCCGCCTTCGGCATGAATAGCGGCGATCGACAGGGTCAGAAACCGCGTCAGGCTTGGTTCAACGCCAGCGCCGAACTCTTCCGTGAGTTCCGTAAAGCCTGGCAAATCCGCAAACAACACCGTTATGTCCCTGAGCTCGCCGCCGGGACGAGGCTTAAGACCGCCATCGACAAGGGGACGAACGACCTCGACGGGCATGAAGCGCGCGAACGCGGCAAGGCCGCTCGACATGCGCTTCAGGGCGGAGGAGAATTGATCGAGTTCAGTCAACAGCGCCGGGCGATGTTCCACGGCGTCGAGTTCGAACCTCTCGATCATATGCAGCTGCTCGGCAAGGCGCGACAGTGGCCGAGCGAAGAGAATTCTGGCAAACAGGATCGCCGTCACAGCGGCCAGCACAGCAATGCCCCCGATGATGAAGATCAGTCGCTCGGTATTGGCGTCGATGTCACGGGCAAAAGTCGCCCGCGGTATGGCGGTGACCAGACGCCAGTCTTCGAACGGCAACTTGCCAGATGACACGAAGATTGGGCCGAGCGCCTTGCTTGCCACCAGCGTCCGGGAACCGTCGGGCTTATCGGAGCTGGCAGCCATGGCGACTGCCGCGGCCAGAGCGTCGGAGGCGGCAAAATCCTTGAGATGAGCAGCGACCATACCGTCTGACGGCTCGGATGTCGCCAGTACCGCGTTATCCCGCGCTAGCACAAAGGCCTTGCTGCCTTCCGGCATCTTGAGCCCTCCAAGTATGGCCGACAACCGATGCAGGCTGACCGCCACCATCACCACACCTTCGAAATGGCCGAACACCTCGACTTTCTTCGAGACGACGATCGCCGGTTCGAATCCGTTCGGAAGAATATTGACGAGACTCCAGGCCGGTTCTGCACTGGTCCGGCCAAGTCTGTACCATGGCGAGCCCTCCGGAACGTAGACACTCTCGGCCTTTAGCCGATTTTCGAAAAAGATATCGCCCGGAATTGGCTTATAGAGATCGCGGCGCAGCGGACGCGGCTTGCCGAGAGGTGCGTGGCCGATCTCCACCATTTCGATTTGGCCATCGGGCAGCGCGTGCGCCCCAAAGAATTGGCCGTCCGGAAAGCCGAAACCGATCCAGGCAATCGCCGGCTGTTCACGCAGCAACGACAGGAAAAGGAATTCACGCTTCACCTCGTCGTCCGGCCTGATCGCTCCCTGGAAAAAGACCGATCTGACGATCTCCGCGCTGCTCGAAACCAGCGCCAGATTAGAAGAAAGCTCGTTGCGGACCGCAGCGGTGCTCTGAGCATCAAGGCTCGCAACAACCGTTTCAATGTTCCGGCTTGCGGTACGATACCAGACCAGGTGCACGAGCGCCGCCGTCGACAACACAGCTAGCAGCAGCAGTGCAGTGACCGCACGTCCCATCTTTATGCGTGGGAATGTTCTAGCGTTCATGGCGGTCGGTAATCAGACGGGCGGCGCGGTCATACCGGACATAAGCCAGCGCCCAGTCCGCAAACACCACGACGCGATTGCGGAAGCCCACGAGAAACCAGAGATGGGCGATGTTCCAGACCAGCCAGGCGGAAAATCCTGAAAGGCGGATGCGGCGAAAGTCGGCGACCGCCGCATTGCGTCCGATGGTTGCCAGATTTCCGAAATCGCGATAGCCGAACAGACCAGCGGTCCGACCATCGAGACCGGCGAGAATGGCGCGGGCCGCGTATTCGCCCATCTGCTTGGCGGCCGGTGCCACTCCGGGAACCGGCCTGCCGCTCCTGTCCGCGACCGCCGCCGTGTCGCCTATCACGAAGATCTCGTCATTGCCCGGCGGGTTGAGGTTCAGGTCGACGTGGACGCGGCCGGCGCGATCAGCGGGCACGCCGAGCCATTTTGCCGCCTTGGAGGCCATGACACCGGCCGCCCACAGCACGCAGGACGATCGGATTTGCCGGCCGCCGGCAAGTGCTACGCCTTCAGCGTCGCAGCGCGTTACAGCTTCCCCGAGGGACACCTCGACGCCGAGCATCTCCAGGTGTCGCCGGGCTTCTCCCGACAATTTCGCCGGCATGGTCGGCAGAACGATATTGCCGGCTTCGACCAGCACCACGCGAGCCGAGGACGGATCAATGCGCCTGAAGTCACGGACGATGGCCTTTCTTGCCAGCTCGGCGATTGCTCCAGCCAGTTCAACGCCTGTCGGGCCGCCGCCAACAACGACGAAGGTGAGAAACCGCCGCCGCTCGGCTTCGTCCTCGGCTGCCTCGGCACGTTCGAAGGCCGACAGGATCCGGGCACGGATTTCGGTCGCATCGGCGATTGTTTTCAACCCGGGCGCGGTCTCCGCCCATTCATCCTTTCCGAAATATGCGTGCCTTGCACCGGTGGCGACGACCAGATAGTCGTAGGCGATGCGACTATTTGTGGTCTGAACGAACCGGTTCTTCTTGTCGATCCCCTCGACACGCTCCATCAGCACAGTGACGTTGGATTGCCGAGAGAGAATGCGGCGGATCGGCATGGCGATCTGGGCTGGCGAAAGCGCGGCCGTCGCGACCTGATAAAGCAGCGGCTGAAAAAGATGATAGTTGCGACGATCGACGACCGTCACATCCACGTCCGCGTGCCGAAGCCCCTTGGCGGCGGCAAGGCCGCCGAAACCGGCTCCGAGGATGACGACCCTCGGGCGGTGACCCGCCGCCTGACGCATGAGCGGCGAGCCACCACTTGTCTCTTCGACAACTGCGCGCATGGCTCAGCGCCCCCTCGGAAACAGGCGCGCTGCCAGATAATCGAGCGAAACGGCGCCTGCCCCGCGCGTCAGGATCAACAGCAACGGCGCCGTCCAGAGCAAATGGTCCGGCCAGTTCTGCGGGTAGACGAAGAGCTGGATCGTCGCGATGACGCAAAGCAGCAAAAGAGCGGCGGGACGAGAGAACAGGCCTAGAAAAATCAGGATCGAGCCAGTGACTTCAGCCGACGTCGCAAGCACGGCAGCCACGCCGGGATCGATGATGGGCAGCTGGTATTCTAGCGTGAACAGCTGAACTGTTGCTGGCCAGGAGGCAAGCTTGCTCTGCGATGACTGCCAGAAGACGTGGGCGGCCGCCAGACGGGCAACGAGCTGGACGAGCGACAAGGGCAGGCTGTTGGGGCTCTCGATAGCGGCGACATAGAGACCGATAATACCGCCTCTGTGTCGCGTCGAAGAAGGGGACATCATAGTCATGACTTCCATCCTGTTCACTTGGTTGCGGGCTTGATGTGGCGAATGCGAGCGACGAGGCCAAAGGCGAAAAGGCCGCCAAAGGCACCCTCGAGATCGAAGCCGGGAGTGCGGGCAAGCACGCGGCTGACCGCAGCCTCCAGGCTGGCGCGCCTTTTCAGGGCATGAAGGAAGGCGAAATGGCTGGCATCGAGGCGCAGAAATCGCATGCTATCTTGGCCGCGCCAGAGCGCGATCCGCTCCGGTCGGCGGCTGAGACTCGCCAATGCTTCGATGTTTCCGCCGGCTTGATGCGCCTCCCATATGTCCAGCGCCGGCCAACGGCAAACCAGCAGGCGTAGCGAGGGCTGAAGAAATATCTGGGGAGCGGTGTCGGCTTCATCGTCCGCCAGCTGCTCCAAGCGACAGCCCTGCAGCGCCGGCGCATCCAGCGCCTCGGCAATCATCCATTCCAGCCGCGCCGTTTCGGCAATGAAGGGCATGGTGCGGATGCCATCGAAGTCGGCCAGGAAGCGAGGGAAACTCGTGCCATAGCGAACAAGCTGCGCTTCCTGCGGCGGATTATTCCGAATGAAGGCGCCGGCGACATGACGAAAGTAGTTTTCGCCCAGAAGCTGAACCGTGATCGGAAAAACCGCGATCAAGGTCGCTGTCAGCGAGGCGAAGGTGTTGTTGCGGTAAATGTTGAACCGACGCAGCGGGTCGAAAGCACCTTTCGCCAGCACCGGCGCAAGATCACGGCCATCTTCACCGAGGATGGCTTGGGCGACCCGCGATTGCAGCGCGCAGTTAGAGAGCATGGCCAACCCTCCTTGCGCCCGAATGATTGGCGAAGACCGACGGCTTAATCGTCGCAAGCGCGGCGAGCGCCGGCATCGGGCCCGTCCGGTTGTCGGCCCGCAATGGCAGGATCATACCCTCGAACCGGGTCGACTGTGGTGTCAGCCTTTCAGCCAGCATGCGGTCTTCGAAGGCGATCGACTGCGCCAGCATGTCGGCCCACATGGCTTCACCGAGGAGCACGTCGAGAGCGGGCACATCCGTATCCCATTCGATGAGCGTCGGACGCGGGCCGATCTTGCGGATCGCATGAGCATAGAGCGACCAGACAGCCGGCGGAACGCGCGAACCGTGGTCGTCGATCAATACGATATCGCCTTCCACCTCGTTGATCGCGTGCCCGGCAAGATGAATCTCCCCGATGGCGCACGCGGGAAGCTGGTCGATGAAGGCTTTGGAATCGAAGCCGAGATTGCAGGCCGAGACATGCACATTGTTGATATCGAGAAGCAGCCCGCAGCCGGTGAGGCGCACGAGCTCGACCAGGAATTCCGCCTCGGTCATTGTCGAGTCCTCGAAGGCGACATAAGCAGAGAGGTTTTCGATGTAGACGCGCCGCTGGAGCGTATCCTGCAGCCGCGAGACGTTGGCGGTCACGATGGCGAGGGCCTCTGCGTCATAACGCAGCGGCAGGAGATCATTCAGATAGGCGCCGTCGGCGGCGCTCCAGGCGAGATGCTCGGAGACCAGGCCTGGCTGGAAACGCAGGCAGAGCTTGCGCATGCGCTCCAGATGGTCGCGATCGAGACCGGAACTGCTCCCGAGCGAGAGACCGACGCCATGGACGGACAGGGGATAGCTTTCCCGCAGCCGCTCCAGCGCCTCGACGGCCGCCGAGCCGCCCATGTAGTTCTCCGCATGGACTTCAAGCCATCCCGCCGCGGGGCGGCGAGACAGCATTTCGCCGATATGCTGGGAGCGAAGACCGATGCCCGCGGCGGTTGGCACCGGATTGCTCGGAAATATCTTGGACATCGATTACTCCTTTGATTGAAGTGGTGGAAAGGTCAGGCCTTGGGTTCGTTGCTTCCGCCGGTGATCTTGGTGCACGTGCCGGCCGGCACGTAGATCCATGAATCCTTGGCGTTGTCGGCGGTGGCCGTACCGGCGCAGGAATGGCTGGCCGTCTGGCAGTCGTTCAGGCCGGCCTTCACGACGCCGAAGCACTTTTCGAACGAGAAATCCGGCTTGGCAGCCGGGCCGGCAAAGGCGCTGCCCGCAGCCACGGAGGCTGCGGCGGCAAGGGCCGAACTGATGAGAAGACGAGTGGTATTCATGAGAAATCTCCTGGGTTGCGTGAGGTCAAACCGCCATCGGTTTGCCTGTCTTCACCTTCCCAGAAGTCAGCTGTCACCTGAAATGCTGTCTCTGCATGGTTTCGATACGCTGTCTCTATGCGTCGACAGGCAATCTTGAAGACAAAAAAAGCCCCCGCCGGAGTGGTGGACGGGGCTCAAGTTTCTGCGGGCGGGAGGCGGGACTGCCGAAATGGCTGAGGATCAGAGATAACGTTCGCGGACGTCCACGGTCGATCGTTTGCCGATATCTTGGTAATTGGCCTGCAGCCAGAGATCGGCGCATTGGCGGCCGCGATCCCTCAGGTCCATGAGCGCCCCCCAGTCGGCGTTGAGCTTGCTCGCGACGCTGAGGTTTTTCATCGCTTCGTCGTCTGAGATACCGTGCACGAAAATGCGCTTGAGATTGGAAGGCGGCGACGCTGCCGTGTCGATCAGCTGTGTGACGAAGGCCACCGCACGCATTTCCCTCAGCAACGACGAGTTGAAACTGATCTCATTGATACGGTTGAGGATTTCTCCAGCCGTGCGCGGCAGTTCCGTTCGTTCTATCGGATTTATGTGTACGACCAGTACATCGGGCGTGTCGCAGCCATAAATCAGCGGGAAGATTGCGGGATTGCCCATAT
This sequence comes from Rhizobium atlanticum, assembly GCF_030182485.1. NCBI lineage: Bacteria > Pseudomonadati > Pseudomonadota > Alphaproteobacteria > Hyphomicrobiales > Rhizobiaceae > Rhizobium > Rhizobium atlanticum. The sequence continues at coordinate 118,112 of NZ_JAQJCJ010000003.1, forward strand.
AGCCGCCGTCCCAATAGGCTTCCCCTCCGATTTCCACGGCTTGGAACAGGAAGGGCAGGCAGGCAGACGCCATGATGGCATCTATCGAGAGCTCGTCGTTGCCGAACACCTTCACCTTGCCAGTCCGCACGTTGGTGGCACAGATGTTGAGCTTGACAGGGCAGCGTGCCATTCGGATTGCCTCCAGGTCGATCGACTGTTCCAGCACCTGGCGCAGCGGATTGAAATTGAAGGGGTTGAACTGGTACGGCGACATAAGCCGTGTCACCAGGTCGAACATGATGAACGCCGGCGAGAATTCCAGCGATTTCGAGCCTATAATGCGGTCGAGCAAGGTTGGCTGCAAAGGTCCGGATGCAGCTGCGTGGCTGACACGGCGCCAGAAATTGGCAAGCGCCGTCTGTGCTCCGCTCCGCCCGCCCTCAGCCAGGCCATAGGCTGCGACCGCAGCATTCATCGCGCCCGCGCTGGTTGCCACAATGCCTTCGAATGACAGGCTCGGCTCGTCCAGTAACCGATCGAGCACTCCCCACGTAAAGGCGCCGTGCGCCCCGCCGCCCTGCAGCGCAAGATTGATCGTCCGCGGCTCGCGCTCGGCAGGCGACGAGTCGGGCTGCATTTTGAGCTTTGCACCTACATGTTTGTTCACGATCGCAACCTCCGTGCCTCAAATGATTGATCAGTGCGCAGTCCAACCCCCGTCGACAGGGATCGCCGTGCCGGTGATCGATCCGGCAAGATCGCTGCAGAGAAAGACGGCAAGCGCGCCCATTTCCTCAACCGTGGCAAAACGCCTCGTCGGCTGGTCCTTCAGGAAAACGTCGCGGATCACCGCGTCCCGCGGGATGTTGTGCGACTTCGCCTGATCCTCGATCTGGTGCTCGACAAGCGGCGTCCAAACGTAACCGGGGCAGATCGCGTTGGACGTCACCCCGTATTCCGCGCCTTCGAGCGCGATCGTTTTGGTGAAGCCGACAATACCGTGTTTGGCCGCCACATAGGCGGATTTGAAGGGGGACGCGACCAATCCGTGGGCGGAGGCGACGTTCACGATCCGGCCATAGCGGTTGGCGCACATGCTGTCGAACGTCGCCTGAACGAGATGGAAGGCTGAGGAAAGATTGATAGCAAGTATGGCGTCCCACTTTTCAGGCGGAAACTTTCCGAGCGGCGAAACATGCTGGATACCGGCATTGTTGACGACGATGTCCACCTGCCCAAAACGGGCGACCGCCCTCTCGACCATCATGCGGATCGCTTCCGGCTTCGACATGTCAGCGGCGTCGTAGGCAACGTCGACATCGTTATCGGTGGCAATGCCGTCGCGCAGCATCTCGATCTCGGCAGGATCGCCGAAGCCGTTCAACATCACGGCGGCCCCTGCCCTTGCAAGCGCATGTGCAATTCCAAGGCCGATGCCGCTGGTCGAGCCAGTGACTATGGCGCTACGCCCTTCCAAGGGCCTGCGGCCGACGAGAGTATCAGTTACGGGATCAAAGGCGTTCAGCATATCCGCTCTCCACTACGATCGACGACGCCGTCTAGCGTCTTGCAATCACAATGGTCGACGGGACTTCGTTTTAGAAATGCCAGTCTGGTATGGAATTGATAAATCCATGGCATTGGAGGAGAATGCCGCCCGCGGAGAATATTGAGGGTATTGCAAATAGAATTTATGCCGAGGGGCGGCGATGGATATTCACCATATAAGGTATTTCCTGGCGGTGTGTGAAACGCGAAACTTCACGCGCGCGGCCGAAAAGTGCAATGTTACTCAGCCAGCGCTCAGTCGCGCCATCCAGCAGCTGGAGGATGAGGTGGGCGGACTGCTCTTCCGCCGGGAGCGCAATCTCACGCACATAACAGATCTCGGCAATCTTCTGCGCCCACGATTCCAGCAGATCCAGGACGAGTTGATGGGTGTGCGTACTGAGGCATCGCGATTTCTTTGTCTCAGCGAAGCGCATCTCAAGGTCGGCATCATGTGCACGATCGGACCGCGCCGGTTCACCGGTCTGCTCACCGAATTCAATATGCGCCACAAGGGAATCCAGCTGCAACTGATCGAGGGCGTGCCCGCCCGGTTGTCCGATCTGCTCGAGACTGGCGAAATCGATGTGGCGCTCATGTCGACGGCAACGAGCTTTCCGGAACGCTTCGACGTGACCTCGCTCTTTCGCGAGAGGTTCATGCTCGCTTTCCCCGCCGGCCATCGACTCGGCCAATACGAAGCCATTCCGATCGCGGCGATAGACGGTGAGATCTACCTGCGTCGCGTCAACTGCGAATACTGGGATTACCTCACGGATCTCTGCGACGCACAAGGCGTGAAGACCCTCGTTTCCTATTCCAGCGAGCGCGAGGACTGGATCCAGAACCTGGTCGCCGGCGGCCTTGGTATCTGTTTCATTCCCGAATACAGCGCCGTTATTCCAGGATTGCAGGTGCGACCTGTCGCGGACCCGGAAGTCTCGCGCGAGGTCTGCCTTGTGACGGTGGCGGGCCGACGCTTCTCCCCGGCGGTTTCGGTCTTTGTCGGCGCCGTGAAATCATACGGCTGGGCGAAAGCGTCGGGCCGTTCGCATTAAAGGCAGTATCGTAACAACCACGGGAGCACAGCCTGGCAAGCTGCCGGGCATTCGGTGTTTCCCCTGCGGCTGACAATAGCTTGCGGCTATCGAAATCAAAAGCATCTGGCATTTCTCTTTCGATCGGCGCTCCGCCAGTCTTCGAACATGCTCGGCACCGTCCCCGCCGGGCTCCAACAAGGAGAAACCGCTGATGAAGCCCGTATTGAAAACCGACCGCATGTCCCTCGCCGCTCTCGCATTCGCTGCAGTGGTCCTCGGCGCCGGCCTGCCCGCCGCGTCCGCCATGGCGGGCGAATGCCCGGCTGATCAGGTCACTGAGGATGGCATGAAGCCTGGCCCGATGATGCCGAAGGGCGTCTCCGACAGCGTCGTCAGGACAATCGATCTCTCGTCCAAGGGCGAAGCCTGGAAGGGCAGCATGCTGCGCATGCGCAAGCTCGTCGTGCAGCCAGGCGGCATCGTTCCCTGGCATTCGCACGAGATGCGCCCGGCCAATATCCTGATCATCTCCGGCTCGATCACGGAATACAGCAGCACCTGCAAGGTGCCGATCCTGCACAAGAAGGGCGAGGTGACGGCCGAGTTTGGACATCTCTCCCATTGGTGGAAGAACAATGGCAAGGCTTCGGCCGTGCTCTATTCCTCCGACATACTGAGCCCGGAAATGCACACCGATGACGCGGCGATGTAACGGTTGCCCTCTGATCTGAAGCAGCCCCATCGCTCGCCGGCGTTTCCCTCGCACTGGCAGGGAAACGCCGCATCCCGGAGGAACAAGCATGACTGACATCGAACAGCCGCTCACGGCATCCGTTCAAGAGCGCCGGACCATTCACGCCGAGAGTTGGCGCTTTGGACTGATCGCACTCATCGCCTTTTTGACCTTGGTCGACCTCTTTGCGGCGCAAGCCGTATTGCCTTCTCTGGTCGAGAGGTTTCAGGTCAGCCGTGCCACGATGGGTTTCGCCGTCAATGCCAGCACCCTCGGTATGGCGCTCGCCGGTCTGCTCGTCGCCTTCGTCGGCAGCGGCCTGGACCGGCGCAACGGCATCTGGATCAGCCTCGCGATCCTGTCCGTGCCAACGACGCTTCTGGCATTTACCGACAACATCATCGTCTTTGCCGCGCTGCGAGTACTTCAGGGGCTTTGCATGTCGACGGCCTTCACGCTGACGGCCGCCTATCTGTCGGAGCATTTCTCCGCCGGAAAGGCCTCCACGGCCCTAGCCGCCTATGTCACCGGCAATGTTGCCAGCAACCTCTTCGGCCGCATGCTGTCCGCTGCCGTCGCAGGCATTGGCGGCCTCTCGATAAATTTTCTGGTGTTTGCCGCCCTCAACCTCTTCGGCGCCGCCCTGGTTTGGTTCACGCTCAAAAGGACGACCAGCATGATGCGGAGCGATGATCGCGGGAACCTCACCATGCGCATCTGGGGCGGACATCTTGCCGATCCGGAGCTGCGACGCGTCTTCGCTATCGGTTTCCTCATCCTCTTCGTGTTCATCGGCACCTACACCTATGTCAACTTTCGGATTGTCACGCTCGGGGTACGCCCGATGGCGCTCGGCCTTGTCTACCTCGTCTTCCTTCCGTCGATCTTCACCACGCCTTTCGCCGGCAGGCTCGCAAGCGCTGTGGGGCCGGCAACCGGAATCGTGCTGACGCTTGCGATTGCCATCGTCGGACTCGTCGCGCTTCTCAGCGCGTATTTGCCGGTCATCCTGATCGGTTTGACACTGGTGGCGGTTGGCACCTTCCTCGCACAGGCAATGGCAACCGGCGTCGTGGGTCAACATGCCAGGAGCGACAAGGCTGGAGCGAGCGGCATCTACCTCGCATCCTACTATACCGGAGGCATGGCCGGCAGTGTGGTTCTCGGTCAGGTCTACGATCACGTCGGCTGGAACGCATCCGTCTACGTGCTTATCGCAGCTCTGGCGGTAGCAATGCTGCTCGCGGGTTCGCTAAGCGCCCCGCACCGATAGATCCCAGCTTTCCGTGGTAGCCGGAATAGGGGTCGCCCCTTCCATGCGGAAGCCGGCGACGAGTTTGAATGCAGACACAACCGAAAGGAGTAAATGACATGCAAAAAACGATCAGACTATTGTTCATGGCCGCGCTTTCATTGGCAGGAATTCTGTCGGCATCAGCCACTATCGTCCAGGCAGGTGCCCGGGACGGTGTAGTTGTTCTGAAGAGTCGCTATTCGGTCGACGAGACTGTCACAAAGATCAAAGGCAGCGTCGCAGAGAAGGGCATAATGCTGTTCGATGATATCGATCAAGCAAGGCTCGGCAACGCGGCTGGCAACAAGGTCCGTCCATCGCGGCTGATCCTGTTCGGCAATCCGGCGCTCGGAACGACGTTCATCACCGCCAATCCAGTGGCCGGGCTCGATTGGCCCGTCAGAGTTCTCGTCTACGAAGCGAAGGATGGAACGGTCCGTGTTGCCTATACGGATTTTAACTGGATCGCGCGACGCCATGGCATCACCAGCCGCGAGAAGGAGTTCAAGATGGCGTCCGAGGTCATCAAAGCGGTGACGGATCCGGTCCATCAATGAGGTCACGGCGATGCAGTGATAAATGGGGAGGGAGCGACTTCCTCCTCATTGCGGATGTTGCAAAGAGGTTACCATCCGAGGCCCTGACCTTGATGGTTGGTTGAGACCCTTCCAGGCGATGCTGACTTTGGTCTAGATTCTACTGGTTCTGATGACCGTTGCTCGCCACGGACTTGGTGCAGCTGCGTAACGACCGGCCGCGGGCTTCGCAATGCCACGGTCCGCTGGTGTCCCAGACCTGCTGATCATCGTATACAACGGGAAGCTCTGCGCGTTCGCCGATTGGTTTAAGGCTGCCAACGATCTCGTGGGACGAGTTGTTCAGCAGCTTATTGAAGTGCGACTTGGGAGGCTGCTGACATCAATTCTTCGGGACTCGGCGCCCGGCATAGATTTTGGCCCCCCTCTTCGGCTTCTGTAAAACTCCAGCGCACAGTGCCTTCCCGATCGAGCAGGAACTCGCCGATAAGCGGCATGTGACCGGCGATGATAATCTGCTGGTCGGCCGCCGTCATTTCATACGGGTCCTTTTTCTCCAGAAAGTCGCCCGCCGCAGCCGGGTTCATCGGAACGGGCAACTCCCCCGGCAGATCAATCCGCATCGTCATGACCGCGTCCATTCCAAGCTTATGCGGCCATTCGGTTTCATTCTCCGTGAGTTCGAGAATGGGTAAACCGAAGGCGCGATGCGAAGCCCCCTGCGGGTCGGATGCGCTGATAAGGTTCGGTAGCGGATGGTAACGGAAGTAGAGCCGCGCCCGTTCGACGGGCGTCTTGACGATGGCGAGACACTCGATGCCTTTCTCCTTCAGGGCAGGGTTGAGTTGCGCCATCGCCGAGACATGACGCCGACAGAATGGACAGTGTAGGCCTCGAAATAGACCGATCAGTAGCGGGCTACGGCCTCGAAAGTCATCGAGCGCGATCTTGCCTTCGCGCGAGATCGCGTCGAGTACAACATTCGGTGCCCGGTCTCCCGGCTGCAGCGGGCGGTCGACACTATCCGTGGACATGAACAACCTCCTCCCGATCAATCAAAAAGGCAGCACACCCAGCGCTTCGGGGATCGAGCCCCTGCTGGCGCAAACTCCCTTCGCCGGGGCAAAGTAGCGTTCGGCCTCCGCCATATTCCAGACGTCGAACTTGAGCTTCGCAGGCCCATCATAGCATGGAAATGACACCCGCGGGCGAACATTCAGGCTGGTCAGCAATCCGCGGCGTGCTATGTCCTCCGAGAGATTTTTGATCGAGCTCCTGCCTCAAAGCGCGTTTTGATCGCCCGGATAAGTTTATAGAAAGCGATCTCAAGTCCAACGCAGAGCGTGATTTTCTCAACGGCCCGTGCCACGTCGTTTCTCCCTAACGAGCCCCGGAGCTCTCTCCAGCCTCCGAGCCCTTCGAAAAACCCCTTCCCTTCTAAGTAGGCGACCATCAGCCGCAAGGATAACGCAATCTTGATCGACGGCGACAGTTTCCCGATCGCAGCATCGATCTATCTGCTTTGGCAATCACACTGAAGACGCTCGCTTTGGGCGAGCGAAGGGAGGTTGAGGGATGCTCCGGATTCGGAAATTGCCCGCAGCGATGGCACCGCTCATCGCCGTTGCCATGTCGGTGTCGTCCTGCACGACGAGCTCTACCGACTCGGTGCAGACCGGCTCGGTTGGATACTCCAGCGCTGACTTCGCACTCAGGCCGGCTTGCCGCGACGGATTCGGCAACGATCGTCCTTGCAGCTATTAGCTTAAAGAGACTCAGCGAGGATGATCGGCACCCCGTGCGGTTCGTCGAAAGCCGGAGCTCTTCGTTACAACGACTGTTGGAAAATCGTTACGAACACCGATAAGCGTGATACACACCGTCGAAGTGCTCTCAAGAAAGACGGTCATGCGGTATCTTCGGTCGGGGCCGCGTCGGCTTCACACTCAAGAGTTGGGCGCTCCCCGCGCCAAAACGGTGGGCTTGAGATCGGGTGAGATCGCCGACCGGAATATCCGCGTCATTCTGGAAGCAATCCGCCGGCACGGGCCGCTGACGCGCACCGAGCTTGGGCGGCATAGCGGGCTGACCGGGCCTGGCATCACCAATATCTTGCGTCGGCTTGCCGACGAGAAGCTCGTGACATCGAACCGGCGCACCGGGCTCGGCGGCGGGGCGACGGCCACGGAATTCGCGCTGCGGCCGGAGGGCGCGTTTTCGATCGGCGTCAAGCTTCGCCGGACGCGCGGCGAGATCGTGCTGATCGATTTGAGCGGCCAAGTGCATGACCGGGTCTATTTCGACGTGGAGCCGGAAGACGGGGTCGGCGCGGTACATGCGGCGGTCCGGGACATGGCCGATCGGCATGCGACATTGCCGATCGTCGGGCTCGGGATCGCCGCCAACGATTGGAACGATGCCCGCAGCGAGCAGCTTGCTGCGATGTCGACGATCGCACGCACCTATGTCGAGAACGAATGCACGGCGGGCCTGCTTGCCGAGCGCACGATCGGCAGCGCCATGCCGGAGGGCGGGCTCGCGATGATCATCATCGACGATGACGTTCAGGCGGGTTTCCTCATCCGAGGCATACCCTATTCCGGCGTGCATGGGCGGGCGGGCAGCATCGGCGAAATGCTGACCGGGCCCGACAATGTCCAGCTCAATACCGTCGTCGGTTTCGGTTCCCTGCGCTCACGCATCGGAGACGAGGACTTCGCGCGCCTGCTCAGGGGCGAGGAGTTCTCCTCGTCGTCGCTGTCGCAATGGATACGCGAGGCCGCCGGCCATCTGCTCGACCCGATCATCGCCATGGCCGGCTTCATCGCCCCGAGCGTCGTGATGATCGGCGGCGACCTGCCACAGGGCGTGATCGAGGCGCTGATCCATCAGCTTTCCGTCGAGCGGCGCGACACCTCGACCAGGCCGCTGCTGACGCCCTGGATTTCGCCGATGCGGCCGGCAAGCTTCAGCGGCGGCGGCGTGGCACTCGGTGCAGCCCTCCTGCCTTTCCTCAACACGCTCCTGCTGCCGCCAGCTTCGGCCTAAGCCGAAAGTAAAGCGCGCTTCGGCTGCATCAGCCGATTGCTTCGTCGGCGTGGCTGAGATCGGAGGCGAGCGCCTTGTCGAGCACCTTCTGGATGCTGGCGGCGCGCCGGAAGGACGGTTCCTGGGTCTTGCCCGCCCGCACGGCCTGGACGAAACGCTGGTAGTTCGTCTCGACGGGATCAAAGGGCACTTCGCGCCAGGTCGCTGTGTGCACGTCTTCGCCAAGGCAGGCGCGCAAGCTCGATTTGCCGGTATCATAGATCATCTCGACCGAGCCGGTTTCGCCATAGACTCGGAGACGGAGCTGATCCATCTGGCCGGCTGCCGTGCGTGTCGCCTGGATCGTGCCGATCGCGCCATTGGTGAAATCGACATTCATCGTGAAGCTGTCATTGGCGTCGAGATCATATTCGCCGATCCTGTGATCCGGCGCCTTGTCGAAGGTCTTCAGCCGCGCAAAGACGTGGGCGACGTCGAGGCCGGAGCCATAAGAGGCGAAATCGACGATGTGAATGCCGATATCGCCAAGCGCGCCGTTCGAGCCGTGCTTCTTGCTCAGCCGCCAGAGCCATTTGCTTTCGCTCTTCCAATCGCCCCAGTGGCGGCCGACCAGCCAGCTTTGCAGATGCGACGCCTCGACATGGCGCACGGCGCCGATCTCGCCGGCAAGCACCATCTGCCGGCCCTTCTGCAGCGCCGGCGAATTGCGATAGGTGAGGTTGACCATGCCGACCTTGCCGGCCCGCTCGATCGCCTCGGTCATTTCCATCGCTTTCACAGCATCGGTGGCGAGCGGCTTTTCGCAGAAGACATGTTTGCCGGCGGCGATCGCCTGAAGCGTCGTCGGGTGGTGGATGCTGTCAGGCGTAACGTTCGCCACTGCATCGAACTCGCCCCATGCAAGCGCCTCTTCCACCGAGATGAAACGATTGGCGATGCCATGTTCGGTGCAAAAGGCGGCGAGCCGCTCCGGGACGACATCGACGCCGCCAACGACGCTGACGCCTTCGATCGCCTTGAAACGCGCGGCGTGCTGGTTGGCCATGCCGCCGGTTCCCAGAATGAGTAAACGCATCTTCTCCTCCATGGACTTCAGTTTCCGGCTGCCGCTGCGGCCCGGAGCACGAACTGACACCGTCGCGGCCATCCGCGATCGATCGGCCTTTTCGTCAGGAAAATTGCGGTTGGATGCGCCTGATGTCCCTGAGGCGCTGTCGGCAACTTATTTTGGCGCGCATCCCTTCCGAAAACCGCAGCGCGCGCTAGCTGCTGTTGAATGTCGCCAGCATCTCATCCTCCCAAGCTCTGGCTTGACATCAAATCAAAGTAACTTAATCTAATTAATGCAGCACGGAAATGAGGAGAGGTCAACCGACCGCCAGGCTGTATTCGTTCAAAATGGGGAGGAGACCCATCATGAAGAGCGCGACCGTCAGCGCATTGGCGCTGAGCACTGTCTTATTTTCAGCATCCACCATTTTTGCCCAGGAACTTGCCACCAAAGACCGGATCGGCCTTGCCGATGCGCCGAAAACGCTCGTCGTCCGCCTGACAAACGACAGCCCGAACAATTCCGATCCCGCGATCGCCGAGGGCTATCAGAAGCTGTTCGTCGATTTCATCAAGAAGCATCCGGACTGGAAATTGCAGATGCAATTCATGTCCTCCGACATCGGCACCGAACAGGCCAAGATGCTGGAGCAGGCCAAGGCCGGCAACGCGCCGGATTGTGCGGCCGTCGACTCCTTCGTGCTCTCGCAGTTCATGGTCAATCACGTGCTGGCCGATTTCACACCCTATTTCTCCAAGGAAGAAATCGACGATCTCTTCCCCTTCATCCGCGACGGCATCACCGACAAGGACAAGACCATCCGTGCCTGGTGGTGGGATACGGACCTGCGCGTTCTTTACCGCAACAAGTCTGTGGTCGCAGATGCGCCGAAGACCTGGGACGAACTGAAGAAGGCCGCCCTTGCCTCCACCAAGGAGGGCATGGAAGGCGTGCTCTTCAACGGCGGGCGCTGGGAAGGCACGACCTTCGACTGGCTCGCCAATTACTGGGCGCTCGGCGGCAAACTCGTCGACGACTCGGGCAAGCCAATCTTCGGCGAAGGCGAGAACAAGGAGAAATTCCTGAAGGCGCTGAACTACTTCAAGGATCTCGTCGATTCCGGTGCGGCGCCGAAGCGCGTTACGACGATCGCCAATTACGACGATATGAACGCTGCGGCGGCTGCCGCGACGACGGCGCTCTTCATCGGCGGCAACTGGCAATATGCACAGCTGAAGACGACGCTCGACGAAGAGGAATTCAAGAACTGGACCTTCTCGCCGATCCCGGGCCCCACGGCCGACCAGAAGTCGACGGGCACCGGCGGCTGGACGGTCGCCTCCTTCAGCAAGGACAAGGAGAAGATCGAAATGTGCGCCAACCTGGCGCGCGACGTCTATATGGGTCCTGCAAACGCGCTGCAGCAGCAGCTGCCGACGCGCAAGTCGCTCTTCGACAAGTATGAGGTCTTCTCGACGGAAGCCAACAAGACCTTCGCCAATGCGCTGGTCGATGGCCAAGCCCGGCCCGGCGTGCCGATCTATCCCGAGATCTCCAACCAGATCCAGATCATGATGGGAGACGTGCTGTCGGGGACGAAGAAACCGGAAGAGGCCTTGGATGCTGCATTCAGCGCGGCGATGGAGGCTTACAAGCGTCTCTGATCCCGGGCGTTTCCAACGCTTCCGACCGCGACGGCGCCTGGACTTGAGGCGCCGTCGACAGTGCCAAACCCGGACAGAGAAGCCAATGAGCCCTATTGCCATCGAGGCTGACAGCCCGCCTCAGAGCAGAACGTTCATGCGCCGGTTCGCCGGTGCGCCCCTGCCCTGGATCATGCCGGTGATCATCGTCATCGGCATATTCTACCTTTATCCCGTCATCGACGTTTTCCGGCTTTCCTTCACCAATGCAACGCTGATCGGCGACACCCAGGACTATACGCTGGGGTCGATCACCAATGCGCTGAGCTCGCCGCAACTGCCCGACATTCTCTGGGCGACGCTGATCTTCGTCGGCGGCAGCGTCATCGGCCAGCAGATCCTCGGCCTTGCGGTCGCCGTCACTGTCGTTCGCGGCGAAAAGCGCGGCCTGTTCGGCACCACGATCCTCAGGACCACGGCGCTCGTCGCCTGGGTCGTGCCGGGCATTGCCGGCGGCATCATCTGGCAGATGCTGTTTTCCGAAGCGCCTTACGGCGCGCTGAACAGCATTTTGAGGCTGATGCACATGCCGACCGTCGCCTGGCTATCGGACCCGGCAATGGCGCCGTGGTCGACTCTGATCTCGAACATCTGGCGCGGCACCGCCTTTTCGATGGTCGTCATGTATGCGGCGCTGAAATCGATCGATCCCTCGCTCTACGAGGCGGCGGAGGTCGACGGCGCCAGCGCCTCGCAGCAGTTCTTCTTCGTCACGCTGCCGCAGCTGCGCGCCGCCATCCTCGTCAACATGATACTGATCACCATCCAGACGGTGAACACCTTCGATGCGATCATCACACTGACAGGCGGCGGGCCCGGGCGCGCGACCGAAGTGATCTCGCTCTACGTCTTCAATATCGTCTTCCGAAACTATGACCTCTCCGGCGGCAGCGTGCTCTCCGTGCTGATGCTGATCATCAGCCTCGGGCTCGCCTTCGTCTATGCGTCGTTCCTGCCGAAGGAGGAAGAGCAATGAGCGGACGCACCGGAAGCCGGTTAGGCGATGCCATGAGCTATCTCTTCATGCTGGTGATGTTCGTCTTCTTCGCCGGCCCCCTCACCTATCTGCTGTCGATGGCGCTACGCGACAAGCGGGAGGTCTATCGCGGCGCGGCGCGCTATATTCCCGACAATCCCACCATCCAGAATTTCATCACGGTTCTGAACAACAGCTATTTTCCGATCTATCTCTGGAACGGCCTGAAGCTTGCGGCTCTCAGCGGGCTCGGCGTGCTGATCGTTGCCTTGCCCGCCGCTTACGCTTTCTCCCGCTTCCAGTTCCGTGGCAAGGGCCTCTCGATGATGGGGCTGCTGCTCTTCCAGATGATCTCGCCGCTCGTCATCATGGTGCCGCTCTATCGCTACATGAACCGCCTCGGCCTGCTGGACACGCATTTCGCCGTCGTCATGGTCTATATCGCGCTCGGCGTTCCCCTGGCGACCTGGCTGTTGAAAAGTACGGTCGACGGCATTCCGCGCAGCCTCGACGAGGCGGCGATGATCGACGGCTGCAACCGCTTCTCGGTTTTCTGGCGCATCATCGTGCCACTGTCGGCGCCGGGCATCGCCTCGGTTTTCATCATCACTGTAATTGCCGGCTGGTCGCAATTCCTGGTGCCTTTCCTGCTGCTCACCAAAAATGACCTGATGCCGATCGGCGTCGGAATCTTTAACTTCCGCGGCATGCAGACTGACTCGTCCATCCAGCTGCTTGCAGCCGCCTGCCTGATTGCGGTCGTTCCGGCGATCGTCGCCTTCCTGTCGCTCCAGAGGCTGATCCTCGGCGCGATGACCAGCGGCGCGGTGAAGGGATGAGAGGGTCTGCTTCACTCTCCACGCGCGCGGAAGGATTGAACGCATGAACCAGACACTCGGCGCTAGGCTCTCCCCCGATCTGACGGGCGCGAATGTCGAAGACGCGGGCGAGCACAACAGGGCCGTCGTGCTCCGCTGCATCCACCGCCAGGCGCCGATTTCGCGCGCCGAAATCGCCAGGCAGACCGGCTTCACCAAACCGGCGATCGCCCGCATCGTCGACCGCCTGCTGGACGAGGGCCTGATCATGGAGGCCCGCCGCCGGCATGGGCTCAGAGGCCAGCCGGCAATCGAACTCGAAATCAATCCCGACGCCTATTACGCTATCGGCATCAACATCGACCGCGACCATCTGACGATCCTGGCGGTCGACGCCGTGGGCAATGTGCGCGCCCGCGTACACCACGAGAAACGCTTCATCCTGCCAGCGGAATTCATGCAACTGACATCAGATGCGATCTCGCATTTCCAGCGCAGCCGGCTGATCGACGATGCGCGCCTTGCCGGCATCGGCCTTGCCATGCCGGATTGGCTCGGCGAAATCTCGCTGCTCGGCAAGCCCGACGCCTATCAGGAATGGACTGATTTCGACGTGCGCGCCGCACTGGAGAGCCTGACGCCGCATCCCGTCTTCACCGAAAACGAGGCTAATGCCGCTGCCCTTGCCGAGCTCAACTACGGCCTCGGCGCGGAAAGCAGCAGCTTCTTCTATATCGCCGTCAATGCCTGCCCGGGCGGAGGCCTCGTTCTGGACGGCAACGGTCATCGCGGCGCCATGGGCCTCAGCGGCGAGATCGGCTGGCTTCCGATTGCCGACGGCCGCGACGGCGAGGCGCAGAAGGTCCAGCTTCTCGGGGAGATCTTCTCGCTGTTCTTCCTCTATGATTTCCTCGCCCGGCATGGGATCAAGGTGAGCGTGCCGCAGGATCTGCTGACCCTCGACGCGCGCGGCAAGCGCCTCGTTTCACAATGGCTGAAGGAAATGAGCGCGCATCTCGCCGTCGCGGTCAAACATATCGCCATGATCGTCGATCCCGATGCCGTGCTCGTCGGCGGCCGGCTGCCGATCCGCATCGTCGATGAATTGCTGCGTTACGTCCACGAGCATCTCGACGCCGAGGACACGAACCTGCCCTCGCTGCATCGCGCCTCGATCGGCGAGGACGCCTCGGCCATGGGTGCGGCGGCCATGCCGATGGCGGCGGCCCTGATGCTCGCATCGGCCGATGTGGCGCAGCGCACGCGCTCGCCGCTGAAGTTCATGGATCGGCTGAACAGTTGAAACGACCGCAAGGCCCCCGGATTTTGATGAGGATCGGAGGATATGGTGAAAATCGGCTTCTATACCTCGACATTCAATGACCGCCCGCTGGAGGAAGTGGTAGATTTCGCCGCGTCGGCGGGGTTCGAAGCGATCGAGATCGATGTCGGCGGTCACATCAAGACGCCCGACCGGGTGGAAGATGCCGTTACGCTGGCAAGAAGCCACGGCCTCTTCGTCTCCTCGATCACTTTTTTCGGCAATCAGCTTGATGCCGATCGCGACAAGCGCCGGGAACTCCGGGCAAGGACCTCAGAATTTGCCGAAGCGATCGGCGGCGCCGGCGTTCCGATCTTCGTGATCTTTCCCGGTCGTAACGATACGGCAAGCGAAGAGGCCAACTATGACGACTTCGCCCACTTCGCGATTGGGCTGATCGCGCAAACGCAGGCAAGCGGCCTCACCTTCGCGATCGAGAACTGGCCCGGACCTAGAGACAATTTCATCGGAACGACGCCAAGGGGATGGCAGGAACTTTTCCGCCGCATCGAGGACCGCCGCTTCGGCCTCGAATTCGACCCCTCGCACCTCATCCGCATCGGCGTCGATCCCTATCGGGCGCTGGAGGCGGTCAAGGACCGCATCGCCATTCTGCACGCCAAGGATACGGCGATCGACGCCGAGGCCCTGCAGGCACTCGGCTATCACGGCAAGGGCTGGTGGCAATACAAGTTGCCGGGGCTCGGTCTGCTCGACTGGCCGCGTTTCCTCAGGCAGGCCCGCGGCTACGGTTTTGACGGCACGCTGTCGATCGAGCACGAGGATGCCGCTTACGGGTGGCCGGGCAAGGACTTGGCCGCGCGCAAGGAGGGTGAGCGCCTCGGCCTCGATTTTCTCAAAAGTGTCTTGAACGGACTTTGACGGCGAATTCGGGAGGAGTTTCATGGCCCATGTTTCGGTCAGCAATGCGCGCAAGGACTACGGCGCGTTCAAAGCCATCAAAGGCGTGTCCGTCGATATCGGCGATGGCGAATTCGTCGTCCTGGTCGGCCCCTCCGGCTGCGGAAAATCGACGCTGCTCAGAATGATCGCCGGCCTGGAGGGCATCACCTCGGGCAAGATCCAGATCGGCAAGCACATCGTCAACGAGCTTGCGCCCAAAGACCGCGACATCGCCATGGTGTTCCAGAACTACGCGCTCTATCCGCATATGACGGTGGCGAAGAACATGGGCTTCTCGCTGCGTATGAAGCGCATGCCGAGATCGGAGATCGATCAGCGCGTCGGCAATGCGGCAAAAATCCTCGGGCTGGAAAACCTCTTGGAGCGTTATCCGAAGCAGCTTTCGGGCGGCCAGCGTCAGCGCGTCGCCATGGGCCGGGCGATCGTGCGCGATCCGGCCGTCTTCCTGTTCGACGAGCCTTTGTCGAACCTCGATGCCAAACTTCGGGTGCAGATGCGCTCGGAGATCAAGGAACTGCATCAGCGGCTGCAGACGACGACTATCTACGTCACCCACGACCAGATCGAAGCCATGACCATGGCAGACAAGATCGTCGTCATGAAGGACGGGCTGATCGAGCAATCGGGCTCGCCGCTCGAACTCTACGACCGCCCGAACAATCTGTTCGTCGCCGGTTTCATCGGCTCGCCGGCGATGAATTTCATCAAGGGCAGCATGAGCGAAGACGGGTTCAGGACCGTGGACGGGCTGCTGCTGCCGAGCGAACGCCGGCCGAAGGATGCCGTGACCTACGGCATTCGCCCCGAACATATCATGCTCGACCCCAACGGCATCGAAGTGACGACCGTCGTCGTCGAGCCCACAGGCTCGGAAACACTCGTGCTCGTGCGGCTCGGAGGGCAGACGCTGACCTGCGTCTTCCGCGAGCGAATCCGGGCCGCCCCCGGCGACGTGTTGAGGATCGCCCCCGGCCACGACACCGTTCACCTCTTCGGCGCCGACGAGCAGCGCATTACCACAGGCGAAGCGCCATTGAGTTAAAGCCCGCCGAATGCCCCCTCCCCTTCGGCCGGGCGCCGCCGGGGGCGCTTTGTCAGCGCCCCCGGCCCAAAAATACCCGGTCGTCCGGACATCACGCAGATCCGGCAAGTGCTTGGACGAGCATCGAAAAGGTTAATATGCGTTAACCTTAAATTTCTTGGCCGGTATCGGAGAATCGCGGATAATAACGGTTACAGGGGCTTTTGATCCCGAAAACCGTTATCCGAAAGATTGCTGCCGATGAACGCTAATTCGAACGCCGTGAAGGCCGCGCCGCTCTATTTCGAGGATCAGATTCTCGAGCACGGCGACGTGATTTCGAAGAAGCTGCATCTCTTGAGCGTGCAGCGCTTTCCGCCGAACGCGAAGAAGACGCTGCGCAGCTTTTCTCTTGCCGAGGTCGCCAGTTATGTCGGCGCTTCGCAGAGCACGCTGAAGAAACTGCATCTCGAGGGCAAAGGCCCCTGCCCGCAGACCTCGCCTTCTGGGCGGCGCTCCTACAGCGCTGAGCAGATGCTCGAGCTGAGGCGCTATCTCGATGCGCATGGCCGCTCCGAAAGCCGCATGTATGTGCCCCATCGCCGCGCTCATGAGAAGCTACAGGTCGTCGCCGTCGTCAATTTCAAGGGCGGCTCGGGCAAGACGACGACGGCTGCCCATCTTGCCCAGCATCTGGCGTTGACCGGCCACCGCGTACTCGCCGTCGACCTCGATCCTCAGGCATCGCTCTCATCCCTGCACGGCTTCCAGCCGGAGTTCGACCAGGCCGCCTCGCTCTATGAAGCGATCCGCTATGACGGCGAGAAGAAGCCACTCTCCGAGATCATCCACAAGACGAATTTTCCCGGTCTCGACATCGTGCCGGCCAATCTCGACCTGCAGGAATATGAATACGATACGCCGCTTGCCATGGCCGACAAGTCGACCAATGACGGCAAGACCTTCTTCACCCGCATCTCTCGCGCGCTTGCCGAGGTCGACGATCGTTACGACGTCGTCGTCATCGATTGCCCGCCGCAGCTCGGCTACCTCACGCTGACGGCGCTGACAGCCGCGACCAGCGTTTTGATTACCATCCATCCACAAATGCTCGACGTCATGTCGATGGGCCAGTTCCTTCTGATGCTCGGCGGCATCCTGAAGCCAATCCGCGCCGCCGGCGCCGAGGTGAACCTCTCCTGGTATCGCTATCTCATCACCCGCTACGAGCCGACCGATGTGCCGCAGGCGCAGATGGTCGGCTTCATGTCGACGATGTTCCACGAATTCATGCTGAAGAACCAGATGGTCAAATCCACCGCGATCTCGGATGCCGGGATCACCAAGCAAACGCTTTACGAGGTCGAGCGCGCCTCGATGAACCGGGGAACCTATGATCGCGCGCTGGAGGCGATGGACGCCGTCAACACGGAGATCGCCGGCCTTATTCACCAGGCATGGGGGCGGTGAATTTGTCGGCTGACAAATTCACCGTTTCCGTGAAGCAAATCAATGCAATGACCGCAATCGGAGGACGCTGATGGCACGAAAGAATCTGCTGGAAGGGCTGGCCGATATGCCTGATGAAAACGCAGGCGCGCCGAATTATCCGATGCGCGGGGCGGGCCGCTCGCTCGTCCGCTCGCTGGATGAGCTTGCCAAGCAGGCGGAAAAATTCCTGGAGGGCGAGGCGGTGGTCGATCTCGACCCCGATCTCGTCGAAGCCTCCTTCATCAAGGACCGCCTGTCCGAGGATGACGAGGACTTCCAAGCGCTCGTCGAAGCGATCCGCGCGCGCGGACAGGACACGCCCATCCTGGTGCGTCCCCACGCCAGGATCGACGGACGTTATCAGGTGGTCTTTGGTCACCGGCGGCTGCGCGCCGCCCGCGAACTCGGCCGCAATGTCCGTGCCGTCGTCAAGGTGATCGACGACCGGACCCACGTGATCGCCCAGGGGCAAGAGAATTCGGCCCGCGCCGACCTCACCTTCATCGAGCGCGCACTCTTCGCCCGGCGGCTGGAGGAGCTCGGTTACGACAGGGAGGTCGTCTCGACCGCACTTGCCGCCAATGCGGCTTTGGTCTCGAAGATGCTGTCGGTAATGGACCGCATCTCGCCGGAGGTCGTCCAGGCAATCGGACCGGCGCCCGGCGTCGGCCGCGAGCGCTGGGTGGAACTGTCGCTGCTCGCCGGAAAATCGGCCAATGCGGCAAGTGTCGCCAAGGTCCTGCACGACGACAACTTTCATCAGTTACCTTCCGACAAACGTTTCGAAGCGCTCTATGCGGCGCTGAACAAAAGCGCCCGGCCGGTCAAGAAAACCGTCGCCGCGAGGAAGGTGAAATGGCAGCCGCGGGACAAAGCCGTCCAGGCGGAAATGAAGAATGACGGCAAGGCGTTCTCGCTCTCGATGAAGGCGAGAAATGCCGGCCGCTTCGGAGAATTTCTCTCCGGCAGGCTGGATGCGCTCTATGAGCAATTCCTCGCCGAGGAGGGCAAACAAGGAGACTGAAACCGCAAAAGAAAAAGGCCCCCAAACGAACGAGTCGTGGAAGCCCTTCTCACATCCTTAAGCAAGACAGAGAATCGCATTTTCACGAATCCCAGTCAAGAGTCCTGCAGGGCCTCGGCGTCTTTTCAGACGCGCAAATGACGCTGCGGCACTTTTCCTCCTCGCATCGTTTCGGTGAGCGGATTTCTTTTGCCTGATGAGAGGTGAAGGAAATGGAGAGTGACTATGTGACGACGCCCTTCGGGCGGCGGCCGATGTCGCTTGCCATGCTGCTGAAACAGCGGCGAGGCGAGGCGATCGCGGCCGGAACGACGCGCAACAAATGGAAACTGTTCCGATCGGTCTGCGAGGCGCGGGCAGGGCTGGATGTCACCGACCGGGCGCTGACGGTGCTCGATGCGTTGCTGACATTTTATCCTGAGGACGAACTCTCCAGCGAAAAGCCGCTGGTTGTCTTTCCCTCCAACGCGCAGCTTTCGCTCCGAGCTCGCGGCATGGCCGCCGCAACTTTGCGCCGGCATCTTGCCGCGCTGGTCGGAGCCGGCCTCATCTCCCGCAAGGACAGCCCGAACGGCAAGCGTTATGTGCGCCGCAGCCGGGAAGGCGGGATCGACGAGGCCTATGGCTTCAGCCTCGCCCCGCTTCTCGCCCGCGCCGGCGACATCGAGACGATGGCGGCGCGCATCGCCGCCGACCGGCAGATGCTGCGTGGTCTGAAGGAGCGGCTGACGATCTGCCGGCGCGACATCGGCAAGCTGATTTCCGCAGCCGTCGAGGAAGCTGTTCCCGGCGACTGGCAGCGCATCTCTTCGACGTTCCAGGCGATCCTGCAGCGTATTCCGAAGGCTGCAAGTCTGGAAAACCTCCCGCCCATCCTCAAAGAACTCGAGATAACCCGCGAGAAAATCGTCAACCTGTTGGAGCTGCATGAGAAAATGCAGATGCCGAGCGCCAGTGAATCCCAAATTGAGCGCCACATACAGAATTCTCACCCCGAATCCATAATTGAATTTGAAGCGGGTCTCGAAAGCGGACAGGGGGTGACGGCGGAGAGGCGGGCCGAGCGCAATGATCAGCCGGAGACGAAACCGGAGGATGACAGTCCGGAAGCGCAGGCGAGTGGCGGGGAGCGATGGCGCTTCGCCGTCAGGAAGAGGGCAACCGAACTCAAATCCTTCCCGCTCACCATGATTCTCCAGGCCTGCCCCCACATTTCCGATTACGGTCCGGGCGGCGCGATCGGCAGTTGGCGGGATCTGATGACGGCTGTTATCGTGGTGCGCACGATGCTTCACGTCAGCCCATCTGCCTATGAGCAGGCGTGCGTGGTGATGGGACCGGAAAACGCCGCCACTGTCATCGCCTGCATTCTGCAGAGGGGAGGGTGCATCCATTCCGCCGGCGGCTATCTCCGGGACCTCACGCGGCGCGCCGAGCGAGGTGAGTTCGCGTTGGGGCCGATGCTGATGGCGCTCCTGCGCGCAAAAGATCCACCTGTCGCCAAGCTCAGCTGACGGCGTTCTTCCTGCCGCGCAGAAGTGCGGCGCGGATCTGTTCGTTCTTGCTCAGCACAGGAGCGGGAACCACGACAGGTGCCGGCTCGGGTTCCTCGGCCTTCGCGGCGCTCTGCTTGAGGCTCAGGAAACGCTTCTGCGCAACCAATCGGTCTTCCTCCGACAGCGGCTCGACCGGTTCGCCGTCGATGTTATGGCGCATGGAATCGGGCTGAGCGCTGGCGAAATAATAGCGCCGGCAATGGACATAGGCCGCGGTCGCGCGCCGAAGCGTCGTCACGCCGGCATCGGGCTTCAGGAGAGGGCGCAGCTCGTTGAACAGGCCGACGGCGAAGGGAAGGACCGGATCTCCCGCCTTTGTCGGAAGCACGCCGACTGGCCGCACCAACAGCGTGTTGATCGCGTTGGCCTTTTCCACGTCGAGCTCGGTCGCCGCAATCGGGCCGCGGCTGATCTTCCAGGGTTTGTCCATGCATTCTCCATAACCGCCGACTGTGATGGTATCTTGACGGAGAGGGTAGATAGAGGCGCAGGTCGCACATTGCTAGCCCTGCGGCAAGCCGGATGCGAGACAAAGATTCCCGAGCGGATATGGGTCGGTTTATCGGCCCGCCATGCATCTAATCGTTTTTTGTCACGGAAGTGCATTGACCTCCCGCTTCGATTACACTTCTTATCCGCGCCCAAGATGAGTGACCGGCCGCGGGGAGGATGTATGCGGGTTTTCTCGAATATTGAAGAGCTGCGCCACACGCTCGATGCGCTGAAGCGGCAGGGGCGCACCGTCGGCCTCGTTCCGACCATGGGCTATCTCCACGCCGGACATCTCAAGCTCGTCACGCGCGCCCGGGCCGAGAACGACATCGTCGTCGTCTCAATCTTCGTCAATCCGCTGCAATTCGGCCCGGCCGAAGACCTCGGCAAATATCCGCGCGATCTGGAGCGCGATGGCGACATGCTCAAGCAGGCCGGCGTGAATTTCCTCTTCGCGCCCGGCGTCGAGGATATGTATCCCCGCCCGATGAAGACGGTGGTCGACGTTCCCGATCTCGGCCGCGAACTCGAAGGCGCAGTCAGGCCCGGCCATTTTGCCGGCGTCGCCACCGTCGTCACCAAGCTTTTCAACATCGTCCAGCCGCAAACTGCCTATTTCGGGGAGAAGGACTACCAGCAGGTCGTCATCATCAAGCGCATGGTGGAAGATCTCGCCGTGCCGGTGCGGGTGATCTCTGTGCCGACCGTGCGCGACAGCGACGGCCTCGCCTTGTCGTCGCGCAATGTCTATCTCAGCCCCGATGAGCGGCGCGCGGCGGTGATCGTTCCGCAGGCGCTCGATGAGGCCGAGCGGCTCATCGCCGAAGGCATCACCGATGCGCAAGAACTTGAGGCGAAACTCACCGCCTTCATTGGCCGCGAGCCTCTGGCAAAACCCGAAGTCGTCGCCGTCAGGGATGCGGTAACACTGGCGCCGGTCGCTTCGCTCGAAGGCGCCATCGTCGTGGCGCTCTTCGTGAGGATCGGCACGACGCGGCTTCTCGACAACAGAGTTGTCGGAGACAACAGCAGCCCGGCGAGCGGGAACAGAATGATCCGGGACAACCGAATGAGCGGCCAGCCGGGAAAGGGAGTGACGAAATGAGCGCCACCGGATCTCAGAAGCGCCTGACGCCGACGCGAATCGCAGCCATGAAGGGCGGTAAGCCGATCGTCTGCCTCACCGCCTATACGACGCCGATGGCGCGCCTCCTCGACGAGCATTGCGACCTGCTGCTGGTCGGGGATTCGCTCGGCATGGTGCTCTACGGCATGGAGACCACGATCGGCGTGACGCTCGACATGATGATCGCCCATGGCAAGGCCGTGATGCGCGGCGTCGCCAATGCCTGCGTCGTCGTCGACATGCCCTTTGGCAGCTACCAGGAATCGAAGGAGATTGCCTTCCGCAACGCCGTGCGCATCATGCAGGAAACCGGCTGCGACGCCGTCAAGCTCGAAGGCGGCGAGGAGATGGCCGAAACCATCGCCTTCCTGACGAAGCGGGGCATTCCCGTGCTCGGTCACATCGGCCTGATGCCGCAGCTCGTCCACACCGCCGGCGGCTATCGCTCCGTCGGCCATTCCGAACACGAAACCTCGAAGATCCGCCGCGACGCGCATGCGATCGGCGGCTCGGGCGCCTTCGCCGTCGTCGTCGAGGGCACGGTGGAGCCGCTCGCCCGCGAGATGACGACTTCAATCCACATACCGACAATCGGCATCGGCGCCTCTTCCGCCTGCGACGGCCAGATCCTGGTTTCCGACGACATTCTCGGCCTCTTCAATGATTTCAAGCCGCGCTTCGTCAAGCGCTACGACGAGCTCGGCAAGAGGGTCGCGGACGCTGCCGCCTCTTATGCCGAGGAGGTGCGCGCGCGCAAATTTCCAGCAGCCGAGCATACGTTCAAGCGCCGCAGTTGAGGTGAGGGGCGGGTCTTAGACGCTAGGATGACGGCCAAGGTCCGTCACGTGAGCGCATCCTGCGCGCGCATAGTCTCGGCCGAGCGGCGCACCGCCTCGGCGACTTCCTGCAGCTGCTTGGCCATCGGCGTCGAATTGCGCCAGACCATGCCGATCGTCCGCGACGGCTGCGGCGCGGGGAAGCGGGAGATTGAGACAGGCGCCGACCGCGTTTCGACCGGAACGGCCATCTCAGGGATCAGGGTGACGCCGATGCCGGCGCCGACCATCTGGACGAGGGTGGAGAGCGAGCTGCCTTCCATGATCTCCCGCGGGCGGGCAGGGCCCACCTTGCAGAAGGACAGCGCCTGGTCGCGGAAGCAGTGGCCCTCTTCGAGCAGCAGCAGCCGCATTTCGCGCAGCGCCTCGCGCTCGGGCACCGGCTTGTCTCCATCCTCCTGCCGCCGGACCAGCACGAATTCTTCCCTGAAAAGCTCGAGCTCGGTGAGCGAGGGTTCCGACACCGGCAGCGCGACGATCGCCATGTCGAGCTGGCCCTGCGCCAGTTCATGAACCAGCCTGCCCGTCTGCGTCTCGCGCACCTCGATCTGAATTCCGGCGAAGGTTTCGTTGAGATCGTTTATAATTGCCGGCAGCAGATAGGGCGCGATCGTCGGAATGATGCCGATGCGCAGGCGCTTGAGGAAGGATTCGCGCGAGGCTCGGGCAAACTCCCCCAATTCGTCGACGGCGCGCAGGATGTCTCGGACCCTCAGCGCGAAGCTCTGGCCGAACGGGGTAAGCTTCACCTCGCGCGCGCTGCGCTCGAAGAGCTCGCCGCCCAATTCCTGCTCGAGTTCTTTGATCTGCATGGAGAGCGCCGGCTGGGAGATGGCGCAGGCGTCGGCCGCGCGGCGGAAGCGGCCATCCCGCGCCAGGGCTTCGAAATAGCGTAGCTGTTTCAGGGTAAGATTCTTCATAACCTGAGCTTATCGCAGCAATCAGTAAATCCAACTTAAAATTATTGAACGCTTCCGATATGAAGACTGCCAGGGAGAGAGTGGGGCGCCAGCTCGGCTCATCTTTTTGAACCGCCGACCGATCAAGCAATGAAGGAGACGATCATGGACAACCCCACTGACAGCACAGGAAAATGTCCTGTAGCCCATGGCAATACGCCGCGCGGCAGAGCCAACCGCGACTGGTGGCCGAACCAGCTGAACGTGCAGATTCTTCATCACAATTCCGGCCGTGCCGACCCGATGGGCAGGGACTTCGACTATGCCGAGGAGTTCAAGAAGCTCGATCTCGACGCGCTGAAGAAGGATCTTCACGCGCTGATGACGGATTCGCAGGACTGGTGGCCGGCCGACTTCGGTCATTACGGCGGCCTGTTCATCCGCATGGCCTGGCACAGCGCCGGCACCTATCGCATCACCGACGGCCGCGGCGGCGCCGGCCAGGGCCAGCAGCGTTTCGCACCGCTGAACTCCTGGCCTGACAATGCCAACCTCGACAAGGCCCGCCGGCTGCTCTGGCCGATCAAGCAGAAATACGGCAACCGCATCTCCTGGGCCGACCTCCTGATTCTCACCGGCAACGTCGCGCTCGAATCGATGGGGTTCAAGACCTTCGGCTTCGCCGGCGGCCGCGCCGACGTCTGGGAGCCCGAGGAGCTCTATTGGGGCCCTGAGGGCACCTGGCTCGGCGATGAGCGCTACAGCGGCGAACGCCAGCTGGCAGAGCCGCTCGGCGCCGTGCAGATGGGCCTCATCTACGTCAACCCGGAAGGCCCGAACGGCAATCCAGACCCGGTCGCTGCGGCCCGAGACATCCGTGAAACCTTCGCTCGCATGGCAATGAACGACGAGGAAACCGTGGCATTGATCGCCGGCGGCCACACCTTCGGCAAGACCCATGGCGCAGGCGACCCGTCCTTTATCGGCGCCGAGCCGGAAGGCGGCGCGATCGAAGACCAGGGCCTTGGTTGGAAGAGCACGTTCGGCACCGGCGTCGGCAAGGACGCGATCACCGCCGGCCTCGAGGTCACCTGGTCGCAGACGCCGACCAGGTGGAGCAACTATTTCTTCGAAAACCTCTTTGCCAACGAGTGGGAGCTGACGAAGAGCCCGGCCGGCGCGCATCAGTGGCGGGCCAAGAACGCCGAAGCCACCATTCCGGATGCTTATGAGGCGGGTAAGAAGCATGTTCCGACCATGCTGACCACCGATCTGTCGCTGCGCTTCGACCCGATCTATGAGAAGATCTCGCGCCGGTTCCTCGAAAATCCCGGTGAGTTCGCCGACGCTTTCGCCCGCGCCTGGTTCAAGCTGACCCACCGCGACATGGGACCGAAGGTGCGCTACCTCGGCCCTGAAGTTCCGGCTGAAGACCTGATCTGGCAGGACGTGATCCCAGCCGTCGACCATCCGCTCGTCGACGACAAGGACATTGCCGACCTCAAGGCCAAGGTTCTCGCCACGGGCCTTTCCGTGCAGGAACTGGTCTCGACCGCCTGGGCGTCGGCCTCGACCTTCCGCGGTTCCGACAAGCGCGGCGGCGCCAATGGCGCGCGCATCCGTCTTGCCCCGCAGAAGGACTGGGAAGCCAACCAGCCGGCGCAGCTCGCCAAGGTGCTCGGTGTTCTCGAAGGCATCCAGAAGGACTTCAACGCAGCCCAGACGGGGGCTAAGAAGATCTCGCTCGCCGATCTGATCGTGCTTGCCGGTGCTGCCGGCGTCGAAAAGGCCGCGGCAGCGGGCGGCAACGCCGTCAGCGTGCCCTTCACGCCGGGCCGCATGGACGCGTCCGAAGCCCAGACCGACGCGCATTCCTTCGCGCCGCTCGAGCCCCGCATCGACGGCTTCCGCAACTATGTGAACGACAAGCGCCATCAGTTCATGAAGCCGGAAGAAGCGCTCGTCGACCGCGCCCAGCTCTTGACGCTGACCGGGCCTGAGATGACCGTCCTCGTCGGCGGCCTGCGCGTGCTGAAGGCAGGCAATCCCGAGCACGGCGTCTTCACCTCGCGCCCCGAGACACTGACGAACGACTTCTTCGTCAACCTGCTCGACATGGCCACGCAGTGGGTTCCCGCCGCCGGCAAGGACGGCGTCTATGAAGGCCGCGACCGCAAGACGGGTGCGCCTAAGTGGACCGGTACCCGCGTCGACCTGATCTTCGGCTCGCACTCGCAGCTGCGCGCCTTCGCCGAAGTCTACGGCCAGGCCGACGCCAAAGAAAAGTTCGTCAAGGACTTCGTCGCCGCCTGGAACAAGGTCATGAACGCCGACCGCTTCGATCTCGTCTGATCGGTTCGGCAAGTTTTGCCCGGGCGCGGCTTTCGGCCGCGCCCGGCATCTTTTGTGAATGTCCTGGGGCGGCTACAACCGTCCAAGCTTCCGATCCTCGCCGCACGTGATGGTTGGTGGGGCGCGGGCACCACCATCCTTCCCTCATCCCTTTGACCTCAGGCTTCGCCCGAGGGATGTCACAGGGATCCAGCGCGCCCAAGTCCTTGGGCGCAGGAAACTCCCTTGTTTTCAAAATAGTCATTCACCGCGCGGACGCGCGGTGGCTGGATTCCTGTGACAGGCACAGGAATGAGAAGTGTGGGGTTGGCCTCCGGCCACCTTTCCGCAGCCGTTTCATTTTACTCGGCGTCGTCCTCCGCCTTGTGCCGAGGATCTGCTGCCCTATCGACCGGAAGCAGATGCTCGGGACAAGCCAGGACAAGCCCGAGAATGACGGAAGAGAGTTCAGAGGCACCACCGCCCAATCGCCCAGATCATCCCGCCACGCCGCGAACTTCTAGCCATGACCGATCCCGCATGCGATAGATGATCGACACATTTGGAGGAGTGGATATGAAAGGTTTGCAAGGTAAAGTCGCGGCCATTACCGGAGCTGCCTCGGGCATTGGATTGGCGACGACCGAGGCGATCATCGCGGCGGGCGGCACGGTCGTGATGATCGATCGGGACGAGGCGGCGCTGAGTGCGGCCTGCGGCAGGCTCGGTGAGAGGGCGATCGCGCTGCCGCTCGACCTTCTGAAACCCGAGGAGTGCGCCGGCCTGCTGGACGGCATTCTCTCGAAGGCCGGCCAGCTCGACATCTTCCATGCCAATGCCGGCACCTATATCGGCGGGGATCTGGCGGATGCCGATCTCGATGCGATCGACCGCATGCTCAATCTCAACGTCAACGTGGTCATCAAGAACGTCCGGACGGTCATGCCGCACATGATCGAAAGAGGGACGGGAGACATCATCGTCACCAGTTCGGTCGCGGGCCATGCCCCGGTTCCGTGGGAGCCGGTCTATTCGCCTTCGAAATGGGCGATGCATTGCTTCGTCCAGACCATGCGGCGGCAGCTCCTCAAGAACGGCATCCGCGTGGGGTCCGTCTCGCCCGGACCTGTCAGCAGCGCTCTGCTGAAAGACTGGCCTGCGGAAAACCTGCGCAAGGCAAAAGAGGCGGGCGCGCTGATCGAACCCTGCGACGTGGCGGAAGCAGTGATCTTCATGCTGACCCGGCCGCGCAACGTGACGATCCGCGACGTGGTGATCCTGCCGAGCGCCTTCGACATCTGATACGAGTGAAGGCAGTGTGGATTCCTCTCCGTATAAACCGGCTGCGTGAAGAGGCGGATAGTGCGTGCCGAAACGCCGGCTGAAGCTCTCCGGGGCTACCGCCCGGTCGTCCAATTCTCGACGCGCAGGCCATCCACGCGCCGGAACTCCCCGACGTTGTTCGAAATAAGAACAAGATCCCGCGTCTTCGCCTGCGCGGCTATCAGCACATCGTAAGGACCGATCGGTGGTCCCTTTGCCGCCAACGCCGCGCGGATCTCTCCAGCGGCCAGCGCATCCTCGCGCTCGAAACCGACGGTCGGGAAATCCGCCATGAACAGGCGCAGGGTTTCGAGATTGTAGGAAATTTTCGCGCTCTTGTAGGCGCCGTAATAGAGATCTTGCATGACGATGCTCGACAGCCCAATCGAACCCTCGTCGCTGTCCATGACGTGGGCGAGCAGCATGTCGGACTTCCGGCCGATCAGAGCGATCACCGCATTGGTATCGATGAGATGAGTGATCACTTGAACAAGTCCTGAAGGCCAGTTCTCTCCTGATCTTCTGCCTGCTCACGTCCCTCCGCCATGAAATCGTCGCTGAGGCCGCGCTCCAGGGCGCTGCGCAACGAGGCCCAGCGGCCGCCGTGATCGGTCCGCGGCCGCAGAATGATCGCATCGCCTTCCCGTGTCACTTCCACCTGATCGACGTCGAAGCGAAACTCCTTCGGCAGCCGGACGGCCTGCGAATTGCCGGATTGAAAGACGCGCGCATATTGCGGCACAGAGAACGCTCCACGGATCGTATATATAATTATGTATATACGCGGCTGGCGTCACTCATGCAAGAAGCCGTTCCGCTAGCGAGGCAGAATGCCGAAAGGCGAGAGCGTCAGCAGATCGGGATCATCGGTCGCCGTCGCTTTCGCCACCTGGGCATGGCTCATGCTGTAGCCGTAGGCAAGGACGCGGACGCCGTCGATCATGAAGAACTGCGCCTGGTCCAAGCCGGGCCGCAGGCTGCCCGTTACGGTGACGGTCTCGTAGATTCTTTCGAGGTGCAGAGGCTCCTGCGGAACGACGCGGACCAACTGATTGGGCGGAGGGGAAGGCATGTGGCTGCAGGCTCCGGCCCAGGGGACCAGCATGAATTCGTAGACGAGATCACCATCCTGGTCGACCGGCAGCACGAAGCCCGTCAATTCGACTGGCTGGCCTTCGTCATGCCAGGCAAACGTTTCGCCCTGCGGGCCGCTGACCGTCTTGCCCGACAGCGGCATTGTCGCCTTGGCCTGTTCGGCCGGCCTCAAAGCGCTCCAGAAGATGGGCTGGGCTGCGGCAAAGGCATCGGAAACCGGCGGTGCGGAAGCAAATGCCAGCACCCCGAACATCAGGCGAAACAGTCTGTGCTTCATCATCGCGTCTCCCGCGGCCGGCCGTTTCGGCGACCTGCCGCTGCCGCGCGGATGCTACTCCTGATTTCGCTCGGCCGTCCATCCGCTTTCCCTCGGCGCAAAGGATTTCCTGACCAAGCCCTTCGAGGCGATCGAGGCGGTGCTGCGCATCTTCAACCTGCTCGAAACTCGCATCCTGACGCTGGAACTCACGGGCTGGCGACGCCGAAATCGGACCGCCCCCAGGGACGATTGATCGCCTCCGCTCAACGTCCGAAAGCGCGGCGATTTCAGGTCAGGGATTGACCCAGCGGCAAGAAGAGAGGGCGCCGGCTTCGTCATAACAGAACAGCGCGCGTCGATTGTCCTGCTGCCGCAGCTGGAACCAGTCCAGCGTCCAGGCCCGGAAGATCAAGACGCCAAAGCGCGTCTTCCCCTCGGCCTCATCCGCAGGCTCTGCCGCGTCGATCATTTCGAAGGCGCGCTCGTCCCCGGGCGGGCCGCCCGCATAGGTCATCCGCGTCCGCGCGGGCAGCCTCCCCCACGCGGCATTAGCACCTCCGCTTCCCGGCCCATGAAGCTCGACCGCCCCTTGAAGCCGAAGCTGCAGCCGGCTCTCGGCGCTGAAGCCGAGGATCGTGACGCGGGAATTGACTGAAAGTTCCAGCCATTTGGAGCTGCGCGTATCCGTATGAAATTCGAGACACCGCGCCGACCTATCGGCTGCACGCAGCACGACCATGCGCGCCTGCGGCTTCGCCTCGGTATCGACGGAGCAGAGGCTCACATAGCGGAAACCCGACTGCGGATCCGCCGCAGCCGTTTCCAGCTCCGCCCATGCCGAGGCATCGATGTCAGTCAGATCCACCGGCAGTCGCTCAGACGGAACGGGCGATGCCGCCGTCGACGCGGATGTTCTGGCCGGTGATGTAGCCCGCACCTTCCGACAGGAGGAAGGCGATGGTGGCGGCGATTTCATCGCTCGTGCCGTAGCGGCCCATCGGAACGCTGTCCCGCCGCTCGTCGGTCGCGGGCAGGCTGTCGATCCAGCCGGGCAGGACGTTGTTCATGCGGATGTTCTTGGCCGCATAGGTGTCGGCGAAGATCTTGGTGAAGCTTGCCAGTCCCGCGCGGGCGACCGCAGAGGTCGGGAACATCGGCGAAGGCTCGAAGGCCCATGCCGTCGAAATGTTAACGATCGCACCGCCGCCCTGGGCTTCCATGATCGGCGTCACCAGGCGGGTCGGCCGCACGGCGCTGAGGAAATAGACCTCCATGCCCTTGTGCCAGTCCTCGTCTGAAATTTCGAGGATCGGCGCACGCGGACCGTGACCGGCGGAATTGACCAGCGCGTCGATCCGCCCCCATCGCTCCATCGCCAGATCGACGAGCCGCTTCAGGTCGTCGTTCGACTGGTTCGAGCCGGTGACGCCGACGCCGCCGAGCTCATTTGCCAGCGCCTCTCCCTTGCCGGAGGAAGAGAGAACAGCGACGCGATAGCCGTCCGCGGCGAGCCTCCTGGCGGCCGCCGCCCCCATGCCGGACCCGCCGGCGGTGATGAGAGCGACTTTTCCTTCAGACATTGAAACCTCCGATAGCTGATTTTGCGCAGCATTATGGCAGATGCTGATGGGACTTTCGCGTGAGAAAGAAAGCTGCCAGACTGTAGAAAATCTACTGGATATGCCGATGAACCAATCCCGCCGCACGCTGCCGCCCCTGAATGCCCTGCGCGCCTTCGAGGTCTCCGGCCGCAGGCTGAATTTCCGCGCCGCCGCCGAAGAACTGGGCGTCACGCAGGGCGCGGTCGCGCAGCAGGTTCGCGCGCTGGAGGATCAGCTCGGCCTCAGGCTGTTCCAACGCCTTGCCCGCGGCCTTGCGCTCACTGCCTATGGCACGGCCTATCTGGCGGACGTGACCCGCGCCTTCGATACGCTTGCCGAAGCGACCGGGCGGCTTCTCGACCGGCCGGAAATGGTGACGATCAGCGCCACCCCCACGGTCGCCACCAGGCTGTTGATCCCGCGGCTCGCCGAGCTCTATGCCGCCCTTCCCGACATCGATCTCAGGACGGTCGCCACCGAGGCGCTCGCCGATTTCGATCGCGACCAGGTAGACATCGCGGTACGCCTCACCCGCCCGCCTTTTCCGGCAACCCTGCAGGCGCAACTGCTGTTTCGCCAGGAACTTGTGGCGGTCGCAAGCCCGCATCTGGTCAAGGGCCTGACCTTGCCCCTAAGCGGCGAACAGCTTCGCAAACTGCCGCTTCTACATGACTCGCACGATCACTGGCCGTTATTCCTGCGCACGCGCGAGAAGCTGCCCGGCGCGGCCTTCAACCATACGACCCTGGCGCTCGACGCCGCACTCGCCGGCCAGGGCGTCGTGCTCGCCTGCCGTGCTTTCGTCATGGCCGATCTCGAGGCCGGACGGCTGGTGCAGGTGACTGATGCGACGGCGACCATTGGACCCGATTACTACCTCGTGCGCAAGCGCTCGTCATCGCCGCGAAAGGCTGTGGAAGCGGTCTGGGACTGGTGTGCGACGCAGTTGCCGCTCTCCTGAAGCGCCGCCTCGGCCGGCTAAGAGTGGCTTGCTGCTGCTCTTTCTGCCGCTCAGACCATCGACGTGATGATGCGATCGAACATCCGGTCGCTCAGCCAGCGGCGCAGCCACAAGACCGGACCTGCCATGTAGCCGGTATGATACCGGGTCTTTGGCCTGGCTGCGGTGATGGCTTTCAGAATGGTGGCCGCCACAACGGCGGGGTCCGACAGCCGTGAGCCGGAATAGATTTCATGCATGCTGGCTGCGGCATTGTTGGCGGCCTTGGCATAGGCGCCGCCGCCTGATGTCTTCCTGAGATTGTTGGCGGCGATATGTCCCCATTCCGTTTTGACACCGCCCGGCTCGACGATGACGACGTCTATCCCGAAGGCTTTGGTTTCCAGGCGAAGCGTGTCCGACCAGCCTTCGAGTGCATGCTTCGTCGCATGATACCAGCCGCCGAACGGCGTGTAGATTTTGCCGCCGATCGAGGTGATGTTGACGATTTTTCCGAACTTGTTCTCGCGCATTTTGGGAAGCACGAGTTGCGTCAGCCGGGCAAGCCCGAAGAGGTTGACCTCGAACTGCCGGCGGCCTTCGTCAACCGGGACATCTTCGATCGCCCCGTAGGAGCCGTAACCGGCATTGTTGATGAGAATATCGATCGAGCCGCATTCCGCGACGATCCGTTCGACCGCCGCCATGATCTCCTCGTCCTTGGTGAGATCCAGCGGGACGGCGACGGCGCCGCGCTGCACGAGTTCCTGCATCTGCTCGACGCGGCGCGCGGCGACGTAGACCCGGTAACCCTCCTGCAGCAGTTTCCGGGTCGTGGCATTGCCGATGCCGGACGAGGCACCGGTGATCAAAGCGGTTTTTTTCTTGGCGGTATTGGATGAGATAGCCATGACAGCACCTTCAGTTGATGGAATGGGTCGGCGGGCCACGTCGGACTGACGGCCTCGCCAGTCGGTTAGTTTTGGAAGTCGGTGGAGAAGGCTCCGGGTTTGCCCAGTGTCGCCGTTACGAAATCTGCGCGGGCGAGCAAAAGCCGGATGAGTTCCCGGGCAAAGCCGGACGATGTGTCTGTGATATGCCAGTTCTTCGACATAGCAGTTCTTTGCATCCTATTTTGAACAGTGTTAAGATGCATATATAGACGTCAATTTGAACGCTGTATAGATGTACGTGCGAAAAATTTTGGAGCGCTGGAGTGTCTGAAAAGCGGGGCTATCATCACGGGGAGCTGAGGAAGGCGCTGATCACCGCCACCGACGACATCCTGAGAGAAAACGGCATAGAGGGGTTTTCATTGCGCGATGCGGCGAGACGAGCCGGCGTTTCGCCGGGAGCGCCCGCGCACCATTTCGGCAGCGCATCGGGCCTGCTGACCGAAGTTGCAATTCTGGGCTATGAGGAACTGGCCCGCTATCTCGGTGAGGCAGTGAATGACGGAACACCGGCCGGCAGAATGCGCGCCCTGGCCGCGGCCTATGTCGCGTTCGCGCTCGACCATCCCGGCCGGTTCCGTCTGATGTTTCGGAAGGATCTCGTCAACCGCACGAACCCGGTCTACGAAGAAACGAGCAAACGGGCTCTTTGGCCTTTCGCCGAAGCCATCGCGCGGGTCAACGGCACGACTTTGGAGGCACTATTGGAAGCGCGGAACCTCGCCCCGATCTTTGCCGCCTGGTCCACCGCCCACGGCATCGCCTATCTCGCACTCGAAGACAAGATGCACTTCGCGCTCCAGGGCAACTACGATGAGGACTTTCGTAAAAGGCTCCTGCCGGAAATACTGAAAGCTCAATGGGCATAACCATGGGCCGGCGGGAGCCGGCCCCATCGACCTCAAAACATCGTGTTCTTGTTGGCCGCCTCTTTCGGAACGGCCTGAATCACGTCCCAATGCTCGACGATCTTGCCGTCCTTGACGCGGAAGATATCGACGATGGCCTGGCCGCGGTCGTCGGCGCCGTTCGTCGCGTGCACATGCAGCCAGACGAGATCGCCATCGGCGGCACTGCGGACGATCTCCGCCTTTGCTTGGGCATTGTCCTTGAAGAAGCCGGTGAAGAAGGAAATCAGCGGCTGCTTGCCGTCGGGAACCTGCGGATTGTGCTGCCGGTAATCCTCCGCAACGACCGAGGCGGCCGTTAGATCGTGCTTGTTGAAGAACTTGTCGTAAAATTCCACCACCAGCTTCCGGTTGGCTTCCTCGATCTTCAAGTCGCGAGCGGCCGATTCAGCAGAAGCGCCCGAAGGCGCGGCGATGCCTGCCAGAATGGCGAGCGCGAAAAGCGATTGAAATTTCATGCATCAAGCTCCTTGGTATGGATCAGCGATCTAGTCTAAAAGACAGACTATGAGAGCTGGTCTATGAAACCTCGCCTTGCCCGGCAAGAAGGCAGGTTTTGGTGGCAAGGTCAGCCTGCGGTGACCGAGGAGAGGGCATGCCTGGGGAATGGAACGAGCCGAAACAACAGCCTGGAGCCGGCTGCCCGATCAGAGGTGTGCTCGATCGCATCGGTGATCAATGGAGCCTGCTCACCCTCGAAGCGCTGGAACACGAAAAGAAACGCTTCAACGAGCTGCTGCGCGAGATCGGCGACGTTTCGAAACAGATGCTCTCCAAGACATTGCGGCATCTGGAACAGGACGGCTTCATCAGCCGCACGGTCTATCCTGAGGTTCCGCCGCGGGTGGAATATGAACTGACGGAGATGGGGCGCTCATTCCTGATCCCGATGAAAGCGCTGATCGGCTGGGCGGACCGGAACCATTCGGAAATCCTGAGGGCGCGGGAGCGGAATGAGACAGGTTAGAATTTAAATCACCAACAGCTCAATGCTTGCCACCTGATCGAGAATTGGTATTCGTGATTTGCCTTTCGCTTGCGCTCAAGGCGTGCGTCGCTGCCGCTTCTATAAGGCGCCCCCATCACGCCAGCAACACCTTTCCCCCCGTGCGGAAGGGCAGGGCGGCGCGCAGCGCCTTGCCGATCATTTCCAGAGGATAGACCTCCCGCACCTCAGTCGCGATCGCCTTGGAGGCGATCATCGCCGCCACCTCTGCATAGGCGCGCTGGACGTCGCCCATCGCCTCGGAGTGGACCCATTCCCTGAGGTGGCAATAGGAGAAGGCGATGTCGGGATGGGACGACCAGAATGACGGCGGGATGCTCTCACCCGAAAGCAGACCATAATGCAGGAAATAACCGCCAGGCTTCAGCGCATCGGCAAGTACCGAGGCGCGCGCGCCGCCGACGCAGTCGAGCACTGCATCGAGCCCGGACCTGCCGGCGAGGCCGGCGGCGAGATCGCTGCCCGCCCTGTCGACGATAACTGCCTCCAGCCGGCCATGTAGGTGCGCAAGAGATTCTTCGCTGCGGACGATCGCGATCGGCTCGACGCCAACGGCGTTTGCCATGCCGATCAGGACAGACCCGATCGAAGAGGCGGCGGCATTGATGGCGATACGCATGCCGGGTCTCAGCCCGATCTTCTTATGCAGCATCAGCCAGGCGGTCATCGGGTTGACATAGCTGGTCGCGGCCTCGAAATCCGAAA
The DNA here is from genome assembly GCF_030182485.1 of Rhizobium atlanticum. NCBI lineage: Bacteria > Pseudomonadati > Pseudomonadota > Alphaproteobacteria > Hyphomicrobiales > Rhizobiaceae > Rhizobium > Rhizobium atlanticum. The sequence continues at coordinate 152,652 of NZ_JAQJCJ010000003.1, forward strand.
GAGCGTCGGGCACGCGAAGGCACCAGTTCGGATCGGTATCCTTGAACTCCTGCCATCCGCCGGCGCTGCGCACCGGCAGCACGCGTGCCCCCGGCGCAAGCCCATGAACCTCTTCGCCGCATTCTTCCACCACCCCGAAGGCTTCGAAGCCTGGGATGAAGGGCAGGGCCGTGCGGCCGGCATAGGCGCCAGAGATGGTGATGATATCGGAGGGATTAATCGAGCGCGCCAGCAGGCGAACGCGAACCTGGTCTCGCGAAAGCGGCGCCAGATCGGCGCGTTCGATGCCGACGACCTCCTCGGCCGGCCCGAATTTTCGCACGACCGCCTGATATTGCATTTGCATCCCCCACACAGTCGGTTAGAACACGCCTTCGAAATTTCGGTGATCGAATGAGCGTTGACGATAGGCCTTTAGCATCGTTCCGGGTCTCGATGCGAGACATCGACATTTATGGCCATGTCCACAATTCGGTTTATCTCGATTATTGCGAGGATGCGGTCGTCGAGTTCCTGCGCCACCGGGAGATCCTCAGCCACTTCCGCCACACCACCTCAGGCGTTGCCTATCACGTGAAGAAGGCGGAGATCACCTTTCACAACCCGATCGACGTCGACGATGTCGTCGAGGCGAAGGTCAAGGTCGAGAAGATCGGGCGGTCGAGCCTCTCCTTTACGATCGAGCTCTATCGCCAGCGCGACGGCGCCCATTGCGCCTCGGCCGGCCTCGTCTGGGTCTGCGTCGGCCTTTCCGACAGCCGCCCGACGCCGATCCCCGAGGCGACGAGAGCCGCCTTGTCGCAGGGCTGACCCATGCCGATCCACGCGGAGCTTCTTCGACACGCCACAGAGAGACCGGACAAGCCGGCGGTCGTGATCGACGGTGGCTCCCTGAGCTATGGCGAACTCTATAGCCGCGCCGGCGCGATCTACCGGTTCATCCAGGCGCTTCCGCGCTCGAACGGCCGTTCATTCGATCTTCCCGGCGTCGAGAAGCTTGTAGCGGTCAGCCTCGGCAATCACATCGGTTTTGCAGAGTATTTTATCGCCGCCACCGCACTGGCGAATGCCTGCGCTGTCATCGATCCGATGATGCCGGAGGCAACGATCGAGCGCATCGTCGAGCGCCTGGCGCCTGACGCGCTTGTCGTCGATGATGCTGCCAGCGCAAGCGCCGAGATCGGCCGCCGGCTCGGTGTTCCCGTGATCGTCGCCGGCGCGGAGCCCTTTGACCTCGCCGCGACCGGAGACGACATGCCCGTCGATGCCGAGGGGACCTTCCTGATCGGCTTCACCTCGGGCACGACAGCCGAGCCGAAGGCCTATTACCGCTCGCGCGAACAGTGGCGCCGAAGCCTCGATCGGGGACGTCTCGTTTTCGAACTCCAGGACGCGCCCTCGACCCTGTGCCCGGGAGCGCTGGCGCATGGGCTCTCGCTTTACGCACTCGTCGAAGCGCTCGATGCCGGAGCAACCTTCCATTCGATCGGGAAATGGGATGCCGGCGCGGTCGCGCGCATTCTCTCCTCAGAAAAGATAGAGCGGCTGGTTGCCGTGCCCACCCATATAGCGGGCATCGCCCGGGCATGGAGCGAGCCGATGGAATCCTTACTCGAGGTGCTGACCGCCGGCGCCAAGCTGAACCTCAACGAAGTCCAATCCATGCGCCGACTTTTCCCGAAGGCGCGCATCCGGGAATATTACGGCGCCTCCGAGATCGGTTTCATGACCGTTTCGACGCTCGTTGGCGGCGCGATCGATTTTCCGATCGACCGGGTCGGGCGAGCCTATCCCGGCGTCGAAATCTCCATTCGCGACCCGGAGGAAAACGATGTCGGCACCGATGTGCCGGGCACCATCTTCGTCAACAGCGACCTGATTGCCGACGGCTATCTCTGGGGTAACGACGGCCAGGCATTCCGGGTCACTCCGGCGGGCGCGACTGTCGGCGATCTCGGCGAAATCGATGCAAATGGCATGCTGCTGGTGATCGGCCGGGCGGGCGGCATGATGATATCGGGCGGCAACAACGTTTACCCCGCCGAGGTCGAGAGCGCGCTCAAAACCTGCCGCGGCGTCGAAGATGCCGTCGTCTTCGGGCGGCCGGACCCCTATTACGGCCAAAGCATCGTTGCCGTCGTCTCGGGGGAGGCGATGGATGCGAAAATGCTTGCCGAGCATTGCGCAGGCAGGCTTGCAAGGTTCAAGATCCCCAGGCAGTTCTACCATATCGGCGCCTGGCCGATGACGAGCAGCGGCAAGATCGCGCGCGGGCAGGTAGAGGCATCGGTGATTTCGGGAGACGGTCTTGTCCTACGCCTATCAGCCTGACGAGGATTGGCAGCCGGTCGTGGTCGCCGCCTACCGCACGCCGATCGGCCGGGCCTTCGGCTCGCTGTCGACGGTTGCAGCCGAAGACCTGCTTGCGCCCATCATCCGCCGGATCGTCGCAGAAACAGGCGTTGCGCCCGATGCCATCGACGACGTGCTGGTCGGCAATGCCGCCGGCGGCGGCGGCAATATCGGCCGGCTGGCCGCCCTCCATGCCGGCCTGCCCATGGCCGTTCCCGGTGTTGCGATCGACCGGCAATGCGGTTCCGGCCTCGAAGCGATCATCATGGCCGCTCGGCTGATCCAGGCGAAGGCCGGTTCGTGTTTCCTTGCCGGCGGCGTCGAAAGCGTCAGCACTGCGCCGTGGCGCGTGGAACGACCGAAGACGAATGGCGCCGTGCCGCGCTTTTACGGGCGGGCGCGGTTTTCACCTGAGGCGATCGGCGATCCCGAGATGGGCATCGCCGCCGAAAATGTTGCGCGCAAATTTGACATCTCGCGCCGACTTCAGGATGAGTTCGCCCTACGCAGTCACCGGCTCGCCGCCGCAGCGGCCGAAGCAGGCCGCTTCCGGCCGGAGATCGTCGAGATCGCCACCGCCAGCGGCCCCGTAACGCGAGACGAATGTCCGCGCCCGACGACCTCGCTCGAGGCGCTCGCAAAGCTGAAACCTGTTTTTCTGGCGGATGGCTCGGTGACGGCAGGCAATGCTTGCCCTGTGAACGACGGCGCCTGCCTGGTGCTCGTCATGAGCCGTGGCATGGCAAAAAGCCTCGGCATCGAAAAGGGCCTCGCCTTCATCGACAGCGCCGCCGCCGGCGTCGACCCCAACCTGCTCGGCATCGGCCCGGTCGCCTCGACGGACAAGCTTCTGCAGCGCCAGCCTCACCTGTCGCTTTCCGCGATCGACGCCATCGAATTCAACGAGGCTTTCGCGGCCCAGGTTCTGGCGTCGCTCGATCAGCTGGATATATCAGCCGACGCTGTCAACAAGGAGGGCGGCGCCCTGGCGCTCGGCCATCCCTTCGGCGCCTCCGGCGCGATCCTCGTGACCCGGCTCTACAGCCAGCTCATCCGCGGGGATGGTCGGAGGCCCGCCGCCACCGGTCTCGCCATGATCGGCATCGGCGGCGGCATAGGACTGACGGCGCTGTTCGAGGCAGTCAGGCTTACCTGATAGAAAGGCAAGTCTGCCCGGTTCGGACCCGGAAGCTACCCCTCACCCTAACCCTCTCCCCGTAAAAACGGGGAGAGGGGACGTGCCATACGAGAGGTCGGTGAGGAACCGAGACGTTGCGGCATGTCCCTGCTCCCCGCGCGCGGGGAGCAATCATGTTTAATTTTTGCTGGTATCGTGGCGTCCATCGTCTTTCGAGAGAGCATGGAAGTGCTCGAGACTTGCCGTGAAGAGCGCAATCAACACGGCATCGAGGCGATCGTTCTTGGCTCGCTTGAGCCGGCTCTTGGCAAAGAAACGCAATTGCGCCGGCTGCAGACGCGCCGCCGGCCGCTTACCGGCCCGCAGATGCGCCAGCAGCCGCCATTCATAGCCGCCAGAGGCTTCGAAGCCGATGCGGCTGACGTCATGCTCTCGAAGAAAGGCGTCAAGCGCCTTCAGGCCAGCGGTGTCGTACGTGACCCTCAGCCTTGCCTTACCGGGATGGAGGGCAATGTCGAGATGGCTTTTGCCGACATCGATTCCGGCACAAATCATGCTATTATCGGTCATCTTCGTCGTCCCTGTCTTGGAACGAACCCCAAGGTTCCTGCAACCACACGGGCCAGATGAAGAGCCGGTTGCGATCCTGCTCCCCACAGCCCAAAACGGCTAAGAAGGTGACGATCCGACAACCAACTGCCGGGCGGGCGGCCACCCGCCCGGCAGGCATCAGTATCCTACATTTTGCGCATCCAAGAAGGTGGCGGCAGCCGGATGAGGGGCGACACCAGCGCACCGCCCTTCATTTCCGCAAGACAATTCGATCACAGGACTAGCCGCCCTACTGCCTTGGCATAGGTCGACAGCGACCGAGAGAGAATGGTTCGAACCCGCGATCCGGCGCATTCTGCTGGCGATCAGTTCCGGCCAATGAAGCCGCCTGGCCTCGTGAAGTGCGCGGTTTCGGGACTCCGAGCAGTTCCTGCTCGCCTTCATTCAGCAATGCAGATCAACAGAGGACATTCCTCGTAAACAAGGGAGATTACCATGAAGATCGTCGTTATCGGCGGCACCGGCCTCATCGGCTCGAAGACCGTGGAGAGATTGCGCAAGAAGGGACACGACGTTTTGCCGGCCTCGCCGAATTCGGGCGTCGACACGATCACCGGCAAAGGCGTCGCCGAAGCGCTTGCCGGGGCGCAGGTGGTGCTCGACCTCGCCAACTCGCCTTCCTTCGAAGACCAGGCCGTGCTCGAATTCTTCCAGACCTCGGGGCGCAACCTGCTCAAGGCAGGAGCTGCGGCCGGCGTGAAACACCACATCGCGCTATCGATCGTCGGCATGGAGCGGCTGCAGGGCAGCGGTTACATGCGCGCCAAGATGGCGCAGGAAGAGCTGATCAAGAGCTCCGGAATTCCCTATACCATCGTGCACTCCACCCAGTTCCATGAATTCATGGCCGGCATCGCCCAGGCGAACACGGTCGGCCAGGCGGTGCATCTGTCGCCGGCCTATCTTCAGCCGATCGCCTCGGACGACGTCGCCGACGTCATGGCGGACGTGGCGCTCTCTGCACCAGTCAACGGCATGATCGAAATCGGCGGCCCCGAGAAGATTCGGCTGACCGATATCGTCATGCGCCTCTTCAAGGCGACGAACGATCCGCGCCAGGTGATGACGGATCCGCACGCCCGCTATTTCGGCGTCGAGCTCGATGACATGTCGCTCGTCGCCGGCGCCAATGCGCGGCTCGGCAAGATTCGCTTGGACGACTGGCTGCGCCAGCAGCCGCCCCAGAAAAAGAGCGCGTGACATCGAGCCGGCTCTTGTCCACCCACTCCTGGAGCGGCTCAGCTTTCAAGCAGCGCAGAGCCGCCCTCAGCAATTGATTTCAGAATTCCAGGCGAGACCGCTCGCACTTTCCTGGAATTGCTTCAGCAACCGAGGAGACCAGACATGCTCAGGAAAATCATCTCGGCGGCGGCCTTTGCGCTTGTCCTTGCCGCCGGCACTCAGGCTGACGCCGCTGGCAGCAAAGCCAAGGTGACCGTCGTCTTTGACCAGAAGCTGCCCAATGTTCCCGGCAAGAGCATGAAGGCCGTGCTGGTGGAATATGAGCCGGGCGGTCAGTCGCCCGGCCACACCCACCCGAAATCCGCCTTCATCTACGCCACCGTTCTCGAAGGGGCGATCACCAGCAAGGTGAATGACGGGCCGGAGAAGACCTACAAGGCCGGCGAGAGCTTTCCCGAATTTCCCGGCGATCATCACGCCGTCAGCAAGAACGCCAGCAAGACAAAGCCGGCGCGCCTGCTAGCGGTGTTCGTGCTCAATACAGACGAGACGGAGCTGACGACCGACGACAAGTGACCTCGTCCTCGATGTCCGGCGCCGCCGGGCATCTTCTCCTCCAGCCAGATCAGGCGGTCTGCAAGGCGAGCTCCAGGTCGGCGATCAGATCGTCCGGATGCTCGATGCCGATCGATAGCCGGATCGTCGATTCCAGCACGCCGATGCGCTCCCTGACATCGGCCGGCACGCCGGAATGCGTCATGGCGGCGGGGTGGCTCGCCAGCGACTCCGTGCCGCCGAGGCTAACGGCAAGCTTGAAGACCTGCAGCGCGTTCAGGAATTTGAAGGAGGCCGGCTGGCCGCCGCGGATATCGAAGGAGAAGGTCGAGCCGGCGCCGGTGCATTGCGCGGCGAAGGTGCGGCCCGACGGCGAGTCCGGATCGTGGTATGGGAGATAATGAACCTTCTCGACCTTCGGATGATCACGCAGGAAATCGGCAACGGCGCGGGCATTGCTGTTGGCCCGCTCCATGCGCAGCTGCAGCGTTTCCAGCGACCGGCCGAGCATCCAGCAGGAATGCGGATCGAGCTGCGTGCCGATCGCCCCGCGCAGCGCCTTGACCTGCTTGATGACAGCCTTGCGTCCGAGGACAGCGCCGGCGATCAGATCGGAATGGCCGCCGACATATTTGGTCAGCGAATAAAGCGAGATATCGGCGCCATGCTCGATCGGCCGCTGAAAGACCGGTCCGAGCAGAGTATTGTCGCAGACGACGATCGGCACATGCCCCTGCCTTACGCCGATCGCATCGGCCACGCGCCGGATCATCGCGACGTCGACGAGGCTGTTGGTCGGGTTGGCGGGCGTCTCGATGAGGATGACGGAAACGCGGCCCTTGCCGACCGCCTCATCCGCCGATTTCTGCACCGATGCCTCGCTGACGCCATCGGCAAAGCCGACCGCGGCGACGCCGAAATTGAGGAAGGTCTTTGCGAGCAAGGTTTCGGTGCCGCCATAGAGCGGCTGCGAATGCAGGATCGCATCCCCTGGGCGGGCGAAGGCGAATAGGGTCGTGGCGATCGCCGCCATGCCGGACGAGAAGAGCGCGCCGCTTTCCGTCCGCTCATAGACGGCGAGCCTGTCTTCGACGATCTCGCTATTTGGATGATTGAAGCGCGAATAGACGAGGCCGGCGCCCTTGCCGGCCGGCGGCTCGCGCCGGCCCGAGACATAATCGAAGAAGTCGCGGCCATCCTCGGCGGAATTGAAGACGAAGGTAGAGGTCAGGAACACCGGCGGCTTGACCGCCCCTTCCGAAAGCTCGGGATCGTAGCCGTAGTTCAGCATCTGCGTTTCGGGATGCAGCGCATGATTGCCGATATGGGTTTTGGAAGGATGCGGGGCGGTCATGATCGTCTCCTCTGTCGAACCTGCCGAAGGACAGGATACATCAATTGGAGGAGCAGTCACCGAGACTGCCCCATTGAAGAGTGGGTGATGATGTCGTCCGAAAACCACTCACAGTTTTCGCCATCAGCTCGGACGCTCAGCGCACCGTCTCACCCAGCGTATCGGCGACATAGGCGCCTCGCGCGCCCATCGGCAGCGGGTGGCCCGTCGTCGTGTCCCGCGCCGTCTGATGCTCCAGCTCGGCGTTGAGCTCCGCGCCGACAATGAGAATGACAACGGAAAGCCAGATCCAGATGAGAAAGCCGATCAACGCGCCAAGGGTGCCATAGGTCGCGTTGTAATTGGCGAAATGCTCGAGATAGAAGGAGAAGCCGAGCGACATGGCGGCCCAGGCGAGCGCGGTCAGAACAGCGCCCCACGTCATCCACCGGATCCTGGCGGGCTCACGGCTCGGGCCGAAACGGTAGACCAACGTAACGGCTGCCGCTACCACGAGCAGAAGCAGCGGCCATCTCAGGAGCAGCGCCATCTGCTCCTTGAACTGATCGAGCCAGAGATAGGAGAGCACGACAGGCATCACGCCGACGAGCGCCACCATGAGGACCGCAAAGATGATCGCGCATAGTGTGAAGCAGAGGCCGATCAGATTAAGCCGCAAAAAGCTCCGCTTCTCCCTCTCCTCATAGGCGACGTTCATCGCATCGAAAATCGCCAGCGTGCCACTATGGGTGCTCCAGAGCGCGATCGCCAGACCGACGAAAAACGTAATGCCAAGCGTGCTCTCGCGATTTTCGACGAGCGCCTTGATCTGATCGGCAAGAAGATCGAAGGCGCCGGGCGGCAGGAGAACGGCCATCTCGCGCAGATGTTCGGAGATGGTGACGGGATCGGCAGCCAGTCCATAGAGCGAGACCAGGGCCGCAAGCGCCGGAAATATCGCCAGCAGAAGATAAAAGGTCACGCCCGCGGCGATCAGCGTAACTCGGTCATCCCACACTTCGTGGAAGACGCGCCAGAACACATCGCGTAGGCCGCTCATCGGAATGGCCTCGGGTGTCGCCGCGCTGCGCCCGTGATCGTCACCGGACCAGGCGACTGCCGCCGGCGGCGCCAGCGAGCTGCGCTGCCTTGCCTGCATAAACACGATCGCCCCGACAGCGGCGGCGACCATCGCCGTGGCGAGGGGATATCTCTTGAGGTGGAGCGCATCAGCCATTACCCTATCCTCCGAATTGCTTCGTGGATAACGCCGGGTGCGGCTAAAGGATGCAAGCCGTTGCTTTCCTCCGGGGATTTCGAGTGAGGGGAGGGCGCCTGCTGCCGCTACAAGCGCCGCAAGGCAGGAACTGCCTCGGCTTAGAAAATCTTAAGTCGATGATTCTACGTGTATAATTTCTCGTACGGAAGCCAAATCGACCGTTGCTTTCGTTACTTCGGCAAAGCCATGGTTCATGCTCTTTCGCGGGCATGGCATCCTTGCGGCGCCAGAAGAGCAAATTCGCGCCCGTAAACCACTGGATGGAAGGCAATATTTTATTCCGGCAGTCCGGCCTTGCGCAACGCCAACGCCAGCCCATTCATTAGCTGAGGCCGCACCACGCCCATCCGGACAAACTCGCCTATCGTCCAGCCAGGCGCGACCTGCAGGAGGCGCCCGGCAGCGGCTTGAGCGGCCTCCAGCCGATCGAGATTGGCATAACTTGCCACCAGGCTGGCATGAAGGATGCTAAAACCGGGGTTCACCTGGATGCCGAGAGCTGAATACTTTACCGCCTCCTCGAACTGCGAGGTAAACAGGCTGACCCAAGCCAATGCGAGATAGGAATGGTAGTTCATTGGATCGAGTGGGCTTAGCCGAAGCGCCTTGAATGCATGGTCGCGTGACTGGTCGTAAGTTTCGTTGAACATGTGGACCATCGCGCTTAATCCGTAAGCGAGCGACGAATTGCCGTCCAGCATCAGTGCCCTGTCAAGCGCGTTGATCGAGCGCTCGTAACCGTGGGTTATCGTGGCATGGACGAAAGCTCCGAGGCAAAGCGCCTGCGGATCGTCCCGGCCTGTCGCGAGTGCCGCGTGCGCGTGTCTAAGCGCAGCGGCTCTATCCTCGGGATCGAAGCCGCCGCGCAGGAAACGCTGCTCGTATCCCCAGGCGGCATAGCCATGTGCGCAGGCGTAGTCGGGATCAAGACGCAAGGCCTCTCTCAGCAACCGCAGGGCTTCATCAGACTCCGCCGGCGTGTTGGCATAAGTGTGCGGCAACGCGCGGAGAAAAAAATCATAGGCATCCAGGCTGCCTGGCCGTTTGCGTCGCGCGCGCTCGATCTCCGCCCGCCGGATCGTCGGCTCAAGTGTACCAACGATCCGCTCGGTTAGCTGATCCTGCAGATCGAAAATGTCCTCCGCTGCGCCCTCAAACCTGTCGGCCCAGATATGGGTTGCGTCCCGCCCTTCGATCAGTTGCGCAGTGATGCGCAACCGGTTCGCTGAGCGCCGGATACTGCCTTCCAGCACATAGCGGACACCAAGTTCTCTGGCGATCTGCCTGACGTCGATGGCCTTATGTTTGTATGCGAAGGTGGAGTTTCGCGCGATGACGAACAGGCTCGGAATTTTGGAAAGATTGGTGATGACATCCTCGACCAGTCCATCCGCAAAATACTCCTGTTCTGGATCGCCGCTCATGTTCTCAAAGGCCAACACGGCTATCGACGGCCTATTCGGCAGGGCAGGTGGCCTCGCCAATCGCGTCTCCGGTGAAGTCCCTTCCTGCACGAGGCGATGCACCGTGATCGGCTCAGTGATATTCTTGACCTGCTGCTCCCCCATCGATTCAAATCCGAAGGCAAGTGTCTTTTCGACCTCCCGCACGACTTTGCCGGAGATGCAGATGCCACCGGGATCAGCGAGTTGCTGCAGACGCGCCGACACATTGACGCCTTCTCCATAGCGGTCATCGCCGTCGACAATGACTTCACCGAGATTGAGCCCAATCCTCAGCTCCAGCCGCTCGTTTTGCGGCACCTTCGCATTGCGCTCGTTCAGCGCGCGCTGCACCGACACCGCGCATTCCACAGCATCCACGGCGCTGCCGAATTCGGCGAGCAAGCCGTCGCCCATGAGCTTGAAGATGCAGCCGCGTCGCTTGGTGACTTCTGGTTCGATCAGCGCTTTGCGCATCGCGGTGAGACGCTCGAACGTGCCCGTCTCGTCCCGCTCCATCAGCGCCGAGTACCCGACGACGTCGGCCGCTAAGATAGCCGCGAGCTTCCTGTCCATCTACCCCCTCACATGAAGACATGCCGAACATTAACATAGAAGCGGAAAGCCACCTAGGAGCCTCCCCGGCAGCAGCAGCAAATGCGGGCAAGATGAAGCATCACCACATCAGTTGTCCGCGGACAACCCATCCAGGAGATGCCTGCCGAACATGCCGAAAGAAGATCTTACAGAACCTGCGCGGACAGAAAGCCGTTGACCCGCCGCTGCAAAAGAGCAAACCGGCGGCAGGCAGCCACGACGCCAACTGGCCTCATGTGGCGACAACTAGGCGGCCCTCGTTCGCGACCGATCATAAATCGCCGCCTCCCCGGTTGTCCGCGGACAACGACGCAGGAGATCATCTGCGCGATATCGGTGGTAGATATCGGCTTGAATTCGCCGCATTGCGGCACTACCTCGTGATGAGCCGAAGCGCTGCCCTCCTAGCTGCTTTGGCCCGATAGACAGCACTCCTCCTCCCATGCTGTCGGTCACTATCGAAGCCCGGCGCACTCTCCCGCGCCGGGCTTCTGTCAGGGCGATATCAAACCCCCACGCCGTTCGAAGCCCTCATGGGGCACCGCAGGGTCACTACCTCGTGGCCGCCGACACCCTCCAACGCCTCTCGTCGACCTCGGCACTCACCAACGGACGTCAGCCACGGCATCCTCCGCCAACCCTCATGCTGAGGTGCGCAGCCGGCAGGGCGGAGCCTCGAAGCACTCGCAGCAACGCCGCTCCTTTCGACGCGACTCGCACCCACGCCCCTTGAAGTGCTCTTGAGCGCCGGCGCGGTAACCTCCTACACTCTCATGGGACGCAGCGCTCTAACCGACCACGAACAAGATCAGCAAAAAGCAACCGAGGTGACGGATGAACAGGCTTGCGCAATGCCATTGCGGATCACTCCGCGCAAAGACATCAGGCGATCCGCTCATGGTGAGCATCTGCCACTGCCGCGATTGCCAGCGCAGAACCGGCGCGGTGGCCGGCAGCGGCGCGATCTTCGGGAAGGCGGAAGTGATGATCGAGGGGGATCGCAGGATCTTCGAGCGGGACGCCGCGCAGGGGCGCAAGGTGCGATTCCATTTCTGCCCGAACTGCGGCACGTCCCTATACTGGGAAGGCGATTTCAATCCCGACCTCTACATCGTCGCCGTTGGCGCGTTCGCCGACCCGGCATTTCCACCGCCCCTGGTTTCCGTCTACGAGGAGTCCAGGCACGATTGGTTTCACCTTCCCGATGGGATGAGGCACGCGCAGCGCGGGCTGGTTTCGGCAGTGGCTGCGGACAAGGAGCAGGGCACCGGCTAGCGGCCTTGGCGGCGGTGCGCCATGAGGGCGGCTCCTCCTCGGCAGCCCGTGCGGAGCGTGCGGCAACACCGGTCCTTTTCATTTGACACCTGCGCACCCGCTCCGACCTTCGAGGCCCTTACGGGCACCTCAGGGTGACGCTCTCTTGGGCGTCGCGCCCGCGCAAAATCATACGGCGCCCGCCATCGACACGGCCTCGCCAACGCCCTCCAAGGCGCGGCATCCCCCAACATCCCTCCATCCTTGTACGTTGCCGTTGGCGTATAAACGGGCTGCGCGACCGACGGGGATGCGTGTCATCCTTGCGTTTCGAACTCGTGCCCCAGCGAGCATCTCCGTCGCGATGTCTTCGCTCGAACGGTTGATGGGCTTCGAGCCCGCGTTGCAAGGAGGAGCACCCATGCATATTGCCCAAGCTTTCATGGTCGGCATCGATGTCTCGAAAGCCCATTTCGACGTGGCCGTCGAGGGCAAAGCCGCGGTTGTCCGTTTCGACAACGACGCGCCAGGCCGGGCCGCGCTGGCGACAGCGATAGCCGGCGCCGAGCTGGCCGTCGTCGAGCCACCGGCGGTTACGAGATGGCGATCGTCAGGGCGCTGATGGCCGCCGATATTGCCGTCGCCGTTGTCAATCCCCGCCAGGTGCGCGATTTCGCCAGGGCCAGCGGCCGGCTGGCCAAGACCGATCAGGTCGACGCCCGCGTCATTCTCCACTTCGCCAGAGCGATGCGGCCGGCAAAGATCCCCCATATCGACGACGGTCGCATCGCGCTTGCTGCCCTGGTCGCCCGCCGCCGCCAGCTCATCGACATGGCGGTCGCTGAGAAGAACCGCCTCGAACACGCCCCGCAAGCCGTCGCCACCCTGATCGGCGAGACCCTCGCCGCCCTCAAGAGCCAGCTCGCCCGCGTCGATGCCGCCATCGCGCTTGCCATCGAGGCCGAACCCGACATGGCCGCACGCCGCGACCTGCTGCTGACCGTGCCAGGCATCGGCGAGGTCGGCGCCGCCGTGCTCATCGCCGAACTGCCCGAACTCGGCGCCATCGACGACAAGAAACTCGCAGCCCTCGTCGGCGTCGCCCCGGTCGCCCACGACAGCGGCACCTGGCGTGGCCAGCGCCACATCGCCGGCGGCCGCGCCACCGTCCGCTGCGCCCTCTACATGGCAACGCTCTCGGCCATTCGCTGCAGTCCGGCCATCAAGGCCTTCCACAAACGACTGCGCGCTGCCGGCAAACCACCCAAGGTCGCGCTCGCCGCCGCCATGCGGAAATTCATCGTCATGATCAACACTATCATCAAAAGACGAACCCCATGGAGCGAACCGCAACAACACGGTTGCTGAGTCACGCAGCCCAGAGGGCGGAGCCTCGAAGGATCGCAGCGCCGCCCCTTGCATCAATAACGTGGCGCGCCGCTCCTCTCCGGAGCAACAGTCGATATCCCGACGCATTTTTGATCAGCAGCCGCCGCTCAGCTTCATCCCTGCGAAAGCTCCTCGTCTCCGCTCAAAAGCGACAGCAACTACATGCCGTGAGAAGACAGTAGAGAAGTAAAGGAACCAAACCTCGATATTACTTCCATTTCCGGATCAATACCAAATAAATCAGGGCGCTAGCCCCCTATACCGTTGCAAACTCCAGCCGCTTAGCCGGCATCACACCCTGGTGTCCCGGCATTAAATTTGAGAAAATTCGCTTCGATGCCATCTCTGAAGATGACGCCGCGTTCAGGCATCTCGGAAAACGATGGCGAGCGGCTGATTCGCGGGAGACGATGCCCACGGCAAGGCGGTTACCAACATGGTAGGCATTTGATGAGCCTTGAGACGACCAAAGGAAGCGACGGCTTTTCGAAGCCGCGCTACGATTTATGATTTTATAAGCCCGACCAAATCGGGCACCGCATCTTAATCGTCGATTGCAGTGACTGCGAGGTTCGAGAAGTCAGCTGTGAATAAGGAAGACAGCCCATGAAACTATTTATTCTTCTCTTGGGCTTTCCCGGCGTCGGAAAGCTGACCATCGCGAGAGAACTAAGCCCGCTCCTGACTGCAAAGGTCATTGACAATCATTGGTTCAACAACCCGATACTGCGTCTGCTCGACGACGACGGAATGACGCCTCTCCCGAATGGAGTACGGGCATATACCGCAAGAGTCCGACAAGCCGTCCTAGATGCGATTGTCGCTTATGGCCACTCCTTCGGCGAATTTCATTTTCACGCATGCCGGCATAGAAGGTGATGAACGTAGCAATCGCACCTTTCAGCAGATTGCCGGCGCGGCCGAACAACGCGGGGCGGTGCTGGTGCCCGTGAGATTGCTCTGCGACGAGGAAGAGTTGGCGCGGCGCGTTACCACACCGGCGCGTCGCGAGCGGTTAAAGTCCGTTGACGTGCAGGCTGCCAGGGAGAAAAGCAGACGAGCCCAGGTCCTCCACCCCCGACACCCGTTTACGCTGAATTTGGATGTCACTTCAAAGACGGCGGAAGCAAGCGCAGCAGCGATTTACGATTATATCTTAAGGGTAACAGCCGGCGATCTCGGTTCGCTCCAGGACACCGGTGTCATTACCCTACCATAGCCATCCGAACCTCAGCTCCCTCACACCACCAGCATCCCCTGCCGCTCAGCCAGCGTCACCTCCGCCCGCGTGCCGGCGTTGAACTCCAGAAAATCCGCCTCGATGCCGTCGCTGAAGATGACGCCGTGTTCCGGCATTTCGGAGACGATGGTGAGCGGCTGGTCCTGAGAGACGATGCCGGCGACGATGGTGGTGCCGGTGGTGCGGCTGGGGAAGGGTTCGCGCACGAAGTAGCGCAGGTAATCCGCATCCCAGGCGAAGGACATGTCGATCGTCCGGTCGGCGGGTTCGAGCCCCAGCGCGGTCGCGGCTCCGAGCCAGCCGGAATAGAGGCTCTTCAGCCAGCCGGTCGAGCCCATGCCCGTCGAGACGATGATGCCGCTCGAGGACTGGCGCTCCTCGCGCTGTTCGGCCTGCAGGATATAGCGCGCCGAGACATGGCTTTGCGGGCCGATGAAGAGGTCGTTGACCGCGTGGATGACGACGCCGGTGTTGAGCGTCGCCTTGGCCATGCTGACGTGCTTGATCGGCCGCTTGTTTTTCAGCGCCTCGCCGATCACCTTCGGAAGGCTCTTCGGGTTGAAGGGCAGCAGCAGGCCGTCCCAGCGCTTGGGGTCGGGGTTGACGCCGAGCACCGGCTGCCCGTCGAGATATTTCAGCGTATTGGCGACCAGGCCATCCTGGCCGAGCACCACGACAACATCGTCGGGAGCGAAGACGAAGCTCGCGAGGTAGCGGCGGTCGAGGCGCTGGACGCGGGCGACGGCGCGCAGGCTTGCTTCCACCTCTGATATAGCCGTTTCGTATCGCTTCTTCTCGGCGAGGTAGTCGCTGAAGTCGGCGCCGAGATGTTCGACATAGAACTGCGCTTGCTGCACCGTGTTGAATCGGGCGATGAGTTCGTCGAGCCGGGTCGGCCTGACGACAAGGATGATCTTGCGCTCGTCAGAGACCGGCACGGTCCTTGCCCTCCTGCGGCTGCAAGATCTCCCTGAGAAGATCGGGCGAGACGTTCAGCTGGCCGATCTTCGTCGCATTGTCGGCAAGGTCGCGGAAGGCGAGCGCCATCAGCTGGCCCGGCTGCATACCGACCGAGGCGAGTGCCTGCAGCACTTTCGGATCGGCCTCTTCGAAGGATTTCATCATCGCCGTCAGCGCATAGGCCTGCGCGTCGGCCTCGGCCCGGGCATTGGTCGCCGCCAGCGTCACCAGCTCGCGGTTCTGCTCTTCGAGCGCGATCTTGCCGGCCATTTCTTCCCGGCGGATTTGCAGCTGCCGTTCCTGCACGGCGCGTTCGGCCTCCATCTGGGCTTCGCGCACCTGCCGCCTCTTGTTCTCCAGGGTAATCTCGGTGGCGATCTCGTTTTCCTTGATCGTCCGCTCCTGCTCGATCGCCGCGTTTCGCCTGCTATAGATGGCCTCGTCGGCCTGCCGCAGCAGGGCTTCACGGGCATGTGCTTCCAGCGCCTTTGATGTCTCGGCCTTCGGCATCACGGCAAGCAGCGACAGGCCGAGAATCTCCAAGCCGAGCGCTTCGATCGTCGGATGCACCTTGAGCGCCTCGGCCACGCCGGCGACGAGCGCCTCGCCCGAAGCAAGAACCTCCTTCAGCGACAGCGTCTGCACCTCGGCGCGCATCGCCACCTGAACGCGGTCGATCACGCGGGTCGAAAGCTTCTGCGGATCCTCCGAGACATAGTGGCCCCTGCGGTCGAGCGTGAAATTCAAAAGTGCCGCCGTGCGGCGCGGCTCGGCGATGCGGTAGGTGATCTGCCCCTGCACCGTCACTTCCTGGAAGTCTGATGTCACCAGAGGAAAGATGAAAGGATCGTTGACGCTGGCCGTCGGCACGAGCACGAGAGAGCTCGAAGGCGAGAAATGCCAGAAGGCAAGGCCGGCGCCCTCGCGGACGGCCTTGCCGTTCTGATATTGGATGACGTATTGCGTGGGTTCCGTCTTGATGAAGCGAAGTCCGAACATATCCGTTTTCCTGTTCTTGGCGCGAGCCCCTCGCTCGTGTCGAAAAAGAAAAACATGACTTAGTGACAAATGTCAACTAACTTAGTTGAAGATTTACACTAAGGCTCACACCTGCTATGTTCCCATCATGACGACACACGATAATGACGCCTTCAAACCGATCGCGACCGTCGATCTCGCCATCTTCTCGCTGTCGCCGGCGGGCCTCTCCGTGCTTCTGGTGCGACGCGCGAACGCGCCCTTCGCCGGCGACTGGGCTCTGCCTGGCGGCTGGATCCATATCGACGAGGATGCGGATCTGGAGGGAGCGGCGCGGCGGGTTCTGAAGGAAAAAACCGGCGTCGAAACACCCTATCTCGAACAGCTGCAAACGACGGGGAACCGCGATCGAGACCCGAGGGGCTGGAGCATCAGCATCGTCTATATCGCGCTGCTTTCGGCCGACGACGTCGCCGAACGGCAGGATGCGCTGGCTAAGGAGGCCGAATGGCGGCCGATAGAAGGCGACGGCGTCGGCTTGTCCCTTGCCTTCGACCATGCGTCCCTCCTCAAGGAGGCGCTCGGCCGCATCCGCAGCAAGGTCGAATATTCGAATATGCCCGGCCATCTGCTACCGGCCCGCTTTACACTCAGCGAGCTGCAATCGGTCTATGAAACCCTTCTCGGCCGCAAGCTGGACAAATCGGCTTTTCGAAAGCGCATGGCGGAGGCCGATTTCCTGGAGCCGGTCGAAGGCGAGATGCGCCGGGCGAGCAACCGGCCCGCCCAGATGTTCCGCTTGAAGGACGCCCAGTCGCTGGTGCTGTTCGACCGAAGGATCTGAGCCGTCCGCGCCCAGCGGGGCGCCAGATCAGGCATTCAGACGCTGCTGCTTTTGCTGGTCGAAGAAATCAACCCGTGGAGCGGTCTGCCGCTCATCCTCCCGCTTGCTGCCTGCAATCCGGGTCGCAGGCCATGGATGCATTTGTCTTCCACGGAAGCGGAACAATGATCTGCCGGCGAGGTTGTGAATAGGCCTAGCATGCAAAGATCCCCAAGGAGGACAATAGAATGCGTATGAAACTCGTAGCAGCTTCACTTTTCGCTCTCGGCATGGCCACGTCGGCTTTCGCCCAGTCCAACCCGGCACCGGCCGGCGCCACGATCGACAAGAACCAGGCCGATCAGGGCGGCGGCGCCACGACAGACACGAAGGCCAAGAAGCCGATGGCCACTGATACCACCACGACCGGCTCAACAACCAGCGGCACGATGAAAATGGACAAGACCAAGTGCCCGAACCCGGTCAACAACTCCGCCAATCTCCAGACGCAGGGCGGCACGAGCAACGCCACGCCGATGGACGAAGCCTGCGCAGCGCATAATAACTGAGCGACTTGCCTGCTCAATGAACCCCGCTTCGGCGGGGTTCATTCCGAGGGAAGGCATATCTGCCACCCTTCCACCGCTCACTTTATCCATTTCCACAGCCTCCCGTTTCCAGACATTCAGCAAAATTCTAGTTGAGATTGCAGGCGCGAGATGGTCCTATCGTACCTGCGAAGCCCTGAGTCCGCGCTCTCCTTCCGATATTTGAACCCGAGCGGCCCATGTCGATTTCAGATGCGATCTATCGTCCTTTCGAAACCCTGATCCGGCCGCTGGACATACCCTACCGGCCGCTGCCGTCGAAAGGGCCGGTGACGGTGCTCCTGCATTTCATCGGCATGTTTCGTGGCGTGCTGATTGCGCTGGCGCTTTGCTCCATGGTGTTCGAGGTGATCAACCTGACGATTGTCTGGGGGCTTTCGGTCATCGTTGACGGTGTGACTGAGGTAGGTGCTGCCGCCTTCCTGCAGAGTGAATGGCGGCTGCTGACCGTTCTCGGCCTCCTGATCTTTCCCGTAATGCCGATCGTGTCCTTCATGCTCAACACGCTGAACTCGCACACATTGGGCATAGCAATGCCGGCCGCCATCCAGTGGCAGGGGCACAAGGCGGTGGAGCGGCAGGATCTCGCCTTCTTCCACGATGTCTATGCCGGCCAGGTTTCCTCGCGGCTGCAGCAGGTCTCGTCCGCCGTCCAGCAGCAGATCCTCGCCGCTTTCCAGTCCATTCCGCGCTTCCTGATGCAGCTGGTGGGCTCGGTGATCCTGCTGAGCGCGCTTGCCTGGCAGCTTGCGCTGCCGGTCGTCGTGTGGATCGTGCTCAACGTCGCCTTCACCGCCAAGATCGTGCCCGTTTTCGTCGAGCGCTCGCGCCGCACCGCCAAGCAGCGCAGCCTGGTCGCCGGCGCCATCACCGATCTCTATACCAACATGCAGATGATCAAGCAGTTTGCGGCCGAAGACAGCGAGGCGGGCGCCATCCGCCGCATCATCGGCAAGGCGGTGCAGACGCAGCACAGCGAACAGCGCATCTACCGCTCGTCGGAAGTGACCGTCGTCATTTTCAATACGCTGCTGTGGCTGAGCATGCTGGCGGTCGGATTTTCCGGCCTCGTCAAAGGCTTCCTCACGGTCGGCGAGTTCGTCGGGGCGATCTATATCCTCCACCGGCTGTCGTCGCAGATCTTCGTCTTCCTGCAGATGGGCCAGCAGATCTTCCAGGCGATCGGCACGATCAAGGACGCCATGCCCGTCATGACGACGCCGCCCACGATCACCGACCGGCCGGATGCGACCAATCTCACGGCGCAACGAGGCGAAATCCGCTTCGAAAGCGTCCGCTTCGCCTACAAGTCCGGCAAAGCCGTGATCGACAATCTGTCGCTGACGATCCGGCCAGGCGAGAAGGTCGGTCTCGTCGGTCTGTCAGGCGCCGGCAAGACGACGCTCGCAAACCTGCTCCTGCGCTTCTACGATATCAACGAGGGCGCGATCCTGATTGATGCGCAGGATATCCGCGCGGTCACCCAAGCGAGCCTTCGCCGGGCGATCGGCGTCATCGCCCAGGATGTCGCGCTGCTGCATCGCTCGGTCGGCGACAATATCCGTTACGGCCGGCCGGAGGCGACGCGGGAAGAGATCGAGCGGGTGGCGAAGATGGCTAGCGCCGATGCCTTCATCGCCGATCTGACAGACAGCGAAGGCCGCAAGGGCTACGAGGCCTTCGTCGGCGATCGCGGCATCAAACTGTCCGGCGGCCAGCGCCAGCGCGTCGCAATCGCCCGCGTGCTCCTGAAGGACGCGCCGATCCTGGTTCTCGACGAGGCGACCTCGGCCCTCGACAGCGAATCCGAAGCCGCTATCCAGGAGCGGTTGAACCTCGTCATGGAGGGAAAGACGGTGATCGCCATCGCCCACCGCCTCTCGACGATCGCCAGAATGGACCGCATCGTCGTGCTCGATCACGGACGGATTGTGGAAGAAGGCCGGCCGGAAGAACTGGTCGAACGCGATGGGCTGTTTGCACGCCTCTGGAGGCGCCAGACCGGTGGCTTCATCCCTGAGGAGATCGATTGAGCGGGGCAGGGGACTGTCACCGCTTGACTCATCGGAAAGCGATTGATACTGATGTGGGTAATCGATAACCCAAAGCGAACCCGTGACTGCTTCACTCAACGACATAGCCGCCCGCGCAGGCGTTTCCGTCAAGACCGTGTCAGGCGCTCTGCATGGCGGTTCGGCGCGTATGTCGGACGAAACGCGCCAGCGGATCAAGGAGATCGCCGAGGAACTCGGCTATGTCACCAACTTCGCCGCGCGCAGCATGCGGCAGGGCTGGATGCCACTCGTTGGGCTCGTTGCCGATGATCTGATCACGTCACCCTTCGCGACTGAGATCATCAGGGGGCTCGACGGCGCCGTGCGCGCTTCCGACATGGCCGTCTTCGCCATGACGCTCGGCGGCCACCGCAGCGTCGGATCAATCCTCGACGAGATGCGGCGCTTTCGCCCGCGCGCGATTGCCTATGCGGCCATGTATCACAAAAGCGTCGACCTGCCGGCCGAGTTTGCCGACACGGTCGGCGTCATGATCAACTGCCGGGACGCCAATGACCGCGTGGCGTCCCTGGTGCCGGACGAAACGGGAGCGGCGATCGAAATGACGCAGTACCTGATCGAGGCAGGCCGTCGCAATATCGCCTTCATCAACCTGCCCGGCATTCTCGCTGGCGAACTGCGCGAACTCGGTTTTCGCCAGGCGCTCGATCATGCCGGCATCAACGGAGCCGGCGCCGTGGTCTTGCCGGCCGTCGGCAAGGCTGTTTACAGCGACCGGGCGCCTAGCCTCGTGGCAACGCATGTGCATGAGCTGATGAACGGTCCCCGGCCTCCCGATGCCATCCTGTGCGGCAATGACCGTGTGGCGATGGAGGTCTATGCCGCACTGCGCCGCTCGGGCGCGACCATTCCCGATGACGTTGCCGTTGCAAGCTTCGACAACCAGGTCGAGATCGCCTCACGCCTCGATCCGCCGCTGACAACAATGGCGCTGCCGCACCGCGCCATGGGTCGCCAGGCCGCGCACATCCTGCTTGCCGAAGACCGGCCTCCGGTCGGGGTGCAGAAACTGCCGTTCCAGTTGGTGGAACGGGCATCCGTGTAAATTGAGGAAGGCCCATTCAATTGAGGAGGAATTCTAATGGGTAAACGTTTACTTTGGTCTCTCGTCCTGTCTTCGGCACTTGCCGCCACTTGGGCTGACGCAGCCGAAAAGACCGCGATCCAGGTCATGCATCAGGGCGATCCGGGCTTCGTCGCCGCCTATGGCAAGGTCGCCGAGCGCTTCGAAGCCGCCAATCCCGATGTCGACGTCCAATTCATCTATGCGCCGCACGACGCCTATAACGAGAAGTTCAGCGCGGCCGTCATGGCCAAGCAACTGCCCGACGTCATGGAACTCGATGCGCCGTTCCTCGCCAATTACGTCTGGTCGGGATATCTTCAGCCGATCAAGCCGCTGATCGACAAGGACGTCCTCGACGACATGACGGAGTCCAACATCGCGCAGGGCACATATCCGATCGACAAGGATCTCTATGCGATCGGCCTGACGGACTCTTCCGTCGTTCTTTACGGCAACAAGAAATATCTCGAAGCGATCGGCGCCCGCATCCCGAAATCCGTCGACGATGCCTGGACGCGGGAGGAGTTCGAAACCTATCTCGAGAAGCTCTCGAAGCTCGATGGCGTGAAATGGCCGATTGACACCTTCCGCGGCTACGGCATCAAGACCGAATGGATAACCTATGCCTACGGCCCCATCCTGCAATCGGCCGGCTGCGATCTGATCGACCGCAAAGCCTGGAAATCCGAGGGCACGCTCGACAGCGACGCCTGCGTCGATGCACTCGCGATGATGCAGAAATGGGTTAAGAACGGCTGGGTCGTGCCACAGTCGGCCGGCACCAACCAGTTCTACGCCGAAGGCAATCCGGCGGCCCTGGCGCTCGGCGGACATTGGGTCTATGCGGAGGCGGTAGCCGCCATGAAGGACAACCTCGTCGTCCTGCCGCTTCCGAAGTTCGGCGCAAAGAGCGTAAGCCCCAATGGCACCTGGATCTGGGCGATCACCAAGACATCGAAACATCCCGATATCGCGGCTAAGTTCATCAGCTTCCTGCTGAAGGACAAGGAATACCGGGCCTATGTCGCAAGCCAATCCGGCTACCCCGGATTGAAGAGCTTCGCTGCCGAGTCTCCGCTCTATGCCGATGGCGGTCCGATGGCGATCGCCTTCGAACAGGCATCCAAGACCGCCGTCGCACGTCCGCCGCATCCAGCCTATCCCACAATCACGTCGGCCTTTATGCAAGCCGTCGACGAGGTGTTCAATGGCGGCGATCCCAAGGAGGCGCTCGCAACAGCCGCCAAGAAGATCGACCAGGACATCGAGGATAATGACGGATACCCGCCGTTCGGTGACGAGCAATAATCGCCCTCGCCGACCAATCGGAGCCTTGCGATGCGTCCGTGTGACATCGCAAGGCGGAACCGACATCACGCCTGGAGAGGAGGAGCTGTATGGCCATGCAACAATCGACATCGTCGCGATCCGCTCGAATAACGCTCCGGCGTGACAAGGGACGGCTGATGCAGGAAGCGGCCATGCTCGCGCCGGCCGTGATTCTGTTGACCGTCTTTCTGATCGTGCCGTTCCTCCTGTCTTTCTGGACGGCGATGACCAACCAGCCTCTCGTGCCCCGGCCGACGCCCGTCCGCTTCGTCTGGTTCAACAATTTCATCCGCATCTTCCAGGACGATCTCTTCTGGACGGCTCTCTGGAACGTCTCGCGCTTCACCTTTTGGATCATTCCGGTGCAATGCGGCCTCGCCTTTGCGACGGCGCTGCTGCTGCATCAGAAGCTGCCGTTCCGCAATCTGCTGCGCGGCATGTTCTTCCTTCCGGCGATCACCTCTATGGTGGTGGTCTGCGTCATCTGGGGCACCCTGTTCCAATATCCGACGGGACCGTTCAACCAGATCCTCGGCTTTCTCTCCGGCGGAGCGATCCAGCCGATCGATTGGCTAGGCGATCCCGAATGGGCGATGTTTTCCATCGTCCTGCTCTCGGCCTGGCAGGCCTATGGCTTCCAGATGATCGTCTATCTCGCCGGCCTCCAGGGCATTCCAGACGAACTCTACGATGCCGCCAAGATCGACGGCGCCAACGCCTTCCGGCGATTCTGGCATGTCACGATGCCAGGCCTGCGGCCGACCCATGTCTTCGTCCTCGTGATCACGACCATCCAAGCGTTCAAGCTCTACACCCAGGTCGCCATCCTCACGCAAGGCGGGCCGAAGAGCAGCACCGAGACGGTGGTGCACTACATGGTCCGCGCCGGCTTCGAAGAGCAGAAGATGGGCTATGCCTCGGCCGTTTCGGTCATCCTGTTCGTCATCGTTCTCATCATCGCGCTGATCCAGCGCCAGCTCCTGAGGCGCTTCGATGTCTGATATCGCTCTCTCGATCCCGCAGGCCCGCGCGGCGCGGCCGCGCTCCGCCGCAAGGGTTCTGCGCACCATCCAGACGGTCTCTATCTTCATCATCGCCCTGGTGATCGTCTCCCCGTTGCTGCTCCTCGTCGTGGCGAGCCTGAAGGATGACCGGTTCCAGATCTTGGCCGATATGGGCAGTTTCCGCGCCTTCTGGGTTTCGAAACCGACGCTCTCCAACTATGCGGAGGTCGGCCACCTCTCAGGCGAACTCGCCTTCGGCCGTTACCTCATCAACTCGCTGATCATCCTGGCGACCACGGTCTGCTCAGGCCTGATCGTCAATTCGATGGCCGGTTTCGTCCTGGCCTGGGGATCGCTCCGGGGCCGCGCCGTCATCCTGTCGATCGTGATTGCGCTTTATGTGATCCCGCAGGAAAGCATCATCATGCCCCTCGTGATCATGGTATCCAGGGCGGGAATGTCCGACACCTTCGCGGTGCAGATCGTGCCCTGGGTCGCGAGCCCGCTCTACATCTTCCTGTTCTACCAGTTCTTCACGCAGCTGCCGAAGGAACTGCTGGAAGCCGCCGAGATGGACGGCGCGTCCTTCTTCCGGGCCTATCGCTCGATTTTCCTGCCCCTCAGCCTGCCCGCACTGGCCACCGTCTCGATCCTCATGGGCATCGAGACCTGGAACCAGTATCTCTGGCCGATCCTCGTCACCCAGACCGATTATGCCCGCCCGATCGCCGTCGCCATCGCGACCTTCTTCGGTCAGGACAGCATCTACTGGGATCGGGCGATGGCCGCCTCCGTATTGATGATGATCCCGATCCTGGGGCTCTACCTCGTTTTCCAGCGCTGGTTCGTGAGTTCCTTCATCGGCTCCGCCGTGAAAGGTTGAATTGATGACAAGCCAAGCGATGACTCCGTCCCATGAACGCGGGTCGGAGACGATCAGCGCCGTCCTGCCCGCGGGAGCGACGATCCACGCGTGGATCAAGGCCCGGCATGGCGGCGCCGTGGGAAGATTGACCGCCTATGTCGATGGCGATCCGGCCATCACTGTGGAAACGTCAAATCGCCATGAATTCGAGTTTCGGGTGCTGACGCTGGAAAGCGGAGGGGAAACCGACTTCTCCTACGATCCCGTGACGACGCAGGTCTCGGTTCTCTACGCCTTCCTTCAGCCCGGCGTTCTCGAAAAAGGCATCCGGATGCTGCATGTCGGGTCTTCCAACGTCGCACCCGAAATCTCCGGCGGCTATCACTTCCGCCCACGCTTCGGTTGGATGAACGATCCCAACGGTTTTGGTAGATTCGGCGGCAGGGTGCACCTGTTCTACCAGCACTATCCCCACAGTCTGCGGTGGAACAACATGCATTGGGGTCACGCTGTCTCGGACGATTTTCTTCACTGGAAGCATCTTCCGATCTTTCTTCCGCCTTCGGACGAACTCGCCGCACGGGCCGATGGACGCGGCGGCGCATTTTCCGGCTCGGCGATCGCTCTTCCCGGGGATGAAGCCGGCTTTCGCATCTTCTTCACCGAGCACATGAAGGATCGGAAACCGGAGGAACAGGTTCAGTTCACAGCAACCAGTCGCGATCTTGTCAGCGTCGAGCCGGCAAGCCTGATCCTGCCCGCGCGGCCCGCGGGCCTCGGCCTGACGACCGACTTCCGCGATCCCTATGTCTTCATGGGTCCCGATGACAAATGGAAGATGCTGCTCGGCACTCGGGACCGTGAGGGCGGCGTGATCCTGCTCTATGAAACCGATGATCCGGCCGCGGCGACGGGATGGACTTTCCTCGGCGTGCTTCATCGCGAGAACCGCTTCGGAATGACGGCCGCGGAATGCCCCTGCATGGTGCCCCTCAACGGTCCCGTAAACGACCCGTCGACCCGCTGGGCACTGATCTTCGGTCTTCTCACCAGCCGCGATCCGGCAACGGGCCGGCGCAATATGACGCTTGCGACCGTCGGCCGCTTCGATGGCCGCAGCTTCGCCGTGGAATTCGAACAGGAACTGGATTTCGGCACCGACGCCTACGCGTTCCAGGCCTTCGTCGATGGCGGCGGCCCGGTCGGCATCGCATGGCTGGCGAACTGGACTGACGTCTCCAAGGATATCGACATGGCGTCGGCGATGACGCTGCCGCGCCGGCTGGCATTGCACGAGGGGGCTCTGATCACGCCGCCGGTCGCCGGTGTCGAAAGCCTGCGGCAACGCCGGCTAGATGCCTATGGCCTTCTGGACGGCCAGGCGGTCGACCTCGCCAACGGCGCCGTCGAAATCCTGCTCACACTCAAGGAGCCGGGCAAGGCGTTTCGCCTGACGTTCGAACATCCGCAGGCGGCGCTCGAGGTTCTTTTGAACGACGATGGGCTGAGCATTCCCTTTTCGGTGGCGCATGCCAAGGTGTCGCCACGCTACATCGCCGCCGGCGCGCGCCCGTCGTCCATCCGGATATTCCTCGATGCAGGTTCAATCGAGGTCTTCGCCGACGATGGCCGCTGGACCGGAACCAAGCGGCTGCCCGGCTTCAGCGGGGTAAGCTCGGCGCGTCTCATCGCGCCCGAGGGGAATGTGCTCACCGCCGAAATCTGGCAGCTCGGTCTTTGATCTCAGGGGCAATCCGGGCAAAAGCACGGCCGC
The DNA here is from genome assembly GCF_030182485.1 of Rhizobium atlanticum. NCBI lineage: Bacteria > Pseudomonadati > Pseudomonadota > Alphaproteobacteria > Hyphomicrobiales > Rhizobiaceae > Rhizobium > Rhizobium atlanticum. Next base: position 178,507 of record NZ_JAQJCJ010000003.1, read on the forward strand.
CGGGACGGCGGCCGTTGCGAAGAAGCATAGCGCATCGAGCGGCTCAGGCTGCCTTGCCTTTGCCCTTGACGTTGGCCGAGGACTCGGCGAGCCGCGTGAGCTTCTTGTCAGTCGCCTCTTCTTCGGCAAGCGTAGCCTGCAGCAGCGGCACGGCATCCTTAAGGCCGAGCTGTTTGGCCCAGGCGATCAGCGTGCCGTAGCGGGCGATTTCATAATGCTCGACGGCCTGTGCGGACGAAATCAGACCAGCATCGAGGGCGACCGTGCCCTTGAATTCGTCCATGATCTCCTCGGCTTCTGCGATGATGCCCTGAATGGCCTCGCAGGTCTTGCCGCGTGCCGGTTTGCCGATCATTTCGAAAACCTGTTCGAGGCGTTCGACCTGCGCCTGGGTCTCGTCGCGATGCTGCAGAAAACCGGCCTTGCCCTCTTCCGATTGCGCGGCGCGGGCCATCTTCGGCAGGGCCTTCAGGATCTGCTTTTCGGCGTAATAGATGTCCTTGAGAGTATCGAGAAACAGATCGTTCAGAGTCTTCTCGGTTGCCATTTAATCCTCCTGTGGCGTGTCGTGACGACAATCAACTCTCGCATCGGTCGGATGTTCCGATCGGAAATATGACGCCCCCTTGGGCGGGGGCGTCATCTCTGTCCGGCCAAGGAAGAGACCGCCCGATCGAGAGTACCCGGACGGCGATCACCGAACGATTGCGGGAGGCCGTTGTTCCCGTCCGCGAGCCGGCGAGCAGTCGCCGGCCAAGCCGGACTTTTGTCCGCTATCGTACGGCAACGAATAGGGAGCCAGCGACTTTCCTTCTCATCCCAGGAGAGAAAAATGGCTTCCCCGTCTTCAGTACGCCCCGCATCGCATTGCAAAGAAAAATCCGCGATCGAGCGGGAGATCGTCGAGCTGACGCCGGCATTGCGCGCCTTTGCCCGAAGGTTCCTGCGCAGCGATGATGATATCGACGATCTCGTTCAGGAAACCTTGCTGAAGGCGCTGAACTCGATTCATCTTTACCAGCCCGGCACCTCCCTCAAATCCTGGCTTTTCACCATCCTGCGAAACACGTTCTGCACCAATTATCGCCGGAAGAAACGCGAGCCGGCTGGAATGGACACGGCGATGGAACAGGTCGCGATCGCCCCGACCCAAGAGTGGGTGCTGCGGGAGCACGAATTGCAGCGGGCATTGACTCGGCTTTCCGACGACAGGCGCCGGGCTCTGACGTTGGTGGCTGCCGGAACAAGCTATGAGGACGCCGCCAAAATGTGCGGGTGCCGGATCGGCACCTTGAAAAGCCGGGTGAGCCGCGCCCGCGAGTGCCTGATTGCGATGCTCGGAAACCATCTCGTCGATTGAGCGGCTTGCGCCGGCCGCTTCGCCTCGAGCGGAACAAACGGTCGTGGTCCTGGTTCCAAACCCAAATCGATAGGATCGGCCGATCGAATCGATATGGGCCAACCGCCGGGCCAGGCTGAAGAGTCATGAACGCGCGAAGCCACGCCATCTTTCCCAGAGTTAATCGCGCCGGATGGCTCGATACGCTCCGCGTATTGACGGCGGTCGTGGCCCCAACGGTTGCCAAGGGCATCATCATTCGCCGCCCGACAATGGAGCGTCTGGCGGAGCGGCAAGGCTTCGACAGAACCGCCGTGGAACAGATGCAGCGGCTGAGAAACAAATACGGGCCGGCTCCTCTTCTGCTGCCCATCCCATTGCGACCACAGCTGCTGATCCTCGATCCGGCCGATGTCGCCACGGTGCTTCAATCCTCGCCCGAACCGTTTGCCGCGGCGACGGCGGAAAAGCATGCCGCCCTTGTTCACTTCGAGCCGAAAAACGTCCTCATCTCATCGGACTCTCGGCGCGCCGAGCTTCGGCCTGCCCATGAGCACGCTTTGGCAGCGGCAGACCGGCTGCATCCATATGCGATGCATTTCAAAAATATCGTCGACGAAGAATTCCTGCAGGTCCTGAACTTACCCCGTGAGCTCGATTGGCCGGCCTTTTCTCAGGCCTGGTTCCGGATCGTCCGGCGGATTGTCCTCGGCGAACGAGCGCGCAACGACGTCACATTGACCGAGACCTTGAACGAACTTCGAGGCCGGGCGAACTGGGCATTTGCCGCCCCAGTCGATCAGCGCAAGCTTGCTCGGTTTCACGACCAGGTCGGCCGCTATCTGGGGAACCCGGAGAAGCACAGTCTGGTCAACCGGTTTCCCAGAGGCGATGAGCTTGCTCCGGAAAACCAGGTGGCCCAGTGGCTGTTCGCCTTTGATGCAGCCGGAATTGCCGTTATGAGGACGCTCGCCTTGCTGGCCTGCCATGTGAGCTACTGGGGCAAAGCCGTCGAAGAGGCCATCGGCGGCGATCTCGATCGGCCCTTCACACGCAGTTGTCTGCTGGAGGTTTTGCGTCTCTGGCCGACGACGCCCGCCATCCTCAGGCAGCTGACCAAGGACATCCAGTCAGGCGACAGGGTCATCGCTCGAGGCACTGGCGTCATCATCTTCGTCCCCTTTTTCCATCGAGACCCCGCGCTCCTCTATGCCAATCGGATGGAACCGAGCATCTGGGGACAGAACGATGCGTTGCCGGCCGCAGGGCTCGTGCCTTTCAGCGCCGGTCCTGTCATATGCCCGGCACATAATCTCGTGCCGACGATTGCAAGCCTTGCCGTGGGCACATTCTTGTCGGCCGGCGAGATTGTGCTGCTGCATCCCTCTTTAGACGTCGCCAATCTTCCCGGCACTCTCAATCACTATGGCATCCGGCTGAAGCTGACTGCGCGGCGCAGGGAGAAATAGATGCTGCCTCAATGGCCTCGGCACAGGTCGCGCCGGCTCAGAGCCTTTGCATGACCCCGTAAGCGAGGATCAAGACGTAGAGCAGAAATGCGACAGCGACCACGGTCGCGATCACAGCGATGACCTGCCACAGGGTTTTCAGCGCATCCCGCTGCCCTTCGTCGCTCGGCCGGTCCAAGCGGATCGGCTCGTCTTTCGGCCACTTCGTCAAGGATTGGCTTCCGTTGAAGATTGCGTGGGCTGACCGCTTATGCTGATCGAGTTCCACGAGAGCGTAGCGCCGAACACGATCACGAGCCCGACCAAGAGAATGGCTCCCAAATAGATCATGAAAGCGCGACGGTCCGATTCCTGGCTCATCTTCTCTCCTTCGGTCCTCGAACCAAGGGAAACCCGGAATGTTCCAGATCAAGAAATCGAGAGGGGTCACCAGCGTAGCAGGCGGGGTCCGGTGACGGCGCCGACAGCTCCAATGAGCAGGATGCCGAGCGTATACCAGATCAACACGAAAGGCATGCCGTTTTCGGTGCAGAACCAGGAATAGACCCAGGCGCCGGCTGCTCCCGCGGCAATGCCGGCGACGAAGCCGGTCAGCCGCAGATCGACAGGCGCCGCGCGGCGCAGTGCCCAGACCGTGCCGGCATAGACCGGAATCGCAAAGCCTGCGATGAGCAGCGGGCAATGCAGCGCCGAGGAGCCGAGGATCAGCAATCGATAGTTCTCGCTCGGTGCCATCAGGAGCTGGGTGGCCGCGACGGCCGTCATGGCAGCGAAAATCACGGCTAGCAGACCGAAAAAGCGACCTTCCGAACCGTCGGGGCGGGAAAGCCGAAAAACGGCGGCAAAGGCGGCCGCCGCAATCAGGGCATTATAGGCCGACTTGATCCAGAAGACCGGCAGCATCAGCACGTCTGAGATATCGACCCGGGGGCCGAGAATGATCAGCATAAGCAGCAGGGAAAATGCGAGGGCGGGCGCTATGCCGAGCGCAAAGCGGCGCCATAGCGCGTTGCGCGGCACCGGCTTCAGGTCGCTTGTCAATCGCTCGATGATATCGTCCGTCTTTGTCACGATGTGCCTCGCAATCTCTCTCCGAGCGCCTTGAGCGCCCGATGGATGCTGACTTTCACCGCCGATTCGGACTGGCCGGTGCGGTTTGCGGCGTCGGCGACCGAGCCGCCCTCGAGCTTCACCTGGCGGATCAGTTCCTGCTGTCTCGGCGGCAAGCCGTCGAGCAACCGCTCGACATCCATGCGGGCAGACAGCCTATCCTCGCTGAAGTCGCTTTCGATCTCGTCATCAAGCTCTGTCTCAGCCAGCCTGCGTCCGCCACGGCCGCGGTGATGGTCTATCAGCTTGTAGCGGGCGATGGAGAAAAACCAGGCGGTAAAAGGTCTGTTCCGGTCATAGGTAGACCGTCGGGAATGCAGTGCCAGCAACGTCTCCTGCACCAGATCTTCCATGTCCGCTCTCGTCGCCGCAGCCATTCTGCGGCTGTAATAGCCGACAAGCAGCACACGCAAAGCCGTCAGCAAACGCCGATAGGCAGCCTCGTCCCCGTCAAGGGACAGAAGCATCAATGCTTTCAGGGCTTCTTCCGAATGGGCGGTGGTCATGCTGTCAAAGAGCTCATTCGTAAAAGCGGGCAATCGGTTACAGGGAAACCAAAGATTTTTGCAATACAGCTCTATAGCATATGAACGTGAAGCTGTAACGAATTGCGACTCGCAGCTGAAAGCATCGTGTTGGCGCATGCAGATCGACCGAAACGATTGCGTCGAGCTGACCCCCATTGGGCGGTCGTGGATCTCCCGGCAGGCGGCAATGACGAACTCTGGGAGTTGTGGCGAAGACCGGTGTACCGGATACGGCTGCCGCTGTTTCAACCAGAGCCCTACAAAGTCTGTCGCTTCGATTTTCTCAGAGGCCCGATCAACCGCTCGTATTCCTCCTCCGCCCTGCCATAGGCGTCGGCGGCGAATTCCTCGAGGCCGGCGCGATCTCTGACGATCACCAGGCCGCGGACCGAGCGGATAAAATGGTTGCCCTCGAGCAGATGGAGAGCCGTGGTGACGCTCGGCCGCCTGACCGCCAGCATCAGAGCGATAAACTCATGCGTCAGGGCGAGCTTGTCCCCATCAATGCGGTCGTGGCACATCAAGATCCAGCGAGCCAGCCGCTCATCGATCCCGTGAATCGCATTGGAGAGCGCAGTGAATCCGGCCTGGGTCGCAAGAACGTGCGTGCTCTTGTGCAGGAGGTCGGAAAACACCGGCTGTGTTTTCATCAGATCCACAAGCTTGTCCTGCCGCATCCGATAGGCAAAGCCCGGCACCTGGACGGCGACCTCGGTGACGCTGATTCCGCCGTCTATCGCTGCCGCCGTGGGGGCAAACCCGTCACGGCCGAACAATCCAGCTTCGACGCGATTGCCCTCGGGCGAAACATTGATGATCGAACCTACTCCCGAGCACGGGAAATATGCGTAGTCGATCGTGGCGCCGGCTTCGGCCATGACGAAGCCGCGAGGAGTGTCGCAAGGTTCGAGATCCGCAACAACAGCTGCAAGCTCCTCCTGAGGCAAGAGGGCGAATAGCCGGTTTTCCCTGGTCGGTGTCGTTGCTGCCAATGCTCGCCCTCCGGAAGTGTGGGGTTGGGCGCAGTCTGATCGTTTCAGGTGCGAAATACGGACTCGCTAGGCGGCTCTTGCACGCAACTCACCAGCCAGCCCTTGGTTCCCGATTTGCGCGGAATTAACGAAAGGAATGTTGCCGGACTTGCCGGCGGGCCTCGATCTGCGGATTGTTGTCAATTCGCTTCAACTTCCCCTGGTTCCCGCGCGTAAGCAGCTCAAATCTGTCCTCCGGTTTCGGGAACCGACTCTCGGTCCGGTCGTTCGGGCGCAATCGCCTGCTTCAACCGAATAAACACGGAGAACGATGATGCGGCTGATGCTCAACCTTTCCCTTCTCTTCCTGGCCGCGACGCCTGCCTTTGCTGCCGATGAAGCCTGACAGCGAAGTGAAGGACATGACCCCTCGAACAGCATCGGGCCTGCGGCCGGCGCCGTTCACGTCCCGCGAGATCGGCGCCGCCCGCAGGCTCAATGCCTTGCTGCGCTTCCTTCCCAGCTATCATACCGATCGGCGCTGGAACGCCAAAATCGTGCAGACCTCAATTCGCGTCGCGCAACTGCTGGCTCCAGACAGGCTGCTGCGCCGCAGGCACGTTGTTACCCACCTTGTCGCAGCCGACGGCAGGCGGATCGGCTTGAGGTTGATGCTTCCGAACGGAGCCCCGCGCGGCCTTTACGTCCATTTCCACGGCGGCGCCTGGGTGATGGGCAACGCCCGCTTTGACGACGGCATCACCTACCCGATCGCCAGAGACTGTCGGATGGTAGCGGCCGGCGTCGATTTTCACAATGCCGCCGACGACCGGCTGGACCTCTCTCTTCAGGACAGCACGGTCGCGATCGAATGGCTCGTCGATCATCTCGCCGAGTTTGAGGTCGAGCGGATGATCCTCGGCGGCGAGTCCTCGGGTGCACATCTCGCCGCGGAGGCGCTCCTCCACCTTCGCGAGCGCGGCAAGGCGGAGAGGGTTGTCGGATTTGTTTCCATGTGCGGTGCTTTCGATCTCGGCGGGTCGCAAAGCCTGCGGCTCTCGACCGGCAGAAGCCTGGTGATCGATGGGCCATCGGCGCTGCGCAATTTGCAGCGACTGACGCCAAGTCTTTCCGGGCGTGAGGCGAAGGGTCCGTTGTTTGCCGATCTCTCTGGCCTGCCCCCCGCCCTGCTGGTCGCCGGAGCGCTCGATCCAATCCTCGACGACAGCATCTCGATGTATGAGCGATGGCAGAGCCAAAGCGGCAATGCCGACCGCGTCATCTTTCCGGAGGCCCCGCACGGCTTCAACCGATTGCCGACTAGGCTGGCAGATAGAGCAAACAGCCTAGTCAGGGCATGGATCTCGCAGACGCTCGGCCGCACTGCGAGCGCGGGCAGTGGCTGATCGAGCGCAGGCCCTCGAGTCTGTACGCTATTGCACAATGTATTGCTGAACGATTCTAGATGGTTAGGTTCGCCCGCAGCAAGGGCCGCATTATCACTGATGCGCGGATGGACATGGATGACCAACAATTGAACTTTCGCAATGAACTTTTGCGCGCCATGGGCCCGCAGGAGCAGGAACTCCTGCTGCCGCATCTGGAGCCGATCGATCTCGAGGTTCCTTTGGTCCTTGAAATGGAGAATAGTCCGGTCAGCGACGTCTATATTCTCGAATCAGGGCTTGCCTCGATCGTGGCGAGATTTCCGGGCGGGCGTGATATCGAAGTGGGCATTGTCGGCCGCGAGGGCATGACGGGTGCAGCAGTAATTCTGGGGGGAAATCAATCCGCGAACCGGACGTTCATGCAAGTCTCCGGCCATGGCTTCAAATTGCCGGCATCGGTCCTTTCTGCGGCGATGGAGGAAAGCCGTCCCTTGCGTAGCCTGCTTCTCGCCTATGTCCAGGCGCTGCTCGCGCAGACAACGTCGACGGTGCTCGCCAACGGCCATGCCAAGCTCGAGGAGCGGCTGGCGCGATGGCTGCTGATGGTCCATGACCGGACCGATGGCGCGACCATTTGGCTGACCCACGAGTTTCTGGCGGTGATGCTCGGCGTGCGCCGCGCAGGGGTCACGGTCGCGCTGCATCTGCTCGAAGGCAAGGGGCTGATCCGATCCACGCGGCGACAGATCGTCATCCTCAACCGGCGGGGATTGATAGAAGAGGCGCATGGATCCTACGGCGCTGCCGAAGAAGAATATCGGCGGCTGATCGGCAAGGATCTCGCCCGCTGAAAAGCATGCCGCCGCGTGAGCGCCTCAGGACCGCTCCCTCCGCTCCTTCTCGGAGGCATGCCAGGCTCTGTCGATACTGCCTTCCTCCGCCTTGTGAAAGAATTGCGAGCAGACGAGCCAGCCTTTCAGCGGCCTCAGAATGAGAATGCAGGCGATGACGCTGAGGGGCAGGCTGACGATGAGATGCACCCAGATCGCCGGCTCGAACGTGAATTGGAACCAGAGGGCAAAGGCGAGCGCCGGAACGGCGACGATCGACATCGCGAAGAAGGCCGGCCCATCCGCCGGATCGGCGAATGAATAATCCAGGCCGCAGACTTCGCAGCCTCGGGCGAGCGTAAGATATCCGGAAAACAGATGACCCCGCTGGCACCGCGGGCAGCGTCCCAAAAGTCCCGTGAGGGCAGGGTTCGTCGTTACCTGATAATTGGCGGGAACTTCATTTTCGGGTTCCATTCCCCTCGAACCGCGCCCGAAGGGGCAGGTTCCGCAGCCGACGGTGTTTTCGGGGGACCGCAGTGGATCAGCCTGATCCTGGCGTGATGCTCTGCTCGTCCTTCTCGGGCAGCGCGCCGGCGCCGGGCGTTTTGTTTTCGTCTATGAGATGATCCTTGGCGTGAGGACCGGCCGGCGGGTTTTTCCTCGCATCGGCGGTTTTCTTTTCGGTTCCTTCGACGTCGGTCCGCGCTTTTTCACCGTCATTCATGAGCTGCTCCTCGTCAGATTGAGAACGGGCCGTTTCGATCTCCGCCCCGCCGTGATCGCAGCAGTTCGGGAGAGCCCCCTTTTCGCCGACGCCAGACGGCCGACCGACAGCAGCTTGACCTCGTCAGTCAAACCGTGGCGATAAAGGCGAATGAGCAGAGCGGCGACCTCCTGCATTTCAGGCGAACGCACGGCTTTGCCGGCCTCGCGGCAGATCACATCCAAGACGATTTGCAGACGCTGAAGATCGGCAGAATCGAGCGCTTTCAAATGGATGGACTGAGAATCGAGCATGACCCTGGTCCCTAAGCTTTTCACCGTGCGTTTTTGAATAATGGGACTCTATTGCAGCCGAAACAACTCCTCGTCCTCCATTGTACGGAAGCGAACACCCACCGCATCGCGCGCCCGAAGGGAAGCCAGGCGCTTTAGTGATAATAGGACGGGTCCCCTCCGAACAGAGCGGCGATCATCGCGTCCACGTCGGAAGGACGCCCACTGACCACAAAGCCGCCCGGCGGTGTTTCGGATCGCTCGTCATAGGCAAAGATGAAAGGAATCCGCCGTGTCTCCAACCAATCATTTATCCAGAGCATGGCTTCGTCGGAAATCGTCACGTCGACGATCACCGCATCGAACAGCAGGCCCTCGCTCAAGCATTCCATGGCGCTGGAGATGACAACGGGGCCGGCGAGCACCGCCTGGCGCGCGATCAACGCCTTTCTTGCACCGTCCGAAAGGAAGCCGGCTTCACCAATGATAAGGATCGTCTTGCCGGCGACCGGACTGAGCGACTTCATGGCGGACGCCTACTGTAATCCAGGTTTTAGGGTGATCATGCTGTTCAATGGCGGTTTAGAAGCACAGGCGGGTCCGCGCCTGTATCGTGCCTACCATATTCGAGCCTGTCATGCGACGTTCATTTTGCCCTGACCGCCGAACCCTTGCCGGGCCGCCTTGTTCCCCGGCGGTTGGGATCGGGGCGCCGGCCGTGCGATCCGTACGTTTTCGCACCAGCTGTTGAAATCGATGACCCTAAGTTTAGGATCGTCGCATACAAGGGGAGGAACGCGGATGATGCAGCACGCGGGAATCACGAAGCCGCCGTTACAGCCCGACGACGTGGCAATGCTGACCGCGGTCCTTGAAGACTGGTGCCAGGAAAAATCATGCGGGATCGCCAGCCCGGCAGCCGAACATATTGCCAGAGAACTCGTATCCTGGTTCGAATGCGGCATTCGAGACAAGCATAGGCTCGCAGGCCTGATGCGGCATGTGTATCTGGATCCAGAGGACCTGCTCGTCACCCCGGATGCACCGGCCTGCGCACATGTGCGCGAGAATGCCTGGCGGGCGGATGGGCACGATGGTTAGAACCCGGCAAAGTGCTCCTGTCGCGGCGGGGCATTCCGAACTCGGTTTTGTCGATCGGCAGATTGCTCTGCGACAGATCGTTGCCGATCTTAGAAACCTGCGCGATGGAGTGCCGGACAACTTCGGTCGAGCTCCGGCTCTCGATCGTCTGCTTGGCATGATCGACGCTTCGGTCATATCGATTGCCAAAGCGGATGACGAGGAATGGGAGATCATTCTTATGGAGCTCCTCGATCTTCGCGCGACGATGACGCGTCTTGCCACTGGCGGCGCCGAAACGTCCCACTGATTTCGACAGCAGGATTTGAAACGAGGATATTGTCGCCGTTTTAAAGGGCGCCCTGGTTCTTTTCCACGGAACCTTAAGACAGGCTATGGCATTGATTCTGCAACGATGGGGCGGCTGATGCCAAGATTTTATTTTAATGTCGTTTCAGACACCGGCACGGTCGTTGATCCCGATGGTTCGGAACTGGCAACGATCGAAGACGCCAGGCGCGAAGCCGTTCAGGATGCAAGAGCCCTCATGAGTCAGGCAATTCTTTCGGGAAAAGACATTTCAGCGAGAAAGATCTACATCTGCGACGAACAGGGGACCCTGGTTCTGATCGTGCCTTTCGCCGATACGATCAGGAGTGCCGATTAGTGGGGCGCCGGATCGGCAGACCGATCAAACGTTGATATTCGCGCTCCGGAACGCCGTAGCAGCCGGCTGCGATTTCTTCCAGCCGGTCCCTGTCGAGGATCCTGACATTGGCGCGCGTCGACCTGATCGCTCGAAGACCTTCAATGACGTGCAATTCGTTGGTGACGCCTGCGCGGCGCACGCCGAGCATGATGGCCAGCAGGTCATGCGTCAGCGGCAGGTCGCTGCCATTCAGCCGGTCGTGGCACATCAGCAGCCAGCGGGCGAGCCGCTCGTGCATGTTGTAGCGCCCGTTGGCAAGCGCTGACTGGGCCAGCTGAATGTCGCAGCAATGCATGTATTTGAGGAACAGTTCGTTGGCGACCGGAAATTCCGCCAGCACCTGCTTGAAGCTTTTCACTGACACCTGCACGCCGGAGCCGGCGACCTGAACGAAGGTGCGGTTGGGTGTCGTATCCGTTCTCAGCAGGACATGGAGGCCGGACATGCCGTCATGTCCGATGTGGCCGACCTCGACGGCTTCGTCATCGCCATTGGCGGCCACCATTGAGGCAAGACCGCCTTCGATGAAACAGACATACTCGTTCGGCTGATCGGCTTCGACCAGAACATGTCTGGCCGGAAGTTCGATCAGACTGCCATCGCCGGTGAGCTTTTGGAATGCCTCGGCCGGCAGGGCCTTCAACAGCAGATTCCGAATATTGCGTTGGTCCGGTACGTGCATGCGCTTCTCCTGGCGGGAGACAGCCCGTGCTCATACCGACGCCTAATTGGCGGTAATGACAGAGATATGGGTCACGCGCGCAATGATGACCATCTTCAGATAAGTTTTGTACGGTTCTGACAAAAGCCGAGCCATAGAGTCCCAGGCGCACCGCTTCTGGGATAATTTCCTGCCCGACACGGAACGCTCTCAAACCTCCCTCGGCAGCCTGATCACGAACCCCGTGCCGGGCTCCCGGTTTTCGATGTGAAGCTCGGCCCTCAGTTGCTGCACCAACGCACGCACGATCTTCATTCCGAGGCTTTTTCCGCCGTTCTCGCCGGACAGCACTTCCGGCGGCAGTCCTCGTCCGTCGTCGGCGATCTCCAGGCAGATCTCGTCGGCAATGCTCCGGGCGCTGACCGTGACGGCGCCTGCTACCTCGGCATAAGCGTGTTTGAAAGCATTGGTTACCAGTTCGTTGACGAGGAGGGCGATCTGGATCGCACGGTCGGCATCGATCATGCATGGATCGGCGACGACCGACACCGTGTGGCCGGAGGTCGATTGCTGCAGGCGTTGACAAAGGCTGGACAGGAAATCGGCCAGATCCACCGTTTCGATATCAGGCTGGCGCCACAATTGGTCGTGCACCTGGGCGATGGTTCCGACTCGCGCTTCAGCATCCCGAAGCGCCTGTCCGACCTCCTCCTGTTTGGTCGAACGGGCCTGCATGGCGAGCATGGCCGCAACCAGAGCCAGGCTGTTCTTGACGCGATGGCTCATCTCCCGCAGCATGATCTGCTGATGCTCGTCGGCGAAATGCCGCTCGGTATCGTCCCGGAGCACTTTGAGAAAACCGGCGCGCTGGGCGCGCAGCGGCATGGTCAAGCCGCTGCCCCAGAATGTCGAGCCGTCCTTACGCAAGTGAAACCGCTCGTTCTCGGCGCGGCCGCGCTCGGCCGCCGCCTCCATCTCGCGCTCCAGCGCGCCCTCTTCGCGGTCCTCGGGAACGAACAGGATGCGGGCGTCGCGACCGAGGATCTCGCTCTCCTCGTAGCCGAAGATGCGGCACGCGCCGGTGTTCCAGCTGATGATCCGCCCATCGCGGCCGAAGGCGAAGATCGCATAGTCGATCGCGCTTTTGAGAATAAGCTGGAGGCGCTCTTCGCTGGCGCGCCGAGCTTCGTCCTCATGCAGCATCTGCGTTCGGTCGCGGACGATTTTCAGAAGGCCATAGGTCTCGCCGGCATCGTTGCGAAGCGGCATCATCAGTCCCGAAGCCCAGAACGAACTGCCGTCCTTTCTCACATGCCAGCGATTGTCGTCGGCGCGGCCGGTGGTCAAGGCAAGCCTGATCTCCTTAAGCATGGCCCCGGCAAGCTGATCTTCGAACGTAAAGATCACGGCACCGCTCTGTCCGATGATTTCGGATCCCGAATAGCCGAAGATTTTTTCGGCACCGGCGCTCCACGTCATGACAGTGCCATTGCGATCCATTGCAAAAATTGCATAATCCCGGGCGCTCTCAACGATGTGCCGATAGATTTCAGTCTCGTTGCTCGGGAGAGGATATTGATCCATGCCAGCGCGCGCCCCGCTATTGCCGTCGACTACATTAGCACTTGCTACAGGAAATTTCTCTGGCGCGTGCGGTTGCGTACAAAACCCTCCACGAAGTCGTCTGCGGATCATGAGAGATAAGCCTCAGCGCCTTGAAATCGGCCATTCCGGGATTCATAATTTTGCGTGGGGCTGAGCGCATCTGTGGTGCGCTCGTGCATTTGGGCATGCCGGTCAGCCATTATTATTTACTGGAAACCGGCATTGCTTCCATGGTGGCGACGAGCCCCGAGGGCAGGAAGGCCGACATCGGCGTGCTCGGCAGGAACGGGATGTCGCCGCCGCCATGACGGTGGACGCGGAGCAGTTTTCATTCGACGTCATGATGCAAGTTGGCGGTCACGGGCGCCGTGTGGAAGCCGGCGCCCTGGCATGCTTCCTCGCCGACCGGCCACCGTCCGCCAGCTGCTTTTGCGTTTTCTCCATAGTTTTTTCGCGCAGGTCGCCAACACCGCGCTGTCCAACGCCGTTCACAAGATCGACGTTCGTCTGGCGAGATGGCTTCTGCTGTGCCATGACCGCCTCCACCCGCGGCTTGGTAATCATTCGCAACCGCGCATCCCTCGAAGCCTTCGCTGCAGACGCCTACGAGGTCCCTGGCATACAGGACGCAGCTGGCCCGGCCCGGCTGAGGCGCTGAGGCGCTGAGGCACGTCTCGCACCGGAACCGACGATCTCTCAAGCGTCACTTTCCCGGCAGATCCTTTTCGGTCGTCGCAGCCGCCGGAAGGCGGTTCTGCGACCCCTCCCTATCGGACGCGCGCAAAGGAGCTGTGGGCGCCTTCTGGACATAGATGCCGAGTCCGAGCGCGCCAATGGCGACCACAAAAGCGCCGGCGATGGCGGCGACCGATCGTCGCCCATCCTGCTTGATCATTCCGAAAGCAAGAGCAATTCCGAGAAAGGCCGCCCCTCCCGATACTGCAAAAAGCCAGAGATAATTCATCATCATGCTCCCAATGTCGGTCCCCGAACCCGTGACGGGGGTGAAGGTTCCCACGGTCGTTGACGCGGGAACGATGCCAGCTGGAATTTCATGTGGCACATTGACGCACAACTCCCACGATGCTACCACTCAAATTGGTCAGGCCAGTTGACCAGCTGCGCGCTTGAGGAGAAGCCGCCGGGGAGGCCAGAATGTTTCTGCCAGTTGAATCGCGCCGCCTCTACAGGCAGGTAGCAGATCAAATTCGTTCGATGATTGCCGGTGGCGAGCTTGTCGTCGGTCAGAAGCTCCCGGCCGAGCGCGATCTCGCGGAGCAACTGTCGGTCTCACGCCCGACCGTGCGCGAAGCCCTGATTGTCCTGGAGGTCGAGGGCCTCGTCAACATCCGCATGGGCTCAGGCATCTATGTGGTGCGCCGGCAGGGCGTCAGCACGGCGACAAGCGAAAGCGAGCCGGTGGAGGGACCTTTCGAATTGCTGCAGGCGCGCGCCATCATCGAATGCGCCATAGCCGAAGAAGCGGCAACCCGGGCCAGGCCTGAAGACATTGCCGTGCTTGACGAGGCGCTGATGCGCATGAGCGGCGGCGTCAACGATGCGGCGACGGTGCTCGCCGCCGACCGCGCCTTTCACACCGGCATTGCCGCCATTGTCGGCAATTCGACGTTGACCCGCGTGACGGGCGAGATGTTCGACATGCGCATGACTCCCTATTTCGCCAAGCTCGCCAGCCATTTCGAGGGGCCGACGACATGGCGCAGCGCCGTCGATGAGCACCGGGCCATCCGCGATGCAATCGCCGCCGGCGATGCCGCCGGCGCGAAGGCTGCAATGCGCAGCCATCTCACCCTATCGCAGAAGAGATTTTCCGAGAGCTTCGGGGAGGAGTTCTCGGGAGAGGAGGAGCGCGGCCGCGACAAGGCGCCCGCGAAAGGAACCACCAAGACTTAAACCCGAGCACGGGAGGAGAGCGCAATGAAGATGAGACTGGCAACGATACTGTGCACCGCAGCCGCGATCATGGCGACGACGGCGGTTGCGCATGCCCAGACCGTACTGAAATGGGCACATGTCTATGAAACCTCGGAGCCCTTCCACACTGATTCCGTCTGGGCCGCGGAAGAGATCGCCAAGCGTACCGACGGGCGCTACAAGATCGAGGTCTATCCGGCTTCGCAGCTCGGCAAGGAAGCCGACATCAACCAGGGGCTCAAGCTCGGTACGGTCGACATCATCATTTCTGGATCGAGCTTTGCCGCACGCGACTACAAGCCGATCGGCGTCACCTACTTCCCCTATATCTTCCGCAACCCCGATCATCTGATCGCCTATACCAAGAGCGACGTCTTCAAGCGTCTTGCCAAGGGTTATGAGGACAAGACCGGCAACCATATCGCCGCCGTCAGCTATTACGGCACGCGCCACACCACCTCCAATAAACCGATTGCCAAATGCGCCGACATGCAGGGTCTGAAGATCCGCGTGCCCGACGTTCCGGCCTATCTCGCCATGCCGCGAGCATGCGGCGCCAACACCACGCCGATTGCCTTTGCCGAGGTCTATCTCGCTCTGCAGAACGGGACGGTCGAGGCGCAGGAAAACCCGCTGACGACGATCGAGGCGAAGAAGTTCTACGAGGTCCAGAAAAACATCATCCTCACCGGCCATATCGTCGATCACCTGAACACCGTGATCTCGAAGCAGCTGTGGGCGAAGCTCTCCGACGAGGACAAGAAGATATTCGGTGAAGTGATGCAGCAGGCAGCCGAGCGCACGAGCAAGACGATCGCCGGCAAGGAAAACAGCCTGGTTGCGACCTTCAAGGAGAAGGGGCTCAACGTCGCCGAGGTCGACAAGAGCGATTTCGAGAAGAATGTGATGGAAAAGGTGAAGTTCGAAGACTTCAGCTACGAGAAGGCCGATTGGGAAGCGATCCGGGCGATTCAGTAGGAGCCTGAGAGCGCGGCCAGCCCCTCATCCGGCTGCCGCCACCTTCTCCCCGCGCGCGGGGAGAAGGGACAAGCCGCACCCTTCCGCTTCCCCCTTACACCTCGCAGGGCAAGTCCCCTCTCCCCGCCGGCGGGGAGAGGGTTAGGGTGAGGGGCAGCCTTCGGCACGAACAAGGGCAGCAGCGGCACAAGGCTTGCCAACAATATGAAGGTCGCGCCGCCACACGCCGCGCCCATCTTCTCCAACCGCAACAAGGCCGATCATGTCGCAAGAAATTCATACGCCAATCACGGCCGAGGAAATCGGCCACGAATTCGAAGGGCACGCGCCGACCGCACATGTCGCAGACTATGCTGTCGAGGACTGGATCACGTTGATCGTCTTCTGGCTGATGGCGGGCTGCGTCTTCCTGCAGTTCTTCACGCGTTATGTGCTGAATGACAGCTATGCCTGGACCGAGGAAATCGCCATCAACTGCCTGATCGGCGTCGTCTTTCTCGGCGCGGTCATGTGCGTGCGCACCTCGCGGCATATTCAGGTGGATGTGTTCTATCACTATATGCCGGCAGGGCTGGCGCGCGTGCTCGCAACCTTCGTCGATATCGTCCGCATCGGTTTCTTCGCCTATGGCTGCTATTTGATGTGGCGTTACGTCGACATCGTCGCCGACGAGCAGATGGTCACCATCGACCTGCCGCGCAACATCGTCTTTTACTCCGTTCTCGTCGCCTTCGTGCTGATGCTGATCCGTGCGGTCATCGTCTTCATAGCCAATCTGCGCCGTGGCTACTCCGTCCTGGAGCGCCCGGAAGAATTTCAATCCGTCGAAGGATGACCCGATGCTGCTGCTTCTTGGCTCGTTTCTGCTGCTGATGCTGGTCGGCGTGCCCGTCGCCATCTCGATGGCCGTCGCCTCCGTGCTTTACATCGTCCTTTACGGCGTGGCGCCAGACATCATCGTCGCCCAGCGCATGATCGCCGGCGTCGAGAGTTTTCCGCTGCTCGCCGTGCCCTTCTTCATCCTGGCCGGCAATCTGATGAATTCCGCCGGCGTTACCGGCCGTATCTATTCCTTCGCGGTCGCTCTCGTCGGCTGGATGAAGGGCGGGCTGGCGCAAGTCAACATCATCGGCTCCGTCATCTTCTCCGGCATGTCCGGCACCGCGCTTGCCGATGCGGCCGGCATCGGCACGATCGAAATCAAGGCGATGAAGGACCATGGCTATCCCGTCGAGGCCGCTGTCGGTGTCACGGCGGCCTCGGCGACACTCGGGCCGATCTT
Organism: Rhizobium atlanticum; assembly: GCF_030182485.1. Taxonomy (NCBI): domain Bacteria; kingdom Pseudomonadati; phylum Pseudomonadota; class Alphaproteobacteria; order Hyphomicrobiales; family Rhizobiaceae; genus Rhizobium; species Rhizobium atlanticum. Next base: position 195,390 of record NZ_JAQJCJ010000003.1, read on the forward strand.
CCCACCGTCGCTGCCCTTCGTCATCTACGGCATGATGGCGAACGTCTCGATCGGCGCCCTCTTCATGGCCGGCATCCTGCCCGGCGTCGTCATGACGCTGCTGATGATGATCACGGTCGCCGCCTTCGCCTACCGCAAGCGCTGGGGTTCGGACGCGCCGTTCGATGTGCGCCAGCTCGTGTCGGCCGGCATGGAAATCATGGTGGTGCTGATGGTGCCTGTGGCGATCTATCTGATGATGCGCGCCGGTCTCTCGATGAATGCCGCGGCGGGTATAGCCCTTCTCGTGCTCCTGGCGCTCGACTGGTATTTCGGCTTCTCCGCCGTCATGGCGCTGATGACGCCGGTCATCCTGATCGGCGGCATGACGATGGGCTGGTTCACGCCGACGGAAGCCGCCGTCGCCGCCGTACTCTGGTCGCTGTTTCTCGGCCTCGTGCGCTACCGCACGATGACACTCTCGACGCTTGCCAAGGCAAGTTTCGATACAATCGAGACGACGGCGTCGGTGCTCTTCATCGTCACGGCGGCTTCGGTCTTTGCGTGGCTCTTGACGGTCAGCCAGGCCGCGCAGCTGCTTTCCGATGCGATCCTGTCGATCACCGACAATAAATGGGTTTTCCTGATCCTGGTGAACCTGCTGATGCTGTTCGTCGGCTGCTTCCTCGATACGATCGCCGCAATCACCATCCTCGTTCCGATCCTTCTGCCGATTGTCGCGAAGTTCGGCATCGATCCCGTTCAGTTCGGCCTGATCATGACGCTGAACCTGATGATCGGCTTGCTTCACCCGCCGCTCGGCATGGTGTTGTTCGTGCTGTCGCGCGTCGCGAAGCTTTCGGTCGAACGCACGACGATGGCGATCGTGCCCTGGCTGGTGCCGCTGTTCGTGGCGCTGATCCTGATCACCTTCATTCCCGCGGTATCCCTCTGGCTGCCGCAGCAGCTCGGACTGTTGAGATAGGAGAATAGGATGCAGACGCGTCTGGCGCGGCTTTACCAGAAGGGCGATCTCAGGGTCGAAATGGACAGGGTTCCAGCTCCCGGTCCAGGCGAGGTGCTTCTCAAGATGGCGGCCGCTGGCATCTGCGGCTCCGACCTGCATTATTATCAGGACGGCGGCTTCGGGCCGGTCAGGGTGCGCGAGCCGATCATCCCCGGCCACGAGGCCTCGGGGAGGGTGAACCAAGCGGGCGAGGGGGTCGATCTCAAAGCCGGCACACTGGTCGCAGTCAATCCAAGCCAGCCTTGCGGCCATTGCGAATACTGCGTGACGGGGCTGCCGATCCATTGCCTCGATATGCGCTTCATGGGCAGCGCGATGCGCCTGCCGCATGAGCAGGGCATGTTCCGGGAGTGGCTGGTGGTGCCGGCCCGGCAATGTTTCGAAATGGGAGCCGAGACGACGGCCGAGGAAGCGGCCTGCACCGAGCCGCTTGCCGTCTGCCTGCATGCCGCAACGCGCGCCGGCGAGATATCAGGCAAACGCGCCCTCGTCACCGGCGCCGGCCCGATCGGCTGTCTGATGGTTGCCGCCGCGCGGCATCACGGTGCGGCCGAGATCGTCGTGACCGATCTCGCCGATGCGGCGCTGGAGCGGGCGAAAGCGATGGGCGCCAATCGCACGATCAATGTTTCCGGGGATGCGGCAGCGTTTGGCAAATTCGAGGCGGGCAAGGGCTATTTCGATCTCGTCTTCGAATGCTCGGCCGCCGCACCCGCGATCCGAAGCGCAATCGCCGCCATCCGCCCGCGCGGCACCCTCGTGCAGGTCGGCGTCACGGGCGAGATCCCGGTCCCGCTCAACGCCATTGTCAGCAAGGAGCTGCATATCCACGGCACGCAGAGGTTCCACGAGGAATTCGCCACAGCCGCGAGGCTGATCGCAAGCCGCAAGATCGATGTCCGGCCGATCATCAGCCACAGTCTACCCTTGGAAGAAGCCGCCGCCGCCTTCACCCTTGCCGGCGACCGTACGGCCGCCTGTAAGGTACAGCTTACGTTTTAGCGGCTTAAAACTCGCCGTAGAGATTCCGTATAGGCGCTGGCTGGTCGCGCCCGGCCTGTGAACCGCCTTACCAGCCATAGCTGAAGGTAGCGCCACTGCCGTTATCCCCATCTTGCACCACGTCGGTTTCAGTATTTCGTCCATACTGGAAAATGCCATAGGCATTGTTGTTGCCGTTCTGCCGCAACGTCGCGGAATGACCATTGCCCCTTTGCCTGACAAAGCCGAGGTTGCCGCGGCCAGCCTGAGCGATACCAGCCGCGTTACCCCGACCCAGCTGCCTGATGTCAGCGTCTTTCAAACCGCGATACAGCGAATAGACGCGCAACCCGGTTGAAAAAAGTCCGGCATCCCGCGCATTGTCCGGCGCGAGGTTGAATGAGATCCGGCCCCCGGCATAGGCTGGCGCAGACAAGGCTACTTGGCCGAGGCTCCCGGCAAGAAGGGTGACGGCAAGGATCTTAAACAGGTTGCGGGTCATTCTGATCTCCATTTGCGGCTGCCTCAGCCGATGATCAACTTTCACATCTTGCAGCTGAACCCAGTCGGAATTGCCCGTTCAGTTGTCGTTCAGTCGCTTCGGCCCGGTAGAAGCAAAAGGACGCCGTAAACGGCGCCCTTCTAGGAAAACTGGAGAATGTGGCGGCCGATTAGTTGCCGCCGATCTGCTTCACGCAGCTGAAACTCTCATCCCCGACGACGACGTCCAGCGTGGCTTTGTATTTGGCTCCTTTCGAGTCGAGCGAGACCGAACCAAGGATTGCCGCATGTCCCTCGACTGCATCAAAATCGCCACTCTGGTTGATCGTGGAGCTTCCGCCGTCTCCCACTTTTTCGACATGGAAGGTGTAAGTCCCGCCGACATGCTTGTCGGCGTGGACGAGCGCGTCCAGTCTCACCATACCTGCCCCCGGGGTTGCTTTGATTTCGCAAAGCTGCACCCGGTCAGATTGGTTGGCTTTCGTCATGGCGGAAACCGCGCCGACGGGAAGCAGGACCAGCGCGAGAATCGTCATCATGCGGTGCGGATGTTTGATGCTATTTGGCATGGTCGTTTCCTCTGATGGTCTGCTGTTGCGATCTTGACCTCTTTTACATCATCGTGCAGGCGCCTAAGGGCAGGCCTGGACGAAGGCCGCGACATTGCCGTTGCCGCCCTGGCTGACATTCGCGCTGCAGCCATGGCCGACCTGGACGCCGGCCGCGATGTTGCCATTACCGTCCTGGGTAAGAATGGTCGTGTGGCTGGAGCCGAATTGGCCAATGCCCGCTACGTTGCGGTTGCCGCGCTGATAGGTGGCGCCATAGTTGTCATTGCCTTCCTGACCAACAGCTGAAAGATTATGTCGCCCATATTGACGGCCGAGAATCCGGTTGTAGCCACCGTTCTGATAGGTTCTGATCCGGTTTCCGTATCCTTCCTGTGCCCCACCGGCAGAGTTCGACCAGCCATATTGTTCGATACGAACATCATTGGCCATGGCGGGGGCTGCGGCGGCAATGCCGACGAGAGCGACGAGTGCGGTTGCAATGATAGACGTGCGGATCATGAATATGTCTCCTCAGGCGGATAAGACCGCGGTTGAACGTCTTTCTTCTAGACGCTCTCTTCGGAACGGAAGCTGAAGACACCATTCAGTCGGGGTTCATTCGCGGAGATCAGCGCCCCTCCGCGGCCAAATCACCCTATTCTGCCTACTCGAGAGTTCAGGCGAGGGATAGGTGGGCCCGCTCACGCGACAACAGCCAAATTCCGCTCAGACGATTGCTGTGCTTGCTCCCTCGCAAGGTCGCTCAGCATCTGTCGGGCTACGGCTGGCACAACATGATGTGGAAGGTGGCCGACGCCCTCGATCACCCTGATCGTCGGCCTCGGATGCTTCTGCCGAAGGCCATCGATATGCCAGGCGGGCTGAACTATGCGATCCTCCGAACCGAACAGGACGTGTAATGGAAGATTGCCGGGCAGCTTCGGCTGAAGTTCCATGTCTTTGTTGAAGGCTCGCAGCTCGTTAGCCATTGTTTCAATTGCGCCCGGATTAACCATATGAGCGGCGGGCAATATCGACAGCTGGGGAGGCAAAGGGTTTGGAAAGGACGACGATCGCAGACCACGCTCAAGAAAAAACGCTGCCCATCGGCTGATTACGTGCTGGCGGATCAAGGATCCCACCACCGGGGCGACGGATGCCCGGAGGATGGGCAGCGGTTTCGGTGGGACGGGCCTGCAGCACGGCGAAATCAGAAGCAATCCGTTCACCAGCTCCGGCCGGCGCGCGGCCAAATGAAGTGCCGGCGCGCTGCCGATGGAGTGGGCTACAATCGAGACGCAATGCAGGTCCATTGCATCGATCAGGCGCTCAAGCCAAAAGGATTGGCCTATCGGTCCTCGTTCAGCGAGAGGAAGAGGGCTGCTGAAACCGTAGCCCGGGCGATCCGGGGCTACCATTCGGAACGGGCTCTGAGCAAACGGAAGCAGAACCTCTTCAGCTAGGCTCCCACAGCCATGGAGGACAACGATCGGCCTGGCGTTCAAGTCGCCGCTCTCCAGAACATGCACCTGGTGCTTGTCGATCTGGTGAACCGTTTCGATCCGGGGGCGAAATACCTGCTGCTTCAACATGATCCAACAAACGCCCGCGGTTGGTTCTCGGTTCCGCGACACTTGTGGCTTAGTTCGACCAACCTGTTCTAGGCGGAGCGTGCCTGCGGCAAGCCGTTGTAACAAGTTCCCACTGACACTGCCATCAGGGTTAACCTGCTCGCCCCCGCAATGTTGTTCTAGTGTCGCCTGGCTTCCCGGCAATATTTCCATTCTGATATCGATGACAGGGCTGGCGCTCCAAAGATCCTCTGATGCGCTCTTTCTCAGAAACTTGAAAACGTGCTAAGTTTCGTCGGCTACAGAGGGGAAAACCAATGCCACGCATCGCAAATCTTTACTTCAAGACCGCCATCATTTTTCTCATCGCCGGTATCTCGGTCGGCCTTCACATGTCGATTTCAGGTAACCACGCACCGACGGGGGCCCATGCCCACGCCAATCTGCTCGGCTGGGTCACCATGGCGCTCTTCGGCGTTTACCACGCGCTCAATCCACACAAGGCCGAGAAGCGCCTGGCGATGATCCAGTACGTCGTCTATACCTTCGGTGTCGCGGTGCTGATCCCGTCCCTCTATCTGCTGCTTTCCGGAAACATGGCAATGGAACCGATTGTCGCCATTTCCTCGCTCATCGCCTTCGCCGGCGTGCTGATGTTCGCCGTCATCATCTTTTCGGGCAGCGAGGCTTCGAGTCGGGCCGGCGTCTCCCGGGCGAGCTGATCCAATCGGGAAAGAGCGACGATCTCGGTTGCCAAGTTGCATGTTCGAATTTTCTTAATGCATCTCCTGCTTTTGCACTGAGAATTATCGGGAGTTTTGGGCTTGGCTTGGCAACCGTTGATCGACACTGTCAAATGCGAATCGCGCTAGGTTGCGAAGGCTTGGATTGAGCCGATCGCTGTCACATCGGCTCCGCGCGGGCGGAGATCTCCTAGAATGCACTGAGGCCCGTTCAGCAATCCGATCACCAGGACATGAACGCGTTCGTGCCTGCCGGCAGAATGCGATCCGTTCGATCGGAAGTGAGCACAGCTCGTTCGGATCGATAAACTCGGTTGGCGAAGCGATGCCCTTGGCGGTGAATTCCTCGGAAGCCTGGCTGTCTCAGTGCTTTTTCAAACCTTGTAAAGCTCATCGAAGTAGGCGCAGATCGGCCCGATGCGGCGGTGCAGATCAAGAAGATAGGTTATTGCAGCGGCGTCGACAGGGTCATGAATTTCTGCATGGCCTGAAATGGCGCTGTCGGCGGCGAGCGTCTTCACGTCCTCGCCAATCAGCCCCGGCGACGCTTTTGGCACCGGGCTCATCTTGCCGTCCGCCGCCTGCTTCAGGAAAAACAGATGGCCTCAAGACGAGAGCACGTCAGGCCCGGGCCAGACTCCCCATTATTTCACGCGACGCAATAAACTCGCAATTATTCCCGCAATTGTGGATGTGAGGATATGACGGCAATATTACCCCTGTCAGACGAACACAAGTTAGCTGAAGTTTTCAATAACGAAATCGCAGGACGAAGATGACCCAACCTCGCCATTCCATAACCCGCCGAGACGCGCTGTTGTCAATAGGCGCCGCTGCAGCAGCCATGGCAATTTCACCCTCTCTCAGTTTCGCAGCCAATGCGGCTCCCATCATCAACCCAATCGAAGGATCCAAGAACATGCCATATGTAACCACCAGAGACGGCGTCGAAGTCTTCTACAAGGATTGGGGCTCTAAGGATGCCCAGCCGATCATGTTCCACCATGGATGGCCGCTGTCGTCCGACGACTGGGATGCGCAGATGCTGTTTTTCCTGTCGAAAGGTTTTCGCGTCGTCGCCCATGACCGGCGTGGCCATGGCCGATCCGCCCAGGTGGCCGACGGTCACGATATGGACCATTACGCAGCCGATGCCTTTGCCGTCGTCGAGGCGCTCGACCTGAAGAATGTCGTCCATATTGGTCATTCCACCGGTGGCGGCGAGGTCGCCCGTTATGTGGCCAAGCACGGCGAACCTGCCGGCCGCGTCGCCAAGGCGGTTCTCGTTTCGGCCGTGCCGCCGCTCATGCTCAAGACAGAGGCCAATCCCGAAGGCCTGCCGATGGAAGTGTTCGACGGTTTCCGCTCGGCACTTGCCGCCAACCGCGCGCAGTTCTTTCGCGACGTTCCGACCGGGCCGTTCTACGGCTTCAACCGCGAAGGCGCCAAGGTGCAGGAAGGCGTGATCCAGAACTGGTGGCGTCAGGGCATGATGGGCGGCGCCAAGGCCCATTACGATGGCATCAGGGCCTTCTCCGAAACCGACCAGACGGAGGACCTGAAGGCAATCACCGTTCCGACGCTCGTCTTGCATGGGGAAGACGACCAAATCGTTCCGATTGCGGACTCGGCGCTGAAGTCGATGAAGCTTCTGAAGAAAGGTTCGCTGAAGACCTACCCGGGGTTTTCGCATGGCATGCTGACCGTGAATGCCGACGTGCTGAACGCCGACCTGCTGGCCTTCGTCCAGGCCTGATCGGTCTTGGCGACGGGGGCGGCCTCCCACGCACCCGTCGCCTCACAAAGATCCACAGGCGCTCGGCGCGCTACCCTCTTCGATAGAAACAGTCACCGTTAAATGATCAGGCGACCCCCAAGAACTGCCGGATGCGATGGTCCTTCGGCGTTTATCTCGTTGAAATAATTGCCGCCATGCGAAAAACAACCACCGCCAAGACACCGGTACCTGTTGCCATGCAACTGACCCCGGACCTCGTAGCCAAAACCTTCAAGCCGGTCGAGGACGAGGGCCCAGAGCCTAACTGGACTCCAATCTCGGGTCAGCGACTCGATGAACTCGTCAGCAGAGTAGAGCGGGAGGCTGGTGACGAGGAGATATGGGTGTTCGCTTATGGGTCTTTGATGTGGAACCCGGGCTTCGAAGTAGCGACAAGTGAAGAAGCCATTGCGTACGGGTGGCATCGTGCGTTCTCGTTGAGGATAGAACGGCTAAGGGCTACCTCCGATGCGCCGGGTCTGATGCTGGCGCTTCGGCCGGGAGGGAGTTGCTCTGGCCTCGTGCTGAAGCTCCCCTGCGCCACGAAAAGGCAGGATCTGCGTACGCTTCTGGCGCGCGAAATCCGATATGCCGAGGTGTGCGACATGGTGCGATGGGTTTCGGTCGAGACACCGACGGGTAGACGCCGCGCACTCACATTTTGGGCGAGCACGAAGCGATCACGGCTCACGGAGAAGATACCGCTCGACGACGCCGCAGTGTTGATCGCTCAGGCATGCGGACCGGCGGGATCCTGCGCGGAATACCTGCATCGGACGGTCTTGGATCTGGCGGACCGGAACATCTTCGATCGAAACCTGTGGCAGCTACAGAAAATCGTCGCCGCAAGACTAAGGGCGCTTTCACAGGACGGCTCGATCTGAGGAAGGTGTAAGTCTCCTGAGGATCCGTGATGATGCGCGGCGGTGTACGTCAATCCAGCATGACCATCTGCGCCGCGACTTGCTCTTCGAAGAATTTCGAGAATGAAGCGATGCGTGGTGGAAGGGCCTGGTACGGCGGGTAAAACAGCGTCAGCCACAGGTCAGGCGGCGCCCATCCCTTGAAGACGTGGACGAGACGACCGCTCCTGATGTGATCGGCGATGTTGAATCCTGGGAGGAGTGCGACACCTGCACCGTCGGCGGCCATGTCCGCCAGTACCTCGCCACTGTTGGCACTGAAGGCCCGACCTGCCGAGATCGTGATGCTTGAGCCACCGTCGGACAATAGCCAGTTCTCGCGCCGGCTTTCGCCACTATAGGCGAGGCAGTCGTCTGGCTTTAGTTCGTTGGGATGTTGCATATCGGCGAAACGGCTCCCCGGGGCCGCGACCAGGATGCGCGGCACTACCCTGATTTTTCTCCAGATCGTGTACTTGTCCGAAGGCTGTGATGAGATACGGATCGCCAGATCGTAATCGTCATCGACGATATTCACCAAACCGTCGGACAAGGAAATCTCAAAGCTCATCTTCGGATAGCGTTCCTTGAAACCTGACAGGATCGGCGGCAGCACGGTCTTGCCGAACCATGTCGGCGCGCTGATCCGCAGCCGCCCTTCGTCAGCCTTGTGTGCATTCATAACTTCGCGGCGCGCTTCTTCCAGCGTCTTCACCGCTGGCTGGATCTGGGCGGCGAAGATTGCGCCGTCAGTCGTCAGGGAGACTTGCCTTGTCGTGCGCACGAAAAGCTGCACGCCAAGTTCCGCCTCGAGTGCTGCGATCGCGCGTGTGACGGCTGCCGGCGTCATGTCCAACTCGCGGGCGACCTGGGCGAAATTTCGTTTTTCGGCAGCGAGCAGAAAGGTTCGGAGAGCTTTGTAGTCGTTCATCTCATTGTTTCATAAACTGCAATTCAATCGAGAGGAATATTGCAATACCGGATGGCGATCAACGGGCTTAGTTTTGAGATCAACAATTTCAACGCCCACTGAAAGGCATCGGCATGATCAAGGACATTAAGGGACTGCACCATGTCACTTCAATGGCATCGGATGCGCGGCAGAACAACCGCTTCTTCACCAACACTCTCGGTCTGCGCCGCGTGAAGCAGACGGTCAACTTCGATGACCCCAGCGTCTATCACCTCTACTACGGTGACGAGACAGGGTCGGCCGGGACAGTGATGACCTATTTTCCATTCCCGAACATGATGCTCGGCCGTCCCGGCGTCGGCGAAGTGGGCGAAACACAGTTCTCCGTGCCGAAGGGCTCGCTGAAATTCTGGTTGGATCGCTTCATCGCTCAAGGTGTGGACGGGTTGGAATCTGACACCGTCTTCGGTGCCAACCGACTTCGCTTCATGGGGCCGGACGGCGACGACCTTGCGCTGATCGAGTCCTCCGGTGACACGCGGGCGCCGTGGGTTGCAGATGGAATCCCCGACGATGCGGCCATTCGCGGTTTCGCTGGCGCTCGTTTCAGCCTTCATGACACCGCTGCAACCGAAGAGCTGCTCGGCTTCATGGGCTACCAGCGCGCTGACAAAGAGGGCGACGTGACCCGATTCATTATCCCCGACGGCAATGGGGCGGACACGATCGATCTGGCAGCGTTGCCGAAGACGCCTTCTGCGCGCCAAGGCGCAGGTTCGGTGCACCACATCGCGTTCGCCGTCGAAAACCGCGAGAAGCAGCTCGAAGTGCGCAAAGCTCTCATGGATACAGGCTATCAGGTGACGCCCGTCATCGACCGCGACTATTTCTGGGCGATCTACTTCCGCACGCCGGGCGGGATACTGTTCGAGGTCGCGACGAGCGAGCCCGGCTTCAACCGGGACGAGGATACGGCGCATCTTGGGGAGGCTCTCAAGCTCCCAAGCCGATACGAGAACTACCGCACCGAGATTCAGGCCAACCTCGTGCCATTGGCGGCGTGAGCAGCAATCTCCCGTCAAAGCCACGATAAGAGCGCCGCGTCCGAAAGGGCCGCGGCGCTTTCCATTTCGGCCGCGCTTGCGGTCTAACGATTGTTGCAGATACCGCAATTCAATGGAAAGTCTTATTGCAATTCCTTGGGCATCAGCCGTGCGATAAGTTTGTTTTCAGCAGCCAAGACAACGAGTGAGCGGCTCCGAGACGGGTCCAGGAACTTCAAGGTTCGCCGAACGAGGTCGCACCCGCGTCCGATCAATTGCTGCTGCCCATTTATAACTCCGCAACAGGCGGTCCAAACAACCGAAGAGGAAGTGACCATGTCCAAGCTCGAAGTCCTGACCCCCGCAAACAGCCAGCTCATGTTTATTGACCAGCAGCCGCAGATGGCATTCGGGGTCCAATCGATCGATCGTCAGACGCTGAAGAACAATGTCGTCGGCCTCGCCAAGGCCGCCAAGATCTTCAACATCCCGACCACGATCACGACAGTCGAGACGCAATCCTTCTCGGGTAACACGTATCCGGAACTCCTCGCCGTGTTCCCCGAGAACGATATCCTTGAGCGCACCTCGATGAACTCGTGGGACGACCAGAACGTTCGTGACGCTCTGGCGAAGAACGCCGCCAACGGCCGCAAGAAGATCGTCGTCTCCGGTCTGTGGACCGAGGTCTGCAACACGACGTTCGCGCTCTCGGCTCTCCATGATGTCCCGGAATACGAGATCTACATGGTCGCGGATGCTTCCGGCGGCACGTCCGCGGACGCACACAAATACGCGATGGATCGCATGGTGCAGGCAGGCGTGATTCCGGTCACCTGGCAGCAGGTCCTGCTCGAGTGGCAGCGCGACTGGGCCCGCAAGGAGACCTACGATGCGGTCACAGCCCTCGTAAAGGAGCATTCGGGCGCGTACGGAATGGGCATCGACTACGCCTACACAATGGTTCACGGCGCAGAAGAACGCGTCAAGCACGGCAAGCGCATCGGTCCAAATCCCGCAAAGTAACAGTCTGATCAGACCGCTCCGATCACCCCATCGGAGCGGTCCTTTGCTTAATTGGAGAACATCTCATGAAAATCTATTTAATGTCGCTTGGCGCTGGCCTGCTCGTCGGGACCGTCTACAGCCTTCTCAACGTCCGATCACCAGCACCGCCTGTCATTGCCCTGGTCGGCCTTCTCGGGATCCTTGTCGGCGAACAAATTATTCCGTTCGCGAAGACGCTTTGGAGAAACGAGCCGGCGGCGATCTCATGGATTGATCAGATCAAGCCGCACATCTTCGGTCACCTGCCGAAGGGCGGCGACCGCATCAACATTGCTCATAAGGCAAAGGCGACTGTAGAGGAGCGGGGCTGATGACCACGCGTCGATCCTTTCTCGGAGGTGCATCGAGTTTGGCCTTCTCGAACCTCTTCTCACCAGCGAAAGCTGCCGATCCCAGACAGACCAGAGTAGATACCATGCATCCCGACCTGATCCTCCACAATGGCCGCGTGACCACCCTTGACCGGTCCAATCCGAATGCGACGGCAATCGCCATTAAGGATGGGCTGTTCCTCGAAGTCGGATCCGATAGTGAGATCATGGCGCGCGCTGGTTCCAGCACTAAGATCATCGACCTCAAGGGCAAGCGCGTTCTCCCCGGCCTTATCGACAACCATACCCATGTCGTTCGCGGTGGCCTGAACTACAACATGGAACTACGCTGGGACGGCGTGCGCTCGCTCGCCGATGCGATGGACATGCTGAAGCGCCAGGTGGCGATCACGCCCGCGCCGCAGTGGGTTCGCGTCGTCGGCGGGTTCACCGAACATCAGTTCGCCGAAAAGCGGCTGCCCACTCTCGACGAGATCAACGCTGTCGCGCCTGACACACCCGTGTTCCTTCTGCACCTCTATGATCGTGCGCTGCTCAACGGTGCGGCTCTTCGCGCTGTCGGCTACAGCCGTGACACCCCGAACCCGTCCGGAGGCGAGATCACCCGCGATGCCAACGGCAATCCGACCGGTATGCTGCTGGCCAAGCCGAATGCAGGCATTCTCTATTCGACGCTTGCCAAGGGGCCCAAGCTTCCGTTGGACTATCAGGTCAACTCTACCCGCCACTTCATGCGCGAGTTGAACCGACTGGGCGTGACAGGCGTGATCGACGCGGGTGGTGGTTTCCAGAACTATCCTGACGACTATGAGGTCATCCAGAAGCTGTCCGACGAGAACCAGATGACGGTTCGGCTGGCCTACAACCTTTTCACGCAGAAGCCGAAGCAGGAGAAGGAAGACTTCCTAAACTGGACGTCCTCGGTCAAATACAAGCAGGGCAACGATTACTTCCGCCACAACGGCGCCGGCGAAATGCTGGTGTTCTCCGCCGCCGACTTCGAGGACTTCCGGCAGCCGCGCCCGGAAATGGCGCCGGAAATGGAGGGCGAGCTGGAAGAGGTCGTGCGGGTTCTGGCCGAAAACCGCTGGCCGTGGCGTCTGCACGCCACATATGACGAGACGATCTCCCGTGCCCTTGACGTGTTCGAGAAGGTCGACAAAGACATTCCGCTCGAGGGACTAAACTGGTTCTTCGACCATGCCGAAACCATCTCGGATCGCTCGATCGACCGTATCGCCGCGCTCGGCGGTGGTATCGCCACACAACATCGTATGGCATATCAGGGCGAATACTTCGTTGAGCGCTATGGGCACGGCGTGGCGGAAGCGACCCCGCCGATCAGGAAGATGCTCGACAAGGGCGTCAACGTCTCGGCCGGCACCGATGCCACCCGCGTCGCCTCCTATAATCCGTGGGTCTCGCTGTCGTGGATGGTGACTGGCAAGACGCTCGGCGGCATGCAGCTCTATCCGCGGGCCAATTGCCTCGACCGCGAGACGGCGCTCAGGATGTGGACCGAAAAGGTCACATGGTTCTCCAACGAGGAAGGCAAGAAGGGCCGCATCGAGAAAGGGCAGTTCGCCGATCTCGTGGTGCCGGACAAGGACTTCTTCTCCTGCGCCGAAGACGAGATCTCCTTCATCGTCTCGGAGTTGACCATGGTCGGCGGCAAGATCGTCTACGGCGCGGGTGACTTCAAGACGCTTGACGAGAACGACATTCCGCCCGCGATGCCCGACTGGTCGCCTGTCCGCAAGTTCGGCGGATACGCGGCCTGGGGTGAACCGGAAGGCGCGGGCGCTCGTTCGCTGCGCCGCACCGCTATCTCTACATGCGGATGCGCCAACGATTGCAGCGTTCACGGCCACGACCATGGCGGAGCCTGGACATCCAAGCTCCCGATAGCCGACCTCAAGGGCTTCTTCGGCGCTCTCGGCTGCTCCTGCTGGGCAGTCTGACGAACATTCAGCTCGGGTGGCCAACTGCCGCCCGAGAGCCGCCCATAATTGCTGTTTTTGCAATTAAATCGAAACTATTGCTGCAATTGTTGGCAAGGCGGTAGCCAGCCAATATCGCTCCATCGAACACAGCCGCTCGCGGCGGACATACAGGAGCCGACATGACCTACCAATCTCAATCATCCAATCCAATCCGGAGCCGCGTGGCAGGCGTCGTCGAATCGCCTGTGGTGCGAACGGCGTCGCTGCTGGCTCTTTGCGCAGCCTACATCCAGGGTCCGCTCACCAAGATGTTCGACTTCAACGGTGCACTGGCTGAGATGGATCATTTCGCTCTGCATCCCGCCGCGTTCTTCGCGATCGCCGTGATCGTATTCGAGCTGACGGCCTCCGCCATGGTGATCTCGGGTTTCCTGCGCTGGGCGGGCGGGCTTGCGCTTTCAGGCTTCACCCTACTTGCAACCTTCATCGCCCTTCGCTTCTGGGAGATGGCGCCTGGGATGGACCGCATGATGGCCACCAATGCCTTCTTCGAGCACCTCGGCCTCGCAGGCGCATTCGTCTTCGTTACAGCATTCGACCTCACCAAGGGAGCAGGCAAATGAGCGCCGCAAAATCATCCGGGGGAACCTTCGCGCCCCTCGCACAGCCCGTGTTCGCCGTCCTGTGGATCGCCACCGTTATTGGTAACACCGGAAGCTTCATGCGCGATGTCGCAAGCTCCTGGCTGATGACGGATCTGTCCGCATCGCCGGCTGCGGTCGCCATGGTCCAGGCTGCCGGAACCCTGCCGATCTTCCTGCTTGCCATCCCCGCAGGCGTTCTGACCGACATCCTCGATCGCCGCAAGTTCCTGATCGCCATCCAGGTGCTACTCGCCTCTGTCAGCATGGCGCTGATGGTTCTCTCTCAGACGAGTATGCTTTCCGTCAGCGCGCTGATCGGTCTCACATTCCTCGGCGGGATCGGTGCTGCGCTGATGGGACCCACCTGGCAGGCGATAGTGCCGGAACTCGTGAAACGCGAGGACGTGAAGAGCGCGGTGGCGCTGAACTCGCTCGGCATCAACATCGCCCGCTCCATCGGGCCTGCCGCGGGTGGCCTGCTTCTCGCAGCCTTCGGAGCCGGGATCACCTATGGCGCGGACGTGGCCAGCTATATCGTCGTGATCGCAGCTCTTGTCTGGTGGCCGCGGGCAACGAACTCCAACGATGCGCTTCAGGAGAACTTCTTTGGTGCGTTCCGAGCCGGCCTCCGTTACACCCGCGCGAGCGAGCCGCTGCACGTCGTGCTTATGCGGGCGGCGATCTTCTTTGCCTTCGCCAGCGCAGTCTGGGCTCTTCTTCCGCTCGTTGCCCGCCAACTGCTCGGTGGTGATGCGAGCTTCTACGGCATCCTGCTTGGTGCGGTCGGTGCTGGTGCGATCGGCGGTGCCTTGGTGATGCCGAAGCTGCGTGCACGCTTGAGCTCGGACGGCCTGCTCCTCGGCTCAGCGCTTGTCACAGCAGCCGTCATGGGTCTGCTTGCTCTCGCTCCACCGAAGTGGGTTGCGATCGTCGTCCTTCTTTTCCTCGGGGGAGCGTGGATCACGGCGCTGACGACGCTCAACGGCACCGCCCAGGCTGTGCTCCCGAACTGGGTGCGTGGTCGTGGTCTTGCTGTCTATCTGACCGTCTTCAATGGTGCGATGACTGCCGGAAGCCTCGGCTGGGGTGCTGTCGGCGAAGCCGTCGGCATCCAGTCGACCCTGCTCATCGGAGCTGGCGGCTTGCTCATCGCCGGGTTCATCATGCACCGACTGAAGCTTCCCTCGGGGGATGCCGACCTGGTGCCGTCCAACCACTGGCCGGAGCCGCTTGTTGCCGAACCGATCGCTCATGACCGCGGCCCGGTTCTGATCCTGATCGAATACAAGGTCGAGAAGCAGCACCGCACAGCCTTCCTGCACGCAATCGATCATCTTTCCAGGGAGCGGCGCCGCGATGGTGCCTACGGATGGGGCATCACCGAGGATTCCGCCGATCCCGAGAAGATCGTTGAGTGGTTCATGGTGGAATCCTGGGCTGAACATCTTCGCCAGCACAAGCGGGTCTCGAACGCCGACGCCGATCTGCAAGGGAAGGTTTTGGCTTACCATGTCGGTGCCGAAAAACCTGTCGTCCGGCACTTCTTGGCAATCAATCGGCCCGCGGCGGCATGACACAGAAGTAAGGAAGTGGCAGCTAGGGCTGCCGCTTCCGATCCATTAGCTAATTAGGTAACTCGAGAGATCATTTGCCGATGCGAACGCCGCCAATCCTACCGCAGCAGGCCGTCGCTTCCGAACTCGTCCCAGCCGCTCAACCCGATGGCAGCATCTTCAGCTTTCGGATCAGCTTGATTGACTTTCTCTTTTTTCCTCAGCGAACGCGTCAGCTTCGCCTGATAAGCGGCGCGTCTGCGGTTTTCTGCCTTCGTCCTCGCGTCTTCTTCACGCCATTCGTCCACAGCCCCGCGGTCGAGCAGGTCTTCGACAATCCGCGGGTTGAATACGTGGAAGGTGATGCGCCGCGCTCGACCCTGAAGCCGGACGGTTCTCGTTCCAGCGCTTGGAAGACGCCCGTCCTCCAACCAACGCTTCCTTTCAAAGGCCGTTATCCCCAGGATGTCCTCAATCTCGCGAGGAATGATCGGAAGGTTGGCGATATCCTGTAGTGCTTCGGTTACAATCGACGAGGTCGCGCGAAACGCTGTCTTCGAAGACTCCGCCATGACTAGGGTGAGCGCGCCCGACTGCATATTCAGCGACTTTCTTACCGCGGGAGGCAGGCGAGACCGGACTTCTTGCAGGATTCCCTTCACCCTGACAGCCGAGCCGAGCGTCGCCTCCACGCGGAGTGACCACTCCCTGATCAGCTCGGGATCATCGCTGTTATTTTTCGCCATCGTGTTGGGCATACCGGAGCAGATGGGGTCGCAAGCGGCGAGCGTCAACCGGCTGCCTGTCCGATGCCGTCGTTGGCGCTTCGCACATTCGGGCGATTTTGCTTGATCCACCAGGGCCCATGCGTCCGTTCTGTTAGCCAGGGCCACCCATCCTGCCGTGAGGGATCACCCACTTAAAAGCGGCAGGGCCGCTCAAGTCCTTCCACCCCCCGCGGCCAGCGATTTGATCGGCTTGACTTGGTACGACAGATGGGCGGCGGTGAGAATATCAGCCGCTCGAGAATGCACAATCGGCTTGCTTCGGCATTGGCCTGAGATTGGCTCGGCCGGGATGTGCGACACAGACAGGCGGACGTCGCCACTAGGCAGCTGGGCAAAGCGGCCAAGCTTGATACCGTATTTTGGGGTAGACCATCTATTTGAAACTTACCTTTCGAGAGTTTCAGATGATCTGCTCCGGCGAACGATCTTTGCCGACATTTTCCGCAAGGAAATCTATGAAAGCGCGAATGCGGGCTGCGAGGTGCTCGTACCCGGCGAATACTGCGTGGATCAACTCGATATCTTCTGGATTGTATTCTTCCAGCACCGGGACGAGTAACCCAGAGTCGATCTCTGGCTCAACATGAAATTGGCCGATCCGAGCCAAACCAACGCCGGCAAGGCACAGCCTGCGTATGGCCATTCCGCTGTTGACCGCGCTGTTGCCGGATACGGGCAACCGATACATCTCGGTCGATCCCGGCGCTCGAAAGGGCCACTCGTTGAGCGTTCGGCGGAAATTGAAAGTCAGGCAATTGTGGCCAACGAGATCGGCCGGTGTCTTTGGTATGCCATGGGCATCCAGATAGGCCTGAGATGCCACAATGACGCGCCGGCTTTCAAGGAGTTTTCGGGCTTTCAGTGACGAATCTTCCATGGGGCCGGAGCGGATCGCAATGTCGGTCCGCTCTTCGATTAAGCCAATGACGCCGTCCGTAAGTGATATGTCGAGTTGCACTTCGGGATAGAGTTTGAGGAACTTCGGGACGAGCGGGAGGAGATAGCGTTCGCCAAAGCCAACGGAGGCATTGACCCTGAGAATCCCTCGCGGCGCGACTTTTCTGCCAGACGCGATGATCCGTTCAGTCTCCGCAATGTCGCCCAGGATTCGCCGGGCTCTCTCCAGATAAATTTCGCCTTCCGGCGTGAGCGTCATCGTGCGGGTTGAGCGGACGAGCAGTCGGGTCCCGAGCCGGTCCTCAAGCCTGGTGACAAGCTTGCTCACCGCCGAAGGCGAAAGTTTCAGGCGCCGTCCGGCCGCCGAAAAACTCTGCAATTCGGCCGCATTTACAAATACTTCCATTTCCCCAATGCGATTATCCATCGTGTTGTCCTGTGAATTTGATTCACATCTGTTTCTTCAATAGTGCCCGTTATCACAAAAGTCCCGTGCAATCATATTGCGGTCAACAACTTCGTCTGACAGCGCTGCTGTCTTTGCAGCCACCACCTCAACGGCGAGCGGAAGGAAATTTATCATGCCTTTAGCAATCTTAGCCTTGACGATCGCGGCCTATGCAATCGGTACCACAGAATTCGTGATTGTCGGTCTTTTGCCGACCGTTGCCACAGACCTCAACATTACCCTGCCGCTTGCCGGGCTTATCGTCAGCGTCTATGCGCTCGGCGTGACCTTTGGCGCGCCGATCCTGACGGCGCTCACTGCCAAAATCGAAAGAAAGCCGTTGCTGCTCGGCCTGATGGCCTTGTTCATCGTTGGCAATACAATCGCGGCGTCGTCGCCGGGCTACGATCTGCTGCTTGTGGCCCGGGTGATCGCCGCCTTCGCCCATGGCGTGTTCTTCTCGGTCGGCTCGACCATTGCCGCCGATCTCGTGCCGGAGAACCGCCGCGCTTCGGCCATTGCCATGATGTTCATGGGCCTGACAGTTGCCATCGTCACGGGCGTGCCACTCGGCACCTATATCGGCCAGATCCTCGGTTGGCGCGCGACTTTCTGGGCCGTTGCCGCACTCGGCGTCATCGCCTTCCTCGCCATTGCCGCCCTGTTGCCGCACACGCTCAAGAAGGCGCCGCCGGCAAGCCTGCTCGATCAGCTTCGCGTTCTTGGCTCCGGTCGTCTGCTCATCGTCTTCGCAATGACAGCGCTTGGCTACGGCGGCACCTTCGTCGCCTTCACCTTTCTGGCGCCGATCCTTCAGGAAATCGCCGGATTCTCCGAGGAGAGCGTCAGCCTTATTCTGGTTCTCTACGGCATCGCAATCGCAATCGGCAACGTTGCCGGCGGCAGAATCGCCAACCTTAACCCGGTCAAGGCATTGATCGGTCTGTTCATCTTGCAGGCCATTGTACTTGTCATCTTGACCTTTACCGCGGCCTCGCCGGTTCTGGCGATCGTCACCCTTGCTGCGCTCGGGTTCCTTCAGTTCGGCAACGTGCCCGGCCTCCAGCTCTATGTCGTCAAACTGGCCAAAGAACACCGTCCGGGTGCCGTGGACGTCGCATCGGCTCTCAATATTGCCGCCTTCAACCTAGGCATCGCAATCGGCGCATGGCTGGGCGGTCTGGTAGTTGAATCGCCGCTTGGCCTAGGTGCGACCCCTTGGGTTGGTGCCATTCTGGTTGTCATCGCTCTGTTACTGACCATGTTGAGCGGCGCTCTCGACCGTCGCGCGGTTCCGGCCCTGAAGACAGCCTAACATAGCGACCCGGCGCCTTGCGCGCCGGGTCGCCTATCGGATCTCACCCAGGAGTACTCCCATGTCTACGTTGAAAGCCAGCCAGTTTTCCGCGCTTGACCGCATCAGCTAGCCGGAGGAGGCCAGACGCCCTGGGCCGACCGCACGGAAACAAAACGGCGGCTACGTGGTTACTGATCAGACGCGCAGGAGCGTTTCCCTTGCGAGGAAAAGTAGCCTTAGCGGGAGCAAGACGATGGACACAGCAACACATTGGGCGCTTCTCCTTGGCATATTGACGTTGGCGAGCTGGTTGGCCGGAGGCTTCGCGGCTGTGCTTGGAAACGTGGAGCTTGGCCATCACGGGCAAAAGACAGCCGAATATCTGACATTCGGTCTGAGCGTCACCGGCTTCATCTCCGCTATCGCGATGGTATTGATCCTGGTGATCCGATGACCTCGATCACCCGACTGGCCATAGGGCCGGCCTTCCCGCGACCGTCAATTATGTGGCTGCGGGCTGGATGATCGTTCGGGGGAAGGAGCTCTGATAGATCTGCCTATCCGCTACCCCTGACGTCGCGCGGCGGTCTGCCCGGCGGCAGCAGGCGGACGACGAAAGATCGAGACCTGGTTGCGTCCGGCCTCCTTGGCGCGGTAAAGAGCCATGTCGGCCTCGTGCTGGAGATTGGCCAACGAAACATCCGTATCGAGTGCCGATTTGAACGCCACCCCGACGCTCAGCGTCACCGAAGGGCCAACGCTGGAGGCCGGGTTCGGCAGGGCGGCCGCTTCCACGCTTTCGCGTACTCGCCTGGCGACCGCGACGGCCTCTTCTTCATCGACATCAGGAAGCACGATGAGAAACTCCTCGCCGCCATGTCGAGAGACAAGATCGCGATCTGCGCGCACGCAGCTCTGGATGATGCCGGCAACCTTGACGAGGCAGCGATCGCCTTCGCCATGGCCGAGCTTATCGTTCAGCCCCTTGAAATGATCAATATCGCACATCAGCATGGCGACGCCAGTTTCGCGGCCATTGCGCCAGAGGCCCTCGAGCGTTTCCATCATCCAACGGCGATTGGCGATCCCGGTGAGCGGGTCGGTTCGGGCCAGCCGCTCCAATCGGGCGTTCGCGTCGGCCAGCTCCGCGACACGGCGTTGATCCCTGCAGTCTAGAAGAAATGTCTTCTGCGCCAGGATATTCATCGTTCGCCTGGCGACCACCGTAGCGATGATCCCACAGGAAAAGAACAGGGTCGCGGCGACGACACTGCCCGCTTCCAAGAGCGGGTTGTACCATTGGAGGATGAAGTAGAGACAAAGGGCATAACAGGCAATTGCAATCGTCCAGGCCAGCGGTACGCTGAAGATGGTGATTGCGCTCGTCGCGACGAACAACATGATGCTCAAATGCCGCTCGTAAAATTCGCCGCCGGCAAAAACGCCGACGAGCCCGACCGAGAGGAGAATAAGGAACATTCCCACAAGCAGTGACGCCCGCTGAACGGCCGCCGGCCGCGGCTTGTTCCAGACGACCGCGGTCAAGATTGCCGCCGGCGGCAAAAGGCAGGCGGGGGCAATCATCGACAGAACGATCTGCCCGGGAAGCAGGAGTGCGTTCAGCGCCAGCGTCAGAACATCGACGAATGCGACCCAGATCATCCAGGAGCGGATGACCTTCGCGGTCTGCCGCCACAGCCTTTCGTCAAAACGGCGGCGCAGCTCGCCCGTCAGGCGGATATCGCGGGTTCGGCCCGATAAAAGACGTTCGACCTCATCCGCCATTACGCCAGACAGCGGCCGTGGCGGAACAGAGCCCGCTGGAGAGGTTTCAGAGGAAGTGCTTTTGGCATCACTCATCTTTGATTTAACTAGCCGCGTTGCAAAGCCCGGCAAGGCTTACGTACCCGCATCGGGATTCGTATGTTGATATTTTGTAAACAAGATTGCGCGCGCGGTCTGGGCCGGATCGTCTCGCTCATGCTACCAACCCTTTTCCGAAAGGGGACAGGATGAGGCTCAAACTGGTTGCAGTTGCGGTTGCGGCGCTGGCGCCGGTGGTTGCGATGCTCGTCTACAACGAAGTCGCGCTCCGCCACCAGCGCAACGAGGAAGTGCGCGCCTCCGCGGCGCAGGCGGCGAGGCAAGCCTCGTCGGAAGTCGAACGGATCATCGAGGGTCTGCACGCCCTTCTCGTCGCCGTATCCGCCATGCCTTCCGTCCGGCACCTCGACGTCCAGGCTTGCAACGATGCACTGAAGTCGGTTGTCGAAAGCATCCCCAACATCCGCACCATCTTCGTCGCCGGTCTCGATGGGCGGCCGATCTGCGGAAGCATGGCTTTTCCCCCGGGCGTGGTGTTTTCCGACCGCGATTACTTCCGGCAGACTCTGGAGACCAAAGACTTCGTCGTCGGCACCTATACGCAGAGCCGCCTTTCCGATCGCCCGGTGTTGCCGCTCGCGATGCCGCTGATGGAAGGCGATACCATCAAGGCGATGATCATCAGCGGAATTCGGCTGGACTGGCTGCAGAACCGCATCACCGAGCGCGGTGTTGCTCCCGGCAATGCGGTAACGCTCGCCGACGCCAAAGGGACTATCATTGCGCACGTTCCCTCTCCCGAACAGTTCGTCGGTACGGTTATGCCCGAGGAATACCAGCGGCTGATCCACGCCGAACAGCCTGATGTCATCGAGATGACCGGCCAGGACGGAACAGCGCATATCCTCGGCTATCGCCCGATAGCCTTGCCTTCCAACCCACTCTATGTCAGCGCCGGCTTCTCGAAAGCGGAAGCCTTCGCGCCGATCGACCGGGCGACGCTGATGAATACGCTCGCCATCATCGGCGGTGCGCTTTTCGCCTTCCTCGCCGCGATTTTTATCGGCAACCGCTTCATCCTGATACCGATCTCCAGGATCGCGGATGTGATGGAAAGTTGGCGCAGCGGTCAGACGACGGCGCGGACCGGCATGAAGGGACCGGGCGAGCTGGGGCAGGTCGGCGCAACCTTCGATCGGCTGCTCGACGAACTCGAAGAGCGCAGGCGCCAAAATCAGCAGGCGGAGGAGGAACGAAGCCTGCTCGTCCGCGAGCTGGCGCATCGCGTCAAGAATGGCTTCACGCTCGTGCAGGCGATTGCCAGACAAACCTTCTCGCGGTCCGATCCGGAGAGATACAATTCCTTCGCCGAGCGGCTCGCAGCCCTCGCCGGCACCTATGACCTCATCCTGTCGCGGGAGGGGTCGGCTTCGCCTATTCGGGATATCCTCTCCGCCGCCCTGAGGGCGCATGTCGCCTCGCAAGCCGAGCGCATTCACCTCGAAGGACCGGACGTCGTTCTTCCCGCAGACACCGCCCTGCCGCTCTCGCTCGTGATTCATGAGCTGGCGACCAATGCAACCAAGTATGGAAGCCTCGGCAGCGAAAATGGAACAGTCACCATCGAATGGAAACATGAGGATGGACGCGTCCAGCTTCTGTGGACGGAAGCCGGCGGCCCGCCTGTCTCGACGCCGACGAAAAAGGGCTTCGGCTCGGTGCTCATAGAACGTGCCTTCCCTTCGAAGGCGCAGGCGCGATCCCGGGTGGACTACCGGACCGAAGGCCTCATCTTCGAAGTAATATTTTCGATTGGGGAACCGGTTGCCAAAGGCGAAGTTGACCCTCCAAGCCGGGACGAAAAGCATACGAGCCAGACATGAAAACCAAGGTAGTCGTGGTCGAGGACGAAGCTCTGCTGCTGATGATGGCGGTCGCCATCGTCGAGGAGGCAGGCTTTGAGGCGCTCGAGGCACGCAATGCCGACGAGGCGCTGATGCTTTTCGAAAGAGTGCCCGGCATCCGGATCCTGTTTACGGATATCGACATGCCGGGCAGCATGGATGGCTTGATGCTGGCAAAGGCTGTCCGCGACCGCTGGCCGCCGGTGGAAATCATCATCGTCTCCGGCATGAAGCAGCCGGACGCGAATGACCTGCCTGAGCGCGGCCTCTTCTTCTCCAAGCCTTACGACACCCGCAAGCTCACCGATGCGCTCGTCAGGATGGCCGCCTAAAGCATGGTCTTCAAAACCGTCGCCTAGGCGTCTTTGGAAGCTGAGCCATGCATCCTTTTGGAATCTTGTGCGTTTCCCTAATCCAACAGCAAAGGAGACGATCATGTCGAAACGTGAACTGGTAGATACGGGCACCGACAAGCGCTACGTCCGCCGCGACAATCGCGGTCGCTTCAAGGAATCCGACGACGTCAGCCGCTCGCTGTCGGCAGACAAGCGGCGGCGGGCAAAGAATGACACCAAGCCCGGGGAAGGCGACCGAGGCGACCATCGCGCCAAAAAGCACTGAAGGCGCTGCGGCGGGAAAACCTCTTGACGTCAGGAGGAGGCCTCATTTCTTCGCTGGCGAGGGACGCTGTAGATCGATGCGGCTCGTCACGACCGACTGGCCCGAGGCCGGATCTCGGTCAACCGTTTGCAGTCGCAACCTGTCTTGCCCGAGTTTCTCAATCATCAGCGTGGCGTCTCGATCGCCATTGACGATCCGCGCCCAGGTCACACGCAGGTTCAGTGCTTCACCGTTCCTGCTGCCGGCAAGCTTGGACGGCTGCCCCGATGGACCGATGTAATTCCCGGTGTAACGCTGCCCGGCTGCCTTCACACTCGCCGAGAAACTTCGGGTGAAAACCGCCAAGCCGCGGCATTTTCCGTTCATCGAGACGGCGGATGCGCTGGCATCTGATCTGAGGGTACACGAGACATTGAAATTGGTGCCGCCTATCTTGGTGAGCACCATTCCACCCCCGCTCCAGTCACCTGCCAAGGATTGCAAAAACCCTGCCTCGGACGCCTTTACGTTCGACGGCAAGCAGGAGAGCGAGAGCAAAGTCGCGATCAGGACGGCACGCATGATATCCCCCACGCTAGCGTGCCCTTACAACTGGCGAACGCGGCAGATTGTTCCCGGCGCCGAGGCGCTCGCGCCATCGTGGCGGCATCGGGCAGTCGCCTCCTTATTCAATCTGGGAAGGCTCGCTGAGATACGACTTCGATCTTGCGGAGATTGAAGAAATAGCGACGGGGATCATTATCGACGCACATCATACCGGCCACTTCGTGATCTCCCATCCTGCGGAAATAGTCGGCGATAGGCTGCCTGTCGTAGACCATCGCAGCAGTGCTGACGTTGTCGAACGTCCGAAGCTTCAACGAGGCGGTCGTGCCCCGCGCCCGGAGTGCCTTCTGCAGATAGGAGAACCAGTTCCGGGCGATCCGAGTGCGGCCGAACGGCGCCGCCTTGATCGCCAGGCTGATTGGGATAATTCCGGGTTCGATCGCCACCAGCCGATCCGACCGCCACTGAAAGAGGAGGGCGTCCGCGCGCATGTCGGCGTGGAACCGCTTGCCGAACCAGCCGAGGTTCTCGAGAACGCCGTCGAGCGGGTGATCCGATGGTATGCCCGCACCTCGCCACAGGCCGAGCATCTCGGTCGGCTGGACCGGCGCCAGCGAAGAGAACCAGGCCGTCATTTCGTTCTGTCGCTTAGCGCTTTTCAGCGGCATCATGACCCCGGCTTCGTTGACAACAGGGCTTGCAGCGACACCGGCCTGAGGCCCTGCGCATCGACGCCGACATCGTACTGGCGGGGCAGGGGCTTGAGGCGGCCGTGGGAATGTCCATGCAGATTGATCGACTTCTTGCCCATCTTCTTCCAGGTGCGGAAGGGGTAATGGCACAGGATCAGCAGATGATCGTCCAGAGTCATCTCACTGTAGTGCTGAACGCTTGCCCATCCCGTCGCCTCTGTCGTCGCCGGGGGATCATTATTCCCGATGATGAGGTGCTTCCGCCCGTTCAGCATCGAAAGGAGCTGGTCGCAGTCCCCACCGCGGAACGACATGAAGTCGCCGAGATGCCAGATATCGTCCTGCGGGCCAATGATTTCGTTCCAGTTCTGGATCAGGGTCACGTCGTGGGACGTCATGTCGGGAAAGGGGCGTCGGTCGATGCGAAGGACGCGGGGATCTGCAAAATGGGTATCGCCGGTAAAATAGATCATCTGACAGAGATGGCGCAGCCCGCCTGCTTGGGAAGCCGCCGTTTTTGCTAATGGCCAGGTGTGGGGATCGAATGTTTCACGTCCTCAAGGGACGGGCTGTGCACGATGCGATAGCGCGCTTCGACGAGGTTATAGATCCCGAAGGCCGCCAGTCCGATCGCCACGGCGATATAGAGGATGGCGCCGAAAGGAAGCCGTCTCACCCATTCGAGCGCGTCCGCCATGCTGCCTGCTTGCTCAGGATCAACACGAAAACCTGCATAGGCGAAGAAGATTCCGGTGATCACAAAGACGATGCCGCGGGCGACGAGGCCGTAGACGCAGACCGAGGTCACCACGCCGCTGGCGTCGGCGAGCCTGAGATAGCGCTCGAATTTCCTGGTGATGCCCTTAGCCGCCGTCACGACCCCGCCGATGATGAAGCCGAGACCGACGGCCATGGCAAGATAGGCGCCGAACGGCTGCGACATGATCCACTGGGCCAATCCCTTCTCACCCGAGCCTTCGCTTCCGCCGCCGCTGAAGAGTGCGTGCCCCAGCGCGTATCCGGCAAGCCCGAGATAGACGACGGCGCTGCCGAAGAAAACCGCGCGGATGGCGATGGCCTTGGTGTCGCGGCCATGGCCGTCGCTGTCGGCGAGCGACTGCGCCAGTCGCCAAGCGACGAAACCCAGAAGTCCGACGCCGATGAGCCCGACCCAGACGCGGCCGAAGGGCTGTTCGAGAAGCGTCGAAAGTGCCGATTTCGTTTCCGGCTTCCCCCCGGCAACGCCGGAGAAGAGAGCGAGGCCCGCCACGAGGAGGAACACGATACCGCGCGCCACATAGCCGCTCTTGGCAAGCAGGTCGAAACGAAATCCTTTGGGCATGATATTCTCCGCGCGTCTGTGTGGCTGTCAGCTCTAACGCGCCACCGCGCGGAAAGTTGTCCTCGAGGAAAGACCATGATCATTGAGGGAGTTGCCGATGCCGGTCCGTAGCGCCGGGCTTCTCATCTACCGCCTTTGCGAGAGGAGGCCGGAGGTCCTGCTCGTCCATCCCGGCGGTCCCTTCTGGGCAAAGAAGGACGAGGGCGCCTGGTCGATCCCGAAAGGATTGATCGAGGCCGGCGAAGACGAACTGTCGGCAGCAATCCGGGAGGCGCAGGAGGAGCTCGGCATCGAAATCAAGGGAAGCTTCGTCCCGCTCGGAGAATATCGCCAGCCTGGCGGAAAGGTGGTGGTCGTCTGGTCGGTGGAGGCGGACGTCACGCTTGATGTCGAGAAGGTACGGAGTTCGGAGTTTCAGATCGAATGGCCGCCGCGATCGGGTCGGATCCAAAGTTTTCCCGAGGTCGACCGCGCTGGGTGGTTTGCGATCGCAGAGGCTGAGATCAAGATTCTCAAGGGCCAGGCCGCAATGCTTGCCGATCTCGTAAAACAGCTCGGTCGAGACCAGTGAACGCGCTCAATCCTCTGAAGCACGCGAGGCCTTTAACCTCGATCGACTCCGGTGATCTCCGGAGTGAAAGCAATTACTTTTTCGCATATCCGGTTTTCGTCACCGCTGTTCGCGGCTAGCAGAAGCGCGGCGGCGGCTTCGCCCATCTGGCGCCGCGGCGAGATCGAGGTCGCAATCCTGACGGGGAGGGCACTGGCAACATCCAATCCGTTGAAGCCGGCGATCAGGATTTCGGCAGGGCTGGAAATGCCGAGTTCCAGGCATGCGAAGACGCCGCCCGTTGCCATGTCATCGTTGGAATAATAGATGCAATCGAGATCCCGGGTCGCGGCAAGCATGGACATCGACAGCCGCTTGCCGTGCGCCACTGAGGAATAGGCGGCGTTGAACCGCTCATCTACGAAGGAAAGGCCGCTCTCGCGCAGCACTTTCTCGAAGCCGGCCTTCCGCTTGCCTGCGCGCAGATCTCTGTCGATCGCGCTGCCGATATAACCGAACCGCCGGCGGCCGGCCGCCAAAAGCGCTTTTGCCATCTCTTCCCCAGCCTTGCCGTGCGAGAGGCCAACGTTGAAATCGATCGGTGTGCCGTCGAGGTCCATCAGCTGGATGACGGGAATGGCTGCATTCTGCAGCATTTTGACCGTTTCCGCCGGCTGATCGAGGCCCGTCACGATGATGGCGGCGGGCCGCCAGGAGAGCATGTCGCGGATGATCTCCCGTTCCTTCGCCATGTCATAGTCCGAGATGCCGAACACCGCCTGCATGCCGGATCCCCGCAGCCCAGCGGAAATGCCCGCCAGCATTTCGGGAAAGACGATGTTGGACATGCTGGGAACGACGACGGCAACGAGGTTGGTGCGCTGCGACGACAGTGAGAGCGCCAGCCGGTTGCCGACGTAATTTAGCCGCTCGGCCTGCTGAAGCACCTTTTCGCGGGTCTCCTTGGAGACATCGGCGGCGCCACGAAGAGCGCGCGATGCCGTCATCTTGCTGACGCCTGCCGCAGCGGCAACCTCTTCCAGTGTGGATTTACGCATCGCACCGACCCCATCGTCGAACTGCCTCGCCATCGGGCAACGTCAGACTCATAGGCTCTTTTCCAAAAAAGGAAAACACTCGCTACTTGACATGCACGGTAAAAATGGGCGTTGTTACCGATACCGGTATCGATACCAGCCATCGGAAACGGGAGAGAAGCCGTGCGGGGGACAAGGAAGGCCATGGTCGTCGAATGGGAGTCGATGGGCGGAAAGGCAACACTTCGGAGGGTCCGGCATCTGATTAACGTTCGTACCGATCATCTGCGGATCAGGAAAGGTGACTTGACCCGCAGGTTGCAAACCTATCTGAATTCGATCAGGCATATGCCGATCGGGCCGGTTCCAGATCGCGTTGCGAGCCGGCCGGGGAGTGACCACAAGACAATACGAAGAGTAGCCTGATCTTGACCGAAGAGACCGGCCGACGGGAGGAAGAGCCGATATGCATGTGATGATCCTGGGCGCAGCCGGCATGGTCGGCCGCAAGCTGGTCGAGAAGATCGGGCGCGAGCCGCTCGCTTTCGGTCGGCCCGTCACCCGTCTGACACTGGTGGATGCCTTTCAGCCGCCGGTGCCGGAGACGCTCCAGGCGGTCTCGACGACGCAGACGATCGACCTTGCCGCCGCCGGCGCAGCTGACAGGCTGATTCAAAGCCGGCCGGATCTGATTTTTCACCTGGCCGCCATCGTATCGGGTGAGGCGGAGGCTGATTTCGACAAGGGTTACGCCGTCAACCTCGATGGTACCCGCGCTCTCTTCGATGCGATCCGTCAGCTCGGCTTCAAGAGTGATTATGTACCGCGCGTCGTCTTTGCCTCCTCGATCGCCGTCTTCGGCACACCGTTCCCGGAGGTCATTCCGGACGAATTCTTCACAACGCCGCTGACGAGCTACGGCACCCAGAAGGCGATCGCCGAACTGCTGCTTGCCGATTATTCCCGCCGCGGCATCTTCGACGGCATCGGCATACGGCTGCCGACCATCTGCGTGCGCCCGGGTGCGCCGAACAAGGCTGCCTCCGGTTTCTTCTCCAACATCCTGCGCGAGCCGCTGGTCGGCAAGGAAGCCATATTGCCGGTCAGCGACGGCGTGCGGCACTGGTTTGCCAGTCCGCGCGCGGCCGTCGGCTTTTTCGTCCATGCCGCGACGATCGATACCGAAAAGATCGGCGCGCGGCGCAACCTCACCATGCCGGGCCTTTCCGCGCTGGTCTCCGAAGAGATCGACGCTCTGCGCCGGGTGGCCGGCGACAAGGCGGTCGCCCTCATCAAGCGCGTGCCCGATCCCGTGATTGAACGCATCG
Organism: Rhizobium atlanticum; assembly: GCF_030182485.1. Lineage (NCBI taxonomy): Bacteria > Pseudomonadati > Pseudomonadota > Alphaproteobacteria > Hyphomicrobiales > Rhizobiaceae > Rhizobium > Rhizobium atlanticum. The sequence goes on from NZ_JAQJCJ010000003.1 coordinate 224,192, forward strand.
TCGCCGGTTGGCCGACTCAGTTCGATGCGACCAGAGCCTCTTCGCTCGGCTTTACGGCGGAAACGAGCTTCGACGAAATTCTGCAGGTGCATATCGAGGATGAACTCGGCGGGAGGATTGCGTGAGCATATCGGCGGGAGGAGAAGCAAGGATCGCGCTTGTCACCGGCGGCGGCACCGGTGTCGGGCGTGCCATATCAAGGGGACTCGGCGCTGCCCGCTACAGGGTCGTGATTTCAGGGCGACGGGCCGATGTGCTTGAGAAGGCGGCGAGCGATCTTGGCAGCGAAACGGGGGCCGAGTTTTTCGCAGTTCCTGCCGATGTCGGCGATCCCGCTTCGGTGCGGGCTCTGTTCGACGCGATCTCGGAGAGATACGGACGGCTCGACCTCCTGGTCAACAATGCCGGGGTCACTGTGCCGGGAGTGCCGCTCGAGGAGGTTTCCTTCGAGCAGTGGAGCGCCATCGTCGCCGCCAATCTCACCGGTGCCTTCCTCTGCACCCAGCAGGCCTTCCGACTGATGAAGAGCCAGACCCCGCGCGGCGGCCGCATCATCAACAACGGCTCGGTCTCGGCCACAACGCCCCGCCCAAATTCCGCGCCTTACACCGCGACGAAGCACGCCATTACGGGCCTGACCAAATCCACCGCGCTTGACGGGCGCGAATTCGACATCGCCTGCGGCCAGATCGATATCGGCAATGCCGCCAGCGACATGACGACGAGAATTGCGGCCGGCGTACTGCAGGCCAACGGCAGCATTGCCGCGGAGGCGACGATCGACCCGGCCCATATTGCCGACGCGGTCGTCTACATGGCCGGCCTGCCGCTCAGCGCCAACGTGCTGACCATGACTGTCATGGCGACAAAAATGCCCTTTGTCGGGCGAGGGTGAGAAGGCCTGCAGCTGCGGCCGAAGCGACCTATATGCAGTTATGCAGTGCTCATGATCTGGGAGGAGGGAGTATGGCAAACGTTCAATTCGCGGATGTCCGGAAATCATTCGGCGCGCATCCCGTCATCAAGGGGGTGGACATCGATATCGCCGACGGCGAATTCGTCATCCTCGTCGGCCCCTCCGGCTGCGGCAAGTCCACGCTTCTGCGGATGCTGGCAGGGCTCGAGAATATTTCCGGCGGCGAGATTAGGATTGGCGGGCGCGTCGTCAACACGCTGCCGCCGAAGGACCGCGACATTGCCATGGTGTTCCAGAATTATGCGCTCTACCCGCATATGACGGTGGAGCAGAACATGGGCTTCTCGCTCATGCTCAACAAATCGCCGAAGGCAGAAGCGGAAAAGCGGGTGAAATATGCCGCCGGGATCCTCGGTCTCGACAAGCTGCTCGACCGTTATCCGCGCCAGCTTTCCGGCGGCCAGCGCCAGCGCGTCGCCATGGGCCGGGCGATCGTGCGCAATCCGGAAGTCTTCCTGTTCGACGAGCCGCTGTCCAACCTCGATGCGAAACTGCGCGTCGCCATGCGCGCCGAGATCAAGGAACTGCACCAGCGCCTGAAAACGACGACCGTCTACGTCACGCATGATCAGATCGAGGCGATGACGATGGCCGACAAGATCGTCGTCATGCATGACGGCATCGTCGAGCAGATCGGCAGCCCACTCGAGCTTTACGACCGCCCCGCCAATCTCTTCGTCGGCGGCTTCATCGGCTCGCCAGCAATGAACATGATCCACGGCAGGCTCGATCCGGAGAACCCCAGCCAGTTCGTCGCTGCCAACGGCACGCGGCTGCCGGTCTCCAATCCGCCGGCAAGCGCTATCGGCCGTGACCTCGTCTACGGGCTGCGCCCAGAATATATCTCGCTCGATGCCAACGGCCTGCCGGCCGAGATCGTGGTAATCGAGCCGACCGGCTACGAGACGCATCTGACCGTCCGCCTCGGCGGCAGCGATGTCAGCTGCGTCTTCCGCGAGCGTGTCGATGCCCGTCCGGGTGAAGCCATCCGCGTGGCGATCGACGCCAAGCATGTGCATCTCTTCGACGCCGAAGGCGGCATGAGATTGACCGACTGACGCCATCCGGCGGGATAAGGGGAGAGGAGGAGTCTTCCGTTCCGCCGGAGCGCAAGCATTCGAGGGGTGAGCCCCACGGGAGCGCAAACCTCCCAGGGGAGCTTGCGCCCCCGGGATGCCAGGCCGCCGTTCACCAAGCGGGAGGTGAATGCCGGAGAATTGCTCCCGCTGTTTCATTGAGGAGGAATCTCATGACGATCAAGAGACGTGAATTTCTTGCTGCATCGGCAGCCGTTGCCGGTGTCGCCGGCCTTGGCATCAAGCCGTCCTTTGCGCAGGCCGAACCGACCTACACGCCGGAAAGCGGCGCCAGCCTGCGGCTGCTGCGCTGGACGCCTTTCGTGAAGGGCGATGAGGATGCCTGGCTCGCCAATACCAAGAAGTTCACCGAGGCGACAGGCGTGGAAGTGCGCATCGACAAGGAGAGCTGGGAGGACATCCGTCCGAAGGCAGCGGTCGCGGCCAATGTCGGCTCCGGTCCGGATCTCATCATGTGCTGGTTCGACGACGCGCACCAATATCCCGACAAGCTGGTCGATCTCACCGAACTCGGCAACTATCTCGGCAACAAATACGAGGGCTGGTATGACGGCCTGAAGGGTTACGCCACCCGCGACGACAAGTTCATCGCCATGCCGCTGACAACAATCGGCAATGCCGTCGTCTATCGCGACAGCCATGTGAAGGCGGCCGGCTTCAACGAATTCCCGAACGATACCGCAGGCTTCCTCGAGCTTTGCAAGGCGATGAAGTCAAAGGGCACGCCCGCCGGCTTCCCGCATGGTAAGGCGGTCGGCGACGGCAACAACTACGCCCATTGGCTGCTCTGGAGCCATGGCGGCAAAATGGTCGATGAAAGCGGCACGGTGACGATCAACAGCCCGGAAACGCTCGCCTCGATCAACTACGCCAAGGAGCTCTACGCGACCTTCATTCCGGGCACGGAAAGCTGGCTGGATGTCAACAACAACCGTGCCTTCCTCGCCGGCCAGGTATCGCTGATCGCCAACGGCGTCTCGGTCTATTACACGGCCAAGAACGACCCGAAACTCGCCGAGATCGCCAAGGACATCCGCACGACGAACTTCCCGATCGGGCCGGTTGGCAAGAGCGTCGAGCTTTTCCAGACGAGCTCGCTGCTGCTCTTCAAGCACAGCAAATATCCGGAAGCGGCCAAGGCCTACATCAAGTTCATGATGGAAGCCGATCAGATGAATGCCTGGATCCAGGGCTCCAGCGCCTATTGCTGCCAGCCCCTCAAGGCCTTCGCCAATAATCCGGTCTGGACTGCCGATCCGGTTCACGCGCCCTATGCGCGCGCCTCGGAAAAGCTGCGCCCGAACGGTTATGCCGGGCCGCTCGGCTACGCCTCGGCGGCGACCATGGCCGACTACGTGCTGGTCGACATGTATGCCGCCGCCGTCACCGGCCAGAAGTCGCCCGAGGACGCGATGAAGGAAGCCGAACGCCGGGCAAACCGCTACTACCGCGTCTGAACCGGAGCCGGGACCTGCGGCATGCCTGATGTCCGGCATGCCGCGAGCCTCTGAAGCGCGTCACATCAGATTTGATCCATGCGCCGCGCTTTAGTTCCTTGTTTTTATGCATGTCGTTGTCCCGGAACCGCTGCACACTTCCGGGCGAGATGCATCAGGACTGAATGCAATCTGGAGACAAGCAATGTCGACCTTGGACTCAGGGGATAAGCGCGGCCCCTCGCTAATGCAGAACAACAACGTGCTCGGCTTCCTCTTCATGCTGCCGGCCGCCGTGTTCCTCGTCTGCTTTCTCACTTATCCCTTGGGGCTCGGCGTCTGGCTTGGTTTTACCGACACGCGGATCGGCCGGGACGGCATTTTCATCGGCCTGGAGAACTATGAATTCCTGGTCGATGACGCGGTTTTCTGGCTGTCAGTCTTCAACACCATCCTTTACACGGTCATCGCCTCGGCTCTGAAATTCGCTCTCGGCCTCTGGCTGGCGCTGCTCCTGAACCAGCACCTTCCGTTCAAATCCTTCTTCCGGGCGATCGTGCTCCTGCCCTGGGTGGTGCCGACGGTGCTTTCGGCGCTGGCCTTCTGGTGGATCTACGATTCCCAGTTCTCGATCATCTCGTGGTCGCTGATGAAGCTCGGGCTGATCAGCGCGCCGATCAATTTCCTCGGCGATCCCACGAATGCCCGCATCTCAGTCATCGTCGCCAATGTCTGGCGCGGCATTCCCTTCGTAGCTATTTCGCTGCTCGCCGGCCTGCAGACCATTCCGGCCTCGCTGCAGGAGGCCGCCTCGCTAGACGGCGCGACGAGCTGGCAGCGCTTCCGCTATGTGACGCTGCCGATGCTGACGCCGATCATCGCCGTCGTCATGACCTTTTCGGTGCTCTTCACCTTCACGGATTTCCAGCTAATCTACGTGCTAACCAAGGGCGGGCCTGTCAACGCCACGCATCTGATGGCCACACTCTCCTTCCAGCGCGGCATTCCGGGCGGGCAGCTCGGCGAGGGTGCTGCCATCGCCGTCGCCATGATACCCTTCCTGCTCGGCGCCATCATGTTCAGTTTCTTCGGTCTGCAACGCCGCAAATGGCAGCAGGGCGGACAAGATTAAGGAGCGAACCATGTCGACCAATTTCAAAACGGCCGATGAGGTCCTGACCGACAATGCCGAGGGCATGAGCTACCTGAACCGCCTGCCGCGGCGAGTGGTGATGCTCTACCTGCCGATGGCCGTCTTCGTCTTCGTGCTGCTCTTTCCCTTCTACTGGATGGCGATCACCGCGGTGAAGCCGAACGAGCAGCTGACGGATTACAACAACTACAGCCCCTTCTGGGTGGTCGGCCCGACGCTTGACCACATCAAATACCTATTTCTCGAGACATCTTATCCCGGCTGGCTGTGGAATACGATGCTGGTGGCTGTGGGGTCGACGGCGCTGTCGCTGGTGGCCTCGGTGTTCGGCGCCTACGCGATCGAGCGCGTGCGCTTCACCGGCTCCAGGCAGATCGGCCTCGTGATCTTTCTCGCCTATCTCATTCCGCCGTCGATCCTTTTCATCCCGCTCGCATTCATCGTCTTCAAGCTCGGGATCTATGATTCGCGCCTGGCGCTGATCTTCACCTATCCGACCTTCCTCATCCCCTTCTGCACCTGGTTGCTGATGGGTTATTTCCGTTCGATCCCCTTCGAACTGGAGGAGAGCGCGCTGGTGGACGGCGCCAACCGCTGGCAGATCCTCGTCAAGATCATCCTGCCGCTTGCGGTGCCGGGCCTGATCTCGGCCGGCATCTTCGCCTTCACGCTGTCCTGGAACGAATTCATCTACGCGCTGACATTCATCCAGTCCTCGGAGAACAAGACCATTCCGGTGGGCGTCCTGACCGAGCTGGTGCGCGGCGACGTCTTCGAATGGGGATCGCTGATGGCAGGCGCCCTGTTCGGCTCACTGCCAGTCGTCATCCTCTATTCGTTCTTCGTCGACTACTACGTGTCCTCGATGACGGGTGCGGTGAAGGAGTAGCAACGATCGTTTCGGCGGCGGGTGGTGAGGATTTCATCCCCGCCGGCCGAAAAGATGCCGATCGGCTCGTCAACCGCTACCGGACGAACTGCCTCACGAAATCGGCGCCGAGGCCGACCTTCTGATAATGGGCGGCGCACATGTCGATCTTGGTGAAGACATCCTCGAAGCCGGTGTGATCGCCGTTTTCATCGACATAATACATGCAGCCGGAAATGTTGAAGAAGGTGATCATCTCCTCGACGTCGTCGGGCACGGTCAGGGTATGGGTTTCGCCGGGCGGCTCGAAGACATAGGCTCCTTCGGTGGCCATCCAATCGTGTTCGAGGTAGCGCCAGCGGCCCTTGATGACATAGCCGTGAACGGGTGCCGGATGGCGATGGCGGCTGAGGATACCGGCGCGGCGCACCCGCAGGAGATTGCACCATGCGCCCTGCAGCGTGTTCAGCATCAGCGGGCGGAACCAGACATCGGGGGCCTGGGGAACCCAGAGCCGTTCATCTTCGGGAACCGCCGCGACGACGATCTCGGGCGGCGACATAGGGTGGACAGATTGGTAGGCCACGGAACCTCTCTCCTTTCAAGCTGCGGCATAACCGCCGTCGACCGGCAGGATAACGCCGGTCATGAAGCCGGCCGCTTCCGAGCACAGGAAGACGATCGGGCCGGCGACGTCTTCCGGCTTGCCCCAGCGGCGCATCGGCGTGCGCTGCAGGATAGGCTCTGCTCGGCTCGGGTCTTCGTAGAGGGGACGGGTCAGCTCGGTGGCGATCCAGCCGGGGGCCACCGCGTTGACCCTGATACTGTCAGCCGCCCAGGCAACGGCCAGAGATTTGGTGAGCTGCGCCACGCCGCCCTTGCTGGCGGTGTAGGCCGGCACGGCCGGTCCGCCGAAGAATGACAGCATGGAAGCGGTATTGACGATAGCGCCGCCCTTTCGAGCCAGCAGCGGCCTTGCTGCGACACAAACCCGCATCGTGCCCGAGAGATTGACGTCGATGACCTCCGAGAAGGTGGCGGGATCGAACTCCGCGCCGCCGCGCCGAATGAGCCCGGCGCAATTGACGACTGCATCGAGCCTGTCGAATGAACCGACCAGCCTCTCCACGGAGGCCTGGTCGCGCACGTCGAGCACGACGCCGGCAAGACACTCTCTCTTCGGCATGGCGGCGATTTCGGCGGCATCGATCCCCGTCGCCGTCACACGATAACCTGCGTCACGAAGCGCCAGGGCGGCGGAAAGCCCGATACCGCGGCCACCACCTGTCACCAGTGCATGTTTCATACGCCGACCTCTTTGCTCAGGAATGCCAGAACGTCGCCTCTCACGGTTATAGGCGCTGCGGCCTCGAACGAAGCGCACCATCGACCCTGTCGCTGTGACCTGTGGTATCGACGTCTGCACCTTCGCCTGGAATGCGGATGCGTTCGCTCGCGGACGCGACGAATGCGCCATGCAAGCCCATCTTCAGCACGAAGAGTGGTCTGCCAAGCTTCGGGCAAAAAATTCACGTTAGCATTCGTGTCGTCAAGGGCCGGTCAGGCGGTCGCATTCTCCAGAGTAGCGAAGATGACCTTACAAAGCGAGTGATCGAATGGGCGATCGCGCGAGTACGCTCGAGCGGAACGCATCTGGCCGGCGAAGGCTCTCTTCGGACCATCCGCGCCCGCTTAACATCAGAAGACGCAGAAAGCCGACATCACGAGCGAGGCAGGATACGCTGACAATGTCCCCGATGCTCGGGTATTGCGTAAATTGGATAGCACCGCCACCAGACTGAGAGTTGCCTAGGTGCATATAGGCCTTGTCACGCCAGCATACGTGCAAGCATATGTTTAATATGGTCCTGCGCCCCGTGGAAAACTGCGGCAATAATGATCCTGCGACTATTCTCTACGGGTAAGAACCAGGCCGCCGCCTTGTCCCCCCGAAGAAACCGGATTCCAGGCCAAATGTCGGGGCGCAATGTCCCGATATAAGTCGTATCGACGAGACGGTCGATTTCGACAAGCAATTTACGAATTCGTTCAGCGGTACGCTCCAAAGCCTGGTCAGGCGAGTCTCCGAGTTCGACATAGGAGTCGAAGAGATGATCGAAAATCAGCTCAAAATCGCGTTCGACATCCTCGGGATATTCAACGGTCCACACGAACAGCCCGCCGCTTCCGGTCGATCATTGTCTCGACGCGGCTTTCCATTTCCGTCGTGGAAGTCATCGGGCCGTTCAAACGCCGCTGGACCAACTCGCGAAGGGCTGCCGTTTCGGCAGTCTCGCTTTCCGTCCTTTGGCGGAGAAGCTCCAGGGCCTGCTGAAGAACGGAACTCATGCTGGAATACCGGCCGCTCTCCACCAGCGACCGGGCAAACGCGTCCTGCTGGTCGGTTAGCGAGATCGACGATTTGACACTCATCGGTTTATCTCCATCGAGCCGAGTTTGCTACTCAGTTGCACATTTGTTGATCTACCGAAAGCCTTCATCTATCGTCATGGCAGGCCCGCTATTGGTAGTGTTTGCTACCACCGCCGCACTTTTCCAGAGAAACGAGTTCATCTTCTTTACGGCCACTGGCAAATGGCCATTGTGGCCAAGAAGAGGGCTCCGCACCGACCGATACGATCAGCTCTTTACAACTAACATGTCAGTCTGCTACACCTGACTCATTAGTTGGGAGGAACAAGGTTGACATCAAGATTCGGGCTCTCCGTCGCTCTCGCCACGCCGTTCGACAGTGATGGCAATATTGCGATCGAGGCGATGATCGCGCAAGCACGGCGGTGCCTTGCCGCCGGGTGCTCCAGCGTGACGCTGTTCGGGACGACAGGTGAGGGATCTTCCATCGGGAATGGCGAACGGGAACGCATAGTGGCCGCCTTTCTCGATGCTGGCATTGCGCCGGGCAACATCATCGTCGGCGTGCTCGTCGATGCCGCAGAGGATGCGGCGATGCAGGCCGGTCAGGCCCTGTCCAATGGCGCCCGCAACATCCTTCTTGCCCCGCCGTCCTATTTCAAGAACGTTAGTGACGACGGCGTCTTCCAGTGGTTTTCCGCCGTATTCTCCCTGCTGGGGGACACGGCGCGGGATATCATCGTCTATAATCTTCCTTCGGTCACCATGGTGCCGCTGAGCGTGTCGCTGATCGGCCGGCTGCGGACCGCCTTTCCCCATATCGTCACAGGCGTCAAGGATTCCTCCGGCGACTGGCCCTACACCGAAGCGCTTCTCAAAGCGCATCGTGATCTCATCATCCTGGTCGGCGACGAGCGGCACCTCGCAAGGGCCGTGCGGCTCGGCGGCCAGGGTGCCATATCGGGCATGGCGAATTTTGTGCCTCGCGAACTCAAGCCGATGGCCGAAGAGGGCAGGGACGATAACCGCGTCGCCGATTTCGTCGTCGAATTGCTGAAACATCCGGTCATTCCGGCCGTGAAGACGATGGTGGCGTGCACGACGTTGGAGGACATCTGGGTTGCGGTTCGTCCGCCGCTCCTCCCATTATCCGCCGAAGCGCAGGAACAGCTTGCGATTGCTTTTGACCGTCTTTTCCAATCGAAGGCGGCATAGTTAGCCATGTTTGCGGGGGAGGCGATGGACGAAACGGAGGAGCAGCCGACGCTACGGGAAAAGGCCTATGCAAGTTTCACGCGCCACCTGCTTGCCCGTGACGTGCGTCCCGGCCAATTCGTGTCGCAGCGCCGTCTCGTCGAGCTGACCGGGCTGACGCTTGGCGCCATCCGAGAGCTCATCCCGAGGCTTGAAGCGGAGGGGCTGATCAAGACCGTGCCGCAGCGGGGTTTGCAGATCGCTCACATTGATCTGAACCTTATCCGCGAGGCGTTCCAGCTGCGTGTATTCCTGGAGAAGGAAGCTGTGGCGCTCTTCACACAGACAGCGTCGGACGAAACGATCGCCGGGCTGTTGAAGCAGCATCGGGATATCGCCGACGCCATCCGAAACGGCAACGTGTCGCATGAGTTGGAACTGCACGCACAGGCCGTCGATTGGGGCATGCATGATGCCTTTATCGACGCGCTTGGCAACACCATCATTTCGAACGCCTATCGCGTGAACTCGATCAAGATGCGCCTGATCAGCCAGGACCGCTTTCGCATCGACGGCCATGTCGGACCCGTCATGGGCGAGCACCTGAAAGTGCTCGAGGCGATCGAACGACGATCCGCCGAAGACGCCGTCAACAGCCTTGTCGCACACATCAATCATGCAAGGGATCGTGCGCTCAGGATATAATCGAGAATAAACCGCCGGGGGTGAGGAGATCACCGGCAAAAGAGGAGGATAGACATGCCATCATTCTTCAACCCGACGCGGCGCGGATTTCTGGCGGGCACCGCCGCTCTTGGCGCCAGCAGCATGTTCGGCATGCGGCCGGCAGCCGCTGCGGTCGACTGGAAGCGCTTCGCCGGCACAACGCTCGAAGTCAACCTGGTCAAGAGCCCGCGCAGCGAAATCCTGACCAAGTACCTGTCCGAATTCGAGGAGCTCACCGGCATCAAGGTCAATGCCGAAGCAACGCCCGAACAGCAGCAGCGCCAGAAGACGACCATCGAGCTGAGCTCCGGAAAACCGAGCTTCGACGTTGTGCACCTGAGCTACCACGTCCAGAAACGGCAATTCGAGAAAGGCGGCTGGCTTGCCGATATCAGCGGCTTCCTCAAGGACGCTTCGCTGACCGACCCCTCCTTGGTGGAAAGCGATTTCGCCGAAGCTGGCCTTGCATTCGCCAAGGATGCCAACGGCATTCTGCGGTCGCTGCCTTTCTCGGTCGATTACTGGATCATCTACTGGAACAAGGCGCTGTTTGAGAAGAAGGGGCTCGCCTACCCCACCAACTTCGAGGAATTGGCAAGCGCCGCAGAGGCGCTCACCGATGCCTCCGCCAACACCTACGGCTTCGTCGCCCGCGGCCTTAAGAACGCCAATACGCCGGTCTGGACGACACTGCTGCTCGGCTATGGTTCGAGCCCGCTCGGCCCGGACGGCAAGCTGCGCACGACATCGCAGGAAGCGATCGATGCGGCCAAGCTTTACCAGAGACTGATGACCAAGACCGCGCCTCCCGGCGTCTCCGGCTTCAACTGGGCAGAGGCCCAGTCTGCCTTCCTTCAGGGAAAGATCGGCATGTGGCTTGATGGCGTCGGTTTTGCTCCGCCGATCGAGAATCCGGAAAAGTCGCGCGTCGTTGGCCAGGTCGGTTACGGCATCATGCCGAAAGGACCGAAGGCGCAAGCCGCCGGAACCTTCGGCGACGGTCTCGGCGTCGTCGCGGCAAGCCAGAAGAAGGAAGCAGCCTATCTGTTCTGCCAGTGGGCGATTTCGCACGACATGGGTGCACGCCTGCTGCAGGCCGGCGCCGGCGTTCCGTTCCGCCAGTCCGTCCTTGCGGATGCGAAGGTCCGCGAAGGCGTCAAGATGCCCGGCTCATGGCTGGATGCCGTTGCCGGCTCCGGCAAGATTTCCCAGCTCGCCCTGCCGGTCATCATTCCGGTCACCGAGTTCCGTGACATCTATGGCGTCGGCCTCACCAACATGATCGGCGGCGCCGATCCGGAAACCGAACTGAAGAAGGCGACGGCACAGTTCGAACCGGTCCTGGCGAAAAGCGAGGGATAATGGCCTCTGCAGGCATCGAAACGGCCGCTATGGCCAAGGCGTCGAAAGGAGGGAGCAAACCGGACCGGTTTGCTCCCAACTACTGGCCCTTCGTCATCCCGGCGCTCATCGTCATCTCGGGCGTCATCGTCTTTCCATGGGTGTTCACGGTGTGGATGAGCGTCAACAGCTGGACGCTCGGCCAGTCGCAGGTCTTTGCGGGGCTGGACAATTATATCAGACTCGCCACCGACATGCGGTTCTGGGAGTCGCTGTGGCATACGGTGCTCTATACGGCGCTCTCCGTGCTGCTTCCCCTTTTTCTGGGGACGCTCGCCGCACTGATCTTCGATGCCAGGTTCCCGCTGCGCGGCCTCATTCGAGGCATATTCGTGATGCCGATGATGGCGACCCCCGTCGCCATCGCGCTGGTCTGGACGATGATGTTCCACCCGCAGCTCGGCGTGCTCAATTATCTCCTCTCCTTCATCGGCATCGGCCCGCAGGAGTGGATCTACAATCAGGCGAGCGTCATTCCCTCGCTGGTCCTTGTCGAAAGCTGGCAGTGGACGCCGCTCGTCATGCTGATCGTGCTCGGTGGCCTGGCGGCGGTTCCGCGCGAACCTTATGAGAGCGCCGAGATCGACGGCGCCAATGTCTGGCAAAAATTCCGCTATCTGACTCTGCCGATGATCGCGCCCTTCCTGATGATTGCGGTTATCATCCGCAGCATCGATGCCGTGAAGAGCTTCGACATCATCTATGCCATGACCCAGGGCGGCCCCGGCACCGCCTCGGAAACGATCAACATCTATCTCTACAACACCGCCTTCGCCTATTACGACATCGGCTACGGCTCGGCCATGGCGGTCGTCTTCTTCATCCTCATCGTGCTGCTCTCCTTCGTCCTCATGATGATCCGGCAGCGCGTGAACTGGTCTGACGGGGAGGCACGCTGATGAAGCGCAAGACGCTCGATCGCATCGGACTGCTGTTCGTTGCGCTGGTGATGATCTCGCCGGTCGTCCTGTTTTTCCTCTGGATGATCTCGCTGTCGCTGAAATATGAGATCGACAACGGCGCCTATCCGCCGATCTTCATCCCGGAGCGTTTCGCCTGGTCGAACTATGTGAAGGTCTTCGAGGAGAATAATTTCTTCCTCTATCTCTGGAATTCGCTGCTGGTGACCGGCAGCGCCACGCTGCTGGCGCTCTTGATCGGCGTGCCGGCCGGCTATGGCATCGCGCGGCTGAAGGCTGAGAAATCGGCGATGGTCATCATGATCGCGCGCATGACGCCGGGCCTGTCCTTCCTCATTCCGCTCTTCCTCTTGTTCCAGTGGCTGAACCTGCTCGGCACGCTGATGCCCCAGATCATCATCCATCTCGTCGTCACCGTGCCGATCGTGGTATGGATCATGATCGGCTATTTCGAGACGACGCCGATGGAGCTGGAGGAGGCTGCAAGCATCGACGGCGCGACACCCTGGCAGGTTTTCCGCCTGGTCGCCCTGCCGATCGCAAGGCCCGGCATCGTCGTCGCCTTCATCCTGTCGGTGATCTTTTCCTGGAACAATTTCGTGTTCGGCATCGTGCTCGCCAGTCGCGAGACGCGCACGCTGCCGGTCGCCGTCTACAACATGCTGTCTTTCGAACAGGTCAGCTGGGGACCGCTCGCGGCCGCCGCATTGATCGTCACCTTGCCGGTCCTGATCTTGACGGTGTTTGCGCAACGGCAGATCGTGGCGGGCCTGACGGCGGGCGCCGTCAAGTGAGCAGGTGAGACAGAGATTTTGACGGCTTCTTCCGCCTTCGAGCCGCCTCCCGGTCCTGCGCGCCGCGTGCTCTGCGTCGGCGCGGCGGTGCTCGACACCTTGTTCCGCGTGCGCTCGCTGCCCACCGGCCAGGGCAAGATCCTGCCCTATGAAATGCTGCAGATCGCCGAAGGCATGGCGTCGAGCGCGGCATTCGCCGTCGCCCGGCTTGGCGGCAATGCCAGCCTCTGGGGCGCGGTCGGCGACGATGCCACGGGCGAACGCATTATTTCCGATCTCGCGGATAGCGGCATAGACACGAGCGGCATGACGGTTGTGCGGGGCGCCCGCTCGGCCGTCTCGACCATCCTCATCGATGATGAGGGTGAGCGCCTGATCGTGCCCTTCTACGATGCGCGGCTGCACGATACGGTCAAACCGGTCACCGAGCAGGATGTCTCCACCTTCGATGCGGTGCTCGTTGACGTGCGATGGCCGAAGCTTGCGCTGGCGACGCTATTGGCGGCGAGGGGGGCGGCCAAGCCGGCCATTCTCGACGGTGACGTTGCGGGCGAGGGCGTCATCGAGATGCTGGCGCCGGCGGCGAGCCACATCGTCTTCTCGCAGCCGGCTGCCGAGCGGCTTGCCGGGACGACGGATCTTGTGGAAAGCGTCGGCCTGCTGAAGCGGAAATTCGAACATGCCTTCATCAGCGTCACGGCTGGGGAAAACGGCTCCCTGTGGTTCGACGATGCAAGCGGCGACATCCGTCACCTCGCCGCGCCGAAAGTGAGGGCCATCGACACGCTTGCGGCCGGCGACATCTTCCACGGCGTTTTCGCGCTGGCGATCGCAGAAGGCATGCCGATCGGAGAGACGATGCGATTGTCGTCCATGGCGGCGGCGCTGAAATGCCAAGTGTTCGGCGGCCGCCTCGGCGCACCCACGCGAGCCGAAGCGTGCGATGCTCTACGGGATTGGAACGTCCGCGTTTCCCAGAAGGCGAGCGATATCAAGTTCAGATGAGGCCGGATATCGTATCCTCGCCGACCGCGAGTTGCGCCTCCGCGGTACGAGGGCTGGGCCCTGCCAAATTTTGCTATGCCGTCGGTCTTGGTCGCATAGGGCGCCGCCGATCGTATGCGGCGGAGCAAAAGGGGAGATGCGTGGCTTCCTTGAGCATAATGCGCGCGCCGGAACGCGTTATATGCGTCATCGCCACGTCTTCAGGGACGGCAGCGGCAAGACGACGAGTGCCGCGCGTCTTGCCCAGCATGTTGCCGTGGCGGTCACCGGCTTCTTGCCGTCAATCTCGATGCGCAGCGTCCCCTCCCACACGGCTTTCACGCGGAGGTCGAGGGCGACGTCAACACACCAATCCAATGCTGCGCAGCATCGAGATCTCCAATGCGGCGATGACAAACCACGCACTTTATGAGGCCGAGCGAAGGCAGTTTACCCGCGCGACTATGACGGCGCGAGGGAGGCGATGAAGGCGGTTAATACGGAAATCGTCGCCCTCATTCACAAATCGTGAGGCCGGAAACGTGCAGGAAGTTTACTGCAGTAAACAATGAGAACGAGCCCATAGCGACCAGAAACAGCATATCATCTATAATGGAATTGGCGCTTGGTGCGGCCACCCGCAGCATCGCTACCTTGGGTGCCAAAGCCTATGCCGACAAAGGCGATCGAAGGGCAGCTGGCGAGCGGGAGACGGTGATCGATTTCGCCCATACGCTGATCGAATATCCTTTCCTGCAGGAGGCCCGGTTCTGTGGGCCTGCCAGAGATTGGCGCCTGTGGACCATAGGGCGCGGTTGGGCGCGATCTGATGGCAGCGGCTACGTCGTGCGTTCCAAGCTCGAAGTGAGCCCCTTTGCCTAGGTCTACAAGGCAAAGGATCTGATCGAGGATCGGCCGGCGTTCACTGAAGAAAGCTTGCGGTTGGAGTTGACGCGAAAGGGTTTTTGACGATACGGCGCTGTGGCGTATGGGCGGAAATCCGCTGAAGAGGCAATGGAAGAAGTACGGGGAATGGGCTTGAAACGCGGGGTGGATTTTTTCCTGGCTTTGGTGGCTTCGGTCATCCTGCTCGTTCCGATCCTTGTCGTCGCTCTCAGTGTCCGGCTAACGTCGCCAGGACCGATCCTCTACTGGTCAAAACGTATCGGGCGTTTCAATCAGATCTTCCTGATGCCGAAATTCCGCAGCATGCGCGTCGACACGCCGACAGTCGCGACACATCTGCTCGAAAATCCCGAGCGGTTTCTGACGCCCATCGGCTCGTTTCTGCGCAAATCCAGTCTCGACGAACTGCCCCAGCTCTGGTGCATTCTGGCGGGCAAGATGAGTTTCGTCGGGCCGCGCCCGGCGCTCTACAATCAATATGATCTGATCGCATTGCGGACGGCCCACGGCGTCGACAAGCTCCTGCCGGGATTGACCGGATGGGCTCAGATCAACGGGCGTGACGAATTGCCGATTCCGGAGAAGGTGAAATTCGATGTCGAATATCTTGAGCGACGCTCCGTCGGTTTCGACATGCGCATCCTGTTTCTGACGGCCGAGAAGGTCGTTCGCCGGAAGGGAATAAAGCACTAGCTTACCTACTTCTGATAGATAAGCGGTGCGGAAGGCTTTGATTTCCGATTATTTCAGTTGCGCTCGTTGCAGAAAATGACAAGAAGGTGGTTGTCTGATTGATCCGCGAGACGCTGGGAAGCAATGCCTGAAAATACCCCCACTGAGACGCCACGCTCGAGATGGTTCTTGGTGCCGATGCAGGCGCTCGTCGCCCCTCTGCTGGCCATGCCGCGTGCTGCCAAACGCGCTCTCGCCTTGCTGGTGGATTCCGGTCTTTGTGTCCTGACGATCTGGCTGGCCTATTGCTTTCGTCTGAACGAATGGACGGTGCTAACTGGCGTGCAGTGGTTACCGGTCTTCGTTTCCTTGTGCATGGCGCTTCCCATCTTCATCGTCATGGGCATGTATCGGGCGATCTTCCGTTATGCCAACATGGCCGCTTTCATTGCCGTTCTAAAAGCAATTGCGATTTACGGCGTCGCCTTCATGACGATATTTACGGCGCTCAGCGTCCCGGGCGTTCCGAGAACCGTCGGCATTCTCCAGCCCTTCCTGCTGCTGATTGCGATCGGCCTGTCACGGTTGGGCATCCGCTATTGGCTCGGGGATACCTATCAGCGTATTCTTCACCAGAATACGCTCGATAAGGTGCTGATCTATGGGGCGGGAAATGCCGGGAGGCAACTCGCCGGCGCTCTGACGAACAGCGCTGAACTCAATGTCGTCGGCTACCTCGATGATGATCCGCGCCTTAAGGGCGGCATCATGGGCGGTTTGCCGATCTATGACCCGTCGGATCTTCCGGTGCTCGCCGAAGCACTTGGCGTGCACAACGTGCTTCTTGCTCTCCCATCCGCGTCGCGGCAGCGTCGCAATGAAATTCTCGAGCATATCCGCAAAGCCAGGGTGAACGTCCGGACATTGCCGGATCTCACTGCGCTGGCTCAGGGACGAGTCGCGGTCTCCGATATTCGTGAGCTGGAGATCGAAGACCTGCTGGGCAGGGAAGCGGTTGCGCCGCGGCAAGAGCTGCTCGACAAGGCAATGCGCAACAAGGTGGTCATGGTCACGGGCGCCGGCGGCTCTATCGGCGGCGAGTTATGTCGCCAGATTCTGCGCAACGCGCCTTCGAGCCTTATCCTCATAGATCAGAACGAGTTTGCGCTTTATAACATCCATGCCGAATTGCTGAAGCTGGCCGAAGTTTACGAGCATGAGAGCCTGCAGATCGTGCCGATCCTTTGTTCCGTCCGCGACCAGGATCGCATGGAACATATCATGCAGAGCTGGCGGCCTCAGACGCTTTATCACGCCGCCGCTTACAAGCATGTGCCTCTCGTCGAACACAATGCCGTCGAAGGCATCAAGAACAATGTCATGGGGACATTGATCACCGCACGTGCGGCAAATAGATGCGGCGTCTCGAATTTCGTGCTGATCAGCACCGACAAAGCCGTGCGTCCGACGAATGTGATGGGCGCCAGCAAGAGGCTGGCGGAGATGGTGCTGCAGGCGCTTGCGGCAGAGCTGACCGCTGACAGACTGCGGACAAACTTCTCGATGGTCCGCTTCGGGAACGTCCTTGGTTCGTCCGGATCCGTCGTGCCACTGTTCCGGCAGCAGATCAAGGAAGGCGGTCCGGTTACCCTGACGCATCCGAAAATTACCCGCTACTTCATGACCATTTCGGAAGCCTCGCAACTTGTCATCCAGGCGGGCGCCATGGCCGAGGGCGGCGATGTTTTCCTGCTCGATATGGGCGAGCCCGTCCGCATTGCGGATCTCGCTCGCAAGATGGTCGAACTGTCCGGATTGACCGTCCGGGACGTGGATAATCCCGAAGGGGACATCGAGCTTTCCGTTACGGGCTTGAGGCCCGGCGAGAAGCTTTATGAAGAATTGTTGATCGGGGATAACCCCGAGACAACCGAACATCCGCGGATCATGAAGGCGCGCGAGGACTTCCTGTTGTGGCCGGAACTTTCGAAGAAGCTCAATTCGCTCAATGCGGCATTGGATCGTAACGACATGATCGCGGCCCGCGCGACCCTGGCAGAACTTGTTTCCGGCTATTCCTCGACGGGTGAAGTTTCCGATCTTGCGTTCACCGGCGGCGAAACCAATCCGGCGCATGAAGATGTCAACGCGCTAGCCTCGGGCGCAGGAAATCAGCTTCGAACGACAGGTGCATAACGCGTGCTGCCCCGGTCCGCGCAAATAAGAGCGACCATATAGGCGAAGATCGGATCCAGCGCTTTTTGGTTGAACATGATACCGAAGCTGCCGGTTATAATGTAGCTGCTGGTCAGCAGGAGAGCGAGCGCTATGGCTAGATCCCGGCCAGGGCCAGGTTCCTTTTTCCACGCACCGATCACGGGTGTCAGGAGCAGCAATGAAAGCGCTGCGATGCCGACAAGGCCGGCGTCGATTCCCGCTGTGAGAAAGCCGTTATGGACATGTGAATATGGCAGTTGCGGCCTTAGGCCCTCAGGGACTTCTGCCAGGACAGCAGCCATCCGGTTTTGCGGGCCATAGCCGGTGAACGGATCCTTGGTGATTGCCGATAGGGCGCCCTTGTAGAGAGCAACCCGCGCGCTCAGCGAGGTGATATCGCCATTGGTGCTTTCGAGCGATGACAGATTGTCCTGGAGCTCACGGACGCGATAGACAACCTGGTCGCTGCCCAAGGCGAGAAGTCCCAGCAACAGTACCGAGCCGGTGATGGCGAGGCTGCGCAGACTGACATGAAATCGGTTCTTGGGAAAATACCAGAGGAAGATGACCAGCTGGACGGGGATGACCAGCCAGGCCGAGCGCGTTCCGGAAAGCAACGCGCAGCCCAGACCCGCGGCATATCCCAATATCGCGATCTTTTGCTCCATGCTTTTGGGAGATTGAAGATTGAGTAGCGCGACGCCGCCGAAAAGCACGCCGATAACGCCCAGCAGCGCCGCGTTCGAGGTTCCCGCCTCCGCCCTGGGCATCAGGAATAGGACCTGAAGCAGACTGAAGAGAAAAGTAACGATCATGCCGAGACCCGCGCCGAGGATAAAGAGGGGCACAAGGCGGCCATCGGGAGATTGACGCATGCGCGGCAAGATCAGCCAGATCGAAAAGAACGGCAGGAGCCGGAAAATCCAATCCAGTTCTTCCGAGAAAGGCGGATTGACGAATATGCTGATGACCATCACCACCGGGTAAATCGTCATGCAAATGGCAACCACTCGGTCGGACTTCGACAGGTTCAAAGGAAAGCGGGCTCTTGCCAGGCAATAGAGACCCGATAGCATCGACCCGAGTAGGATGAAGGAGTTGAAGTTAGGTGAAAGCCCGGGCAAGATTGCAAAGAGAAAGACCGCGATGCCATTGGTTCGATCAAGCGCGCTTCCAGACCCGTTCCCGGGATGAAGCACCGCAATCACGAGTTGCCTGAAATAATTCACTTTGATAGCCCTGACGTGTCGCTTTCCAGCCTCGCTAAGGACCGTTGTCACCGCTGTCAAGCCGTGAAGGCAGGACGAACCTGCGCTTTTTTCACTGTCGTATTCCGGCAACAGCAGATTCGGATGCTCGTTGCTCCTGCTCGACGACGGTCGCAACAGGCTGCAACAGCAAAGCTGTTCCGAACAGAAAACACGTTTGAGGTGCGAGCCTATTGAGAAGCTTTGTCATCTGGCGGCGCATTCCCGCTATCCGCGAACGTCTCTGTTGGTCGCGGGCCGAGTGATCTGGCGCCGACCCCGAGACCGACTTTGCCGCGCCCCGTGCGAGCGCTTTGCCTCGAAATTCCCGAGCATTGTCGAGATGAATGACGGTGGGCAAACCATTGGCGCGGACAATCAGCCAGCGCTTAGCGACAACCGTGACGCCGCCGTTAACCTGAAACTTGAACAGCCCGTCAATGATGTAGAGCGCCTCGTCTTAGTCATGCCTATGAAGAGGACATTGAAACCTCCCTCAGCGGATGTTCGATCATAGAAACAGACGCAACGCTTTCGGCACTCGACAGGCGAGGGGGGCAAATGCGTTCATGAACCGTCGGTCGTTGTCTGACGTCTCGTCTCCTCTCATCACGAGCCTTCGACGCCGTTTCAAACAACGAAGAATGTCCACGCCGCTCACAGTGAATGCAAGCGGCGTGGACTGCTTATCATCAAACAATGGGTGCACCGACTAGGTCAATCGCGTGGGCGCTGCAGATCCTTGCTAGGGCTTGCTGCTGCTCAATTGTCGGAGGCAGCTGCTCCGGCAGTGCTTCTTCCTGCGCAAGGCGGGACGCCGCGCGGACCATGTCTTCGAAGGGGCCGTTCGTAATCGTCAGGCAACGGCCGTAATCCGACAGCACGCGGAAGCCATGCACGCTGTTTCTCGGAAGATGGATCGTGTCGCCGACGTCGGCCTCGATGACCTCACCGTCACGCTGGAAGCGGAACTGCCCCTCGAGGATGACGAAGGTTTCGCTTTCCTGGTGGTGGATATGCAACGGAGGAGCAAAGTCCTTTGCCATGCGATGCTCGATTATGGACAGGCCTTCCGCATGTCCGCCTGCCTCAAGCGCACGAGGAGATGGGCGGTCATGAACCAGAGGCTATCAGTGTTCGCGGTCATCGTATTTTCCTTTTGATGAATTGCTTGCTTGCGAGAGTGTTTCAGTTGATTGCCGATTGCAGGGGCGGGAGGAAGGAGACGCCGAATTCAGCGGCGATCGCCGATACGTCAGCAGTTTTCGATGAAGAGGTTTTCGCCAGGGCGGGATAGAAATTTTCAAAGCCGCAGGTGTGACGACGACCAACAGCCTGCCCGTCGAGTTTCCGACGTTGCGGATTTGGTGGGGAACATTGCGAGGTGGCGCGATGCAGCCGCCTTGATCCAGTTCGACATATTCGTCGGCGCACCAGAAGCCGAATTTGCCTTTGAGCACGTGAAGAAACTCGTCTTCCAGCGCGTGGATGTGTCTCGGCTGCCCTTCATCGCAGGGAACGATCATTTCCATCACTGCCAGAGCGCCGTTTGTGTCAGCCGAGGGTATCCTTATCCGGTTTAACCCGGCGATCACCTCGACTGTGCCTCGCGCGGGCGGTGAGATCGCGGCATGCATAAATTTCGTCATTTGTCACCCCTTGCTCTGATTACGTTGAGGGCGGATTTACCGAAATTCGCGCAAATGATAAGACTGATAATCGCGCAGCATTATTTGGAAAGTTCAGCATGAAGTCCCTAGATCCGTTGGAGGGCATCGCAGCCTTCCTGACTGTCGGAAAACACCTCAGCTTCACGAAGGCGGCAGAAGAGCTCCGCATGTCGCGGGCGACGGTAGGTACCCAAGTGCTGGCATTGGAGGCAAAGCTCGGGGTGAGGCTGCTGCATCGTTCAACACGCAGCGTGGTGCTGACGGAGCCCGGCGTCGCGTACTATCAGTCGCTTACGGGCATTCTCCCGCAGATCAAAGAGGCAGAGCGCGCCGCGCTCAGCTATCAGCACGAAGTCGTCGGTCGCCTGAAAGTCACTGTGCCGCCGGAATTCGCACAATTGCATATGGCCCCGATCATCGCTGAATTCCTGAAGCAGAATCCCGCCGTTTCGATCGACATCACGTTTTCGCATCGCGCCGTCAATCTGATCGAGGAGGGATACGATCTGGCGATCCGGGGCACGATTGTTGTTGAGGCCAATCTCATCACAAGACACATCGGGGATTCGCCGATGATAATATGCGCTTCACCGGATTATCTGGAGAGATATTCGAGGCCATCGGAGCCGATGGACCTGGCGAACCATTCGTGCCTGCATTTCTCAGGGCTTCGCTGGGGCAATGTCTGGATGTTCAGCAAGGGGGAGCAGAGCGCGCGCGTGCCGATCGTTCCGCGCTATCTCGCCAATGATGGTCTCAGTCTCAGGGACGTTGCGGTAGCGGGAGCTGGCGTCACGCTTCTGCCGATGTTTGAAATCGCGCAGGAGATTCGCGAGGGCCGCCTAGTACGTGTCCTCGACGACTGGACGATCGGCTCGGTTCCGATCCATGCCGTTTATCCTGCCAACAAGAACATCGCGTCCAAGGTCAGGAGGTTCACCGACTTCTTGGTGAAGAGACTTCCTAAGGATGCCATAGCCTAAATTTCGCCCAGATTACCATCGCGTTCCCAATATCTGACCCAAACATCAACACCGTGGCGATCGAGCCCACATTGGGCAGTGTAGGCCCGACTGCAGATTATCCGCGTTCCTTGAAAGCCCCCAGCCTCCGAGCGCTGAAAGAGGCCGAGCAAAATTTTCGAATGATTGTCGAGAGCGAAGTGACGACCGCACTCACACGATTCTTGATGTCATGACCGCTTCTGGCGCAAAGCTGCTAAAGCCGCATCATCATCGGTTGGTGGCAATTGCTAGACAGCTCCGGAACGAAGTCCCTGGGACACCACCTTCATTGGCTCGCGTCCCACGTGTCGTCATCTTCTGCGTCAGCAATGTCGTCAGCCAAGACAGCGGCGTGCTCGGATAGAATGGCGGCCACATTGTCGAGAAGCATCGCCAGGTCAGGGTCGTTGGCAAAAAGTTGTTCCTGCTTGGCCTTTAACTTTCCGATATAGAAGTTGTGGATATGGAGTGATCCAGTCATCTGCGCGGTGGTTGGCATGCCGATGCTCCGATTCATGTTCGCACGTCGATGCCCGCCAAGAATAGCTCGGCTCAGGCACTCCCACCAACATCGACATCGTCGCCCATTTCGTGCACCGGCAGATAGGCGGCGGCGATGTCTTCCTGCCACATTGAACAATCGGTACGCTGTTACGAAAACTTCCGCTGCAACATCAAGGGTAACAAAACCCCAAAAGCGGAGACGAA
This sequence comes from Rhizobium atlanticum, assembly GCF_030182485.1. NCBI lineage: Bacteria > Pseudomonadati > Pseudomonadota > Alphaproteobacteria > Hyphomicrobiales > Rhizobiaceae > Rhizobium > Rhizobium atlanticum. The sequence continues at coordinate 246,538 of NZ_JAQJCJ010000003.1, forward strand.
TTATTTTCCAATTTGTTCAGACGCTCCCGATAAGCTCACAAGAAGCTTTCGAAGATCAAAATGGATATAGGTGACCTTAAAACCTATGCGGTCGCAGCGATCCCGATCATCCTTCTCAGCGCTCCGCTGACCTACTGGCAACTCGCAAAAGGCCGTTTCAGAGCCGACCAGACGTGGCTAATGGTAAAATTGCTGCTCATAGATTTAGCGATGATAGCATTCGGTGGATGCTATTGGGGTAATGTTTGCACCTCCAGCCATTTCGTCAAAGGGCTTGCCGCGATGGTAGGGCTCGCCGGATTATTCACCTCTTTCCTGCTCGTCCCGATACTCGGCGGCGGGCTAGCTGGACAAGGATTAGGGTGGGCAGTTTGGCGCATGGCCAATCGATCACGAACGTAACGTCTACAGCGCCCCGCGAGCCGCCGTCAGTTTCCATTGCGCTGTCAACAATCGATGCGTACACGTTCACTCCGATCTGATCCCGGTCGTGCCCTATCGGCTTCCGTCTCCGAAAAATCTGGCTGGTGTGATCATGTAGCTGAATGGCAATTCGACGTGGGGGCGAGAGACCCCTGGAGGATCGCGCGCAAAGTTGTTCGCGGTGCAGCGGTCATGTCAAGCCAGGGAAGCCGATCTCGCAATTTAGGGGTGATACGATCCGTGGTTATTTCAATGTCGAGGCCTGTGAACTGGACACCCGGAAAGTGCCGACCTAAATCCTGTGGCCGAATCTCAAATATCGTCTTTGGATCAGCTTCGCTCTTGAATGACACGATGACGGGCAGTCTGCCTGTGTTATAGTATCTGAACGGGCGACGGCCCCTGGCACCGCGCAGTAGCGCAAAGTCCGCTGCTGACAGCGATCCGATGCTATTCTTCACACCCAGGCTTGTTAGTACTCCGCCCTCGTAAACTTGAGTCAGGCTGTTGTTGGGATCATGCTGAATCGGCAGAATGTAGACGGTCCCCTTGCCGCCATGGTCGAAGATTAGCGCTTCACCGTAGAGCCGTGTGGCACCTCCATTACCGATCAGGCTATGTGTGACTCGAATAGGTGATTTCCATCACCGAGGTGCTCTCGAACGGTTTCCCGTCGACCGTTGCTGGCGCAATCACCTTGAAGCGAACAGTCGCACTTTCACCCTGACACCCCGCAAGTGGAAGTGTAGGCAACGAGGCAAGAAACATCCTTCGCGTAAACGGCATTAATGCTATAAGGCGCTACACAGATCGATCCACAATCACTAGGCGATCCCAGTGACGGATCACTTAACGCGCTGAATGTCGATTAAACGTAAGCGGTCCGATCCTTTTTTGATCTCGGAATGACCGGCATCAGGTGCGCACGAAGCTGACTTCAATTCGTGGTCGAAACAACGAAACTTGAGGAGCGACGACCGCTTCGCCAGGCACAGAGCAGCCTTTCCACGTTCACATCAGCACCATCCGTGGATTGCAACTCGATGTCGTACGTCTTGCCGACGTGTATCGTCTCATAATCCCGCTGGGCACTGCCGACCGGCCTGTCTCCACGCGCGGTTTCGCGCTCAATCAGAAGTCTGAGCGGGCAGTGCACGGCAACGAAAAACACATCGTGGTTTGCGAGGAGGTCCGAGAGAGTTTCTAGCCAGCCATCTGTATCCAGAATGTGCTCAAGAATGAGATTATTACCAGCGTCTGCATAGGCCTTTAGCGACCCATGGAAACCGTGGAAGAACGCGGCTCTGGAGTCAGCCCAGCGGAAGTCGCCGTTCCGAAATCGCGCTGTTGGAAGAACACCTGCGTCACGCAGATGGTCGATTGAGATGTGCCAAAACGGCTTCTCGATTCGTTCCTGAAGGGTTTTGGCGATGGTGGACTTGCCGCTGCTCGAAGCGCCATGGAGAAAGATAACTTGTGCCATAACGGGCTTCCGAATTCTCTGCGACGCGGTTTAATACAGCCAAATGAAATGTCTATGTCCGCTAGCGGCCCTAAGCGGACCTCACTTGAAATCGGGAAAGACTACCCGCTTGTCGCCAGGCGTCTCCGCCCATGCTCGATAGGCCTCGTATTTCACAGCACCGGACCCGATTCCCTTGATCATACGACGGCACACCTCGGCAATAGCCTTCGCTGCGGGCATTCCGCTATCCCGGTCGATCTCTGCGCGTGCTTGGTCGGTCATCGCCGCCAAATCGTTCTCGGCACATCCCTGGATAATTCGCGAATGGGTCGACGGCTGTTCACGAATTAGAGAAGCGTAGTATTCGAAAGTTTCTCTGTTCCATGCACCGCCATCAGCCCGGACCAAAGACGGGATCGCGAGGGTAGCAACGAGAGAGGCAATCAATTGAATTCGGTTCGGCATGGCACTCCGCCCAAGGTTGCACCGCTGTGAAAAGCAGTTTCTGACTGTGAGCGCAACCTTTCACGCCGGCCGCAATGACCGCTTCTGGCGCATTCCGGTCAATCCGAACGATTCGACTGATCCTTGCAGGTAAGAACTGCGTCACTATAAGGACGTCGATTCCGCTTAATCAAGCTGATCGACAGCCTTCAAGTCCAGGATCTGAATCTCTCGCCATTCCAACCGAATTGTCCGGCCGTTATAGGACAGCGACGCGCTAGTCGCGCAGCCACTTTTGGTACCTGGAGCTATCGCCAATATGGACGCGCCGCGCTTTCCACCGATGACCGGCCGAGGAGATAGCCGAATCCGAATGCGAGAATACCAATGGTGAGCAATGCGCTTGCGGTGTGCGGGTGGTTTCTAGCCCCGGCCGTGACTGCATAGACCTCACGTTTCACCCCGCTGGCCGCCGATTGGGCAACTTTGGCCAGTCCTTCCGGCGGCTCGACGGGTGTGCCGGTAAATCCGGCGTCCAAGTCTCTTTTATCGACCATATCGGGAGACCTTTCCTGCATTGAAGACAGCAATTTAATCCTGCTCGCGTGTGCCGGGTGAGGCTTCGCGTTGGTCCGCGTCTTCGAGATCCGTCTTGACTAGGAAGGCATCGCTATGTTCGCGTGCGGCCTCTCGCAGCGCTTCGAGCTTGGGAGGATTGTCGCCCCCGCCATATTGCGCATCGAGCTCATGCTCGGCGCGAATCCAGTGATCCCGATGCCTGCCCTCCGGCCTGCCTTCCTTCTCCCACAGCGCATGTGCTCTTTTCCGGATCTCCTCCTCGCGGAGCACCGCCGGGCCGGTTTCGTGTGTGGCTTGCCGCGCCATCTTCCCTTTCCGCGCACCGGCGAGTGAAGATTTCTTCAGCCGCGTGTCGTCGGTCGTGTCTTCATTTTTTGTGCTTCGTACCGGGTTCTTCATCGGCGCCTCCTTGATTGGATCTCAACCAATTCGGCTGATCTAAGTTCCAACCAACAGTCTCGACCAGCATCGCAACGCATGGTCAAACGACCCCCAACCTCCGAATGTAATCCATTCCTTCGCAGGCCTTGGCAGGGCGCCGCAGCTGATATACTAGTATGCCAGAACACGGTCACTGGTCTCGATTATGCAGCAGTCCTCGGATGCCCAAGCGCTTCCGGTTTCGATTTCCCAGGAAGTCGGCCCGAAGTTGCGCCGCGTCACAACGGCCGGTGCTATCTACGAACGTCTCTATGCCGACATCGTCTCGCTCAGGATGCCGCCTGGCCTGTTGCTGCAGGAAAAGCGGATCGCCGAGGATTTCGGGGTGAGCCGCACGCCGGTGCGCGAGGCACTGCTCAGGCTCTCCGAAGGCGGGCTGGTCGACATCTATCCGCAGTCAGGCACGGTCGTGTCGCGTGTGCCTGTCGCGTCGATCCCCGAGGCGGTGGTGGTGCGCAAAGCGCTCGAAGGTACGACCGTCGAGACTGCGGCCGAAACCGCCCGCGCTGCCGATATTGCCCATCTGGATGCGATCATCTCCCGGCAGCGGTCGCATGCCGCGGCCGGCAACGCCTCGAACTTTCATGAGGAAGACGAGGCCTTTCATGAGGCGATCGCTGAGATAGCAGGTTATCCGGGCATCTGGGCAATTCTGAAGACTGTCAAGGTGCAGATCGATCGGGCGCGGCGGCTGGCGCTGCCGGCGCTTGGGCGCATGGACAATGTGGTCCGCGAACACATCGTCATTCGCGACGCGCTCGCCGCCCATGATGCTGCGGCTGCGCGCGGCGCGATGATCCATCACTTGAGCGCCGTCATTCCCGATGTCGATGAGCTGCGCTCGCGTTACCCCGATTATTTCTGCTGACGGCAGGATCACCACGAAAACGAAGAGGCGAGGGAAGGAAAAGGATGCGACAGGGTTGGAGATGGTTCGGACCGGAAGCGCCGGTGACGCTGGATGATGTCCGTCAGACGGGCGCGACCAATATCGTCTCGTCGCTCCATCAAGTGGCGATCGGCAGGGCCTGGACGGAAAGGGAAGTGCGCGAACGCCAGTCTCTGATCGAGACGACGCCGGCGGACCGCTCGCCACTCGTCTGGTCGGTCGTCGAAAGCATTCCGATCCCTGATGCAGTCAAGCGCAGAGGCGGGGAGGCGAAGGCTGAAATCGAGGCGTGGATCGCCAGCCTCGAAGCGGTCGCCGCCTGCGGCATTCCGATCGTCTGCTATAATTTTATGCCTGTCGTGGACTGGACTCGCACCGACCTCGATTTCGTGACGCCGACAGGGGCCACCGCCATGCGCTTCGATCATGAGCGTTTTGCAGCCTTCGACCTCTTTATTCTGGAACGGCCGGGTGCGGCCCAGCAATATTCCGATGAGGATCGCGAACGGGCGCGTGTCGTCTATGAGGCCATGTCGGAGGAGGAGGTCGCCGACCTCACCCGCATTATCGCCTCGGCTCTTCCCGGCTCGACGACGGAGCCCCTTACCATTCCGGCCTTCCGGGAAAAGCTTGTCGCCTATAGCGGCATCGATGCCGCAAAGCTGCGCCGGCACCTGATCGAATTTCTGGAGGTGGTGACGCCGGCGGCCGAAGCACGCGGCGTCAAGCTGACGCTGCATCCCGACGATCCGCCGCGGTCGCTCTTCGGCCTGCCGCGCATCGCCTCGACGGCCGATGATTATGCCGCTCTCTTCGATGCAGTGCCGTCAGCGGCGAACGGTATGTGTTATTGCACCGGCAGCCTCGGCGTGCGCGCCGACAACGACCTGCCGGCGATCGCCCGGCGGTTCGCTTCGCGCATCCACTTCGCGCATCTGCGTGCAACGACGCGTGAAGGCGACGGTCGGACGTTCCACGAAAGCGCGCATCTGGAAGGTGATGTCGACATGGTCGCGGTTCTCCGCGAACTGGTTGCAGAAGACCGCCGCCGCGCTCCCGAAGACACCATCGTCTTCCGCTCGGACCATGGCCACCGCATGCTTGACGATCTCGACAAAACGGTCACGCCCGGCTACCCCGCTATTGGCCGCATGCGCGGCCTTGCCGAGCTTCGCGGCATCCTGCATGCGCTGGACGCCCCGCCGACCTGAGGGGATTGGCGTTGCCTGGCACAGAAAATCATTGCGATCTGGAGCCCAAGCGACACTTCAGAGCGCGCAACCCTTCAGGAACAGATCCGTGCACATCTTCGCCCTCGCGGCGATCTCCTCGATCCCCGGCGGCTGTTGCTGGCGCAGCATCGCGGCGCGCTGCGGCTCCATGATCATCATCCCACGGAGCATCCCGCAGGCGGCATGTGGATCGTCAAGTGCGATCAGCCCGCGATCGATCTGTCTGCGCAGCCAGTCTTCCATCAGCGCGTTTGTCCTGACGATCGCTTTCTCATAAAAGGTCGTGGCGATCTCGGGAAAGCGGTCGGACTCGCTGATGACGAGCCGAGTCACTGTGATCGTGTCCAGCGAGAGCGTCAGCATGCCATAGGCCGCCAGCATGCGCTCCAACCCTTGCCTGAGGTCCAATACCGCAAGCGTTCCGGGATCGAGCGACATGAGGAAGCGCCCCGTCCGCTCGATGATCATCTCGGAAAACAGATCCGCCTTGGTCGGAAACAGCCGGTAGAGCGTCTTGGTCGAGACACCAGCCCCTTGCGCGATCGCGGCGATGCTTGCCGCGGCATAACCATTCTCGTGGAACTGCCGGTTAGCCGCCTCGATGATCACGCTTCTCGTATCGTCGTCGCAGCGGACTTGCGGTCGTCCTCGCGGTCTCTTCTCGATTTCGTGATTTTGGACCATGACTATTTTCCAAATTCTTGTTGACACCGATTTTATAGAGCATATTTTGGAAAACAACAAGTTTCCAAAAGTGGAACTGACGTGAATTTAGAGGCCGCAGCCGGTAGCGACAGCGACCAGTAATAGGAGAAAGGCAATGTCCATTAGTACGCTGCAGGCCCTGAACAACAACGCGCCTGTCACCGAAACCACGGCGGAAGCCGCACCGGCAACCCTTGATGCCGGCAACACGCCACGCATCGCCGAAGCTGTCCCAGTTTTGGAGCCTCCCGCCCGCAAGCGCCGTGGCCGCGGACTGTTGCTGGGCGCGACCGCCATCGCCCTGCTCGCCGCCGCCAGCTATTACGGCCATAGTTACTGGACCGTCGGCCGCTTCGAGATCTCCACCGACGACGCCTATGTGAAGGCCGACAATACGACCGTCGCGCCAAAGATTTCGGGCTACATTGCGGAAGTGCTCGTCGGCGACAACCAGGTGGTCAGGGCGGGTCAGCCGCTCGCACGCATCGATGATCGCGATTTCCGTGCCGCTCTCGACCAGGCCAAGGCCGATGTCGCCGCCGCCGAGGCGACACTCAACGCCAAGCAGGCCTCGCTCGATATTCAGCAGTCGACGATTGCCGCAGCCCGCGCCACGGTCGAGGTCGACAAGGCGAACGAAACCTTCGCGGAACAGAACAACAAGCGTTACGCCAATCTCGCCACCAATGGTTATGCGCCGGTTCAGACGGCGCAGCAGGCCGCTTCCGCCATTGCCGCCGCCCAGGCAACCATTGTACGCGATAATGCTGCGCTGGATGCCGCCGTCAAGCAGGTCGACCTTCTCAATGCCGAACTCGCCCAGGCGAAGGCGACGCTCGCCCATGACCGGGCCGTCCAGCATCAGGCTGAACTGAACCTCTCCTATGCAACGATTACCGCCCCTGTCGACGGCACCGTCGGCAACAGGACGCTGCGGGTCGGCCAGTATGTGCAGGCGGGCACCCAGCTGATGTCGGTTGTACCCACGAGCGCGGTCTATGTGATCGCCAACTACAAGGAAACGCAGCTGACCGATGTTCGCGCCGGCCAGCCGGTGGATATCGAGGTCGATACTTTCCCAGGACGCATCTATCGGGGCCATGTCGATAGCCTTGCTCCGGCAAGCGGCCAGGAATTCGCGCTTCTGCCTCCCGACAACGCGACTGGCAACTTCACCAAGGTCGTTCAGCGCATTCCGGTCAAGATCGTGCTGGACGGCGAAGCCGCCAATGGCGACCTGCGACCCGGCATGTCCGTTCAGCCGAGCATCGACACCAAGGCCGATGCCGACCGCAGTTAGGCGCGGGGATTAGGAGATCGTGTCATGTCCACTATCGCAGCAACAGCCGCCCCCATATCGCAGCCGGGCGCCGGCACCAATGAATGGATCGCCGTTCTCGCCGGCATGATCGGCGCCTTCATGGCGATCCTCAACATCCAGATCACCAATGCCTCCCTCCTCGACATCGAGGGCGGCATCGGAACGGGCGTCGACAACGGCGCCTGGATATCGACATCCTACCTGATCGGGGAGATCGTCGTCATTCCGCTGACGGCCTATTTCAGCAATGTCTTCTCGTTCCGCCGCTATATCCTCGTCAATTCCATTCTCTTCCCGCTGTTTTCAATGGCTTGTGCCTTCGCGCATGATCTCGGCACGATGATCCTGCTGCGCGGCCTGCAGGGCTTTGCCGGTGGCGTACTGATCCCCATGGCCTTCACCATGGTGCTAACCAAATTGCCGAAGACCCAGCAGCCGCTGGGGCTCGCGATCTTCGCGCTGTCGGTCACTTTCGCCCCGGCCATCGGCCCGACGATCGGCGGCTACCTGACGGAGAATTATGGCTGGCAGACGATCTTCTTCATCAACACGATCCCGAGCCTCATTATGGCGGCCGCTCTCGCCGTGACGCTGGAAAAGCAGCCGATGCAGCTCCACCTTCTGAGGGAAGGCGACTGGGCCGGCATCTTTACCATGGCGGTCGGCCTCTCGGCGCTGCAGACCGTGCTGGAGGAAGGCAACAAGGAAGACTGGTTCTCCTCGCCCTTCATCGTCAAGCTCAGCCTTGTCGCCTTCGTCTTTCTCGCCGCCTTCATCTGGATCGAGCTGACGGTCAAGAAGCCGCTGGTCAAGCTGCGGCTGCTCACTCAGCGCAATTTCGGCATCGGCGTGCTGGTCAACGTCCTGGTCGGCGTCGCGCTCTTTGGCACAGTCTATATCCTGCCGCAATATCTCGGCCAGGTGCAGCGTTATAATGCCGAGCAGATCGGCAACGTGCTCGCCTGGACCGGCCTGCCGCAGCTGTTGCTCATTCCGCTGGTGCCTGTTCTCATGAAGCGTTTCGACGCCCGCTATATCGGCTTCCTCGGTATCTCGATCTTCGCGATCAGCTGCTTCATGAACATCATGCTTTCGGCCGACAATGCCGGCGACCAGTTCTGGATCCCGAATATTGTCCGTGCCGTTGGCCAGGCCCTGGTGCTGACCCCGATCACAGCAATTACGACGGCCGGCATTGCTCCATCAGATGCCGCCGCCGCCTCTGGCCTGACCAACATGCTGCGCAATCTTGGCGGCGCGGTCGGCACCGCCTCTCTCGGCACCATCCTGACGAAGCGCGAACAGTTCCATTCCAATATCATCGGTCAGTCGATCACGCTGAGCCGTGACGAAGTTCGCGATCGCCTGGGCAAGCTTTCCGGCTACTTCATCCAGCATGGCGTCACCGATCCGGCTGTCGCATCGCAAAAGGCGGTCGTTGCGATTGGCCAGATCGTCAAGCGCCAGGCATTGATCTTGGGCTTCAGCGATACTTTCGCTGTCATCGGCGTGGTGCTTGCAGTGGCGGCATTTGCCCTGCTCCTCACCAAAAAGCCTCAGGCCGGCGGCGGTGCGGGCGCCCATTGAAAACGACGGATTCCGCAGAAAGATCTTCCTGAAGAAAAGCCCTCCTTTGCACGCCATGCGAAGGAGGGCGTTCACACGTGAACGCTACTGGCCGATCTCGACCGTGAAGGCGAAACGCGCAACAGCGCCCGGTGCGAGTAGCGTCGTCGAGGGCCGTTCCGAGAGTTCGCTCGAAGCTCCGGCCTGCGCAGCCGTCCCGTGCCATGGCTCGACGCAGAGGAAGGGCGCGCCCGGCTTGGTCCAGAGAGCTAGGTTGGGCAGGTTTTCGAAACCGAACCGCAGGCTCGGCCCATCCTCGGCACCGTAGCGCAGCCCTTCTCCCGCCCCTACAGGGAAGATCATCGCATCCTGCTCGAACATCGCATGATCCAGCACCAGCCGGCCTTTGTCGAAGGGTGAGGGCAATGGCGTTGGATTTATAAGGCCGTCCGCCAGCCGCACGAGTTCCGGCTCACCCTGATTGTCGAGCGTGATGATGTGGGCGCGTCCGGCAGCGCCGGGCAGCGGCCACGCGAAGGCGGAGTGGAATCCAAGCCCGAAGGGCATCGTCTTCCGGTCGCGGTTGGTCACCTCGGCGCTGACGGTCAGCGCCCGGCCTTCTACCGCATGCTCCACGGCCAGCAGGAATTCGAACGGATAGACCGCCCGGGTACTCTCCGAGGCGGCAAGCTCGTACCGGCACATCGTTGCCGCGGATGCCGCGAGGGAAAACTCGCTGCGGCGGGCAAAACCATGCTGGGCCATCGGATAGATCGTGCCGTCGATTGCGATCTTGTCGTCCGGGGCCTTGCCGACGATGGGAAACAGGATCGGCGAACGCCCGGTCCAGAAGGCGGCGTCGCCCGTCCATAGCCAGGAGCGTCCGTCGCTTGATTTAAGTGCCTGCATCTCGGCGCCGAGGGAGGAGACATCGACGGTGAGGTCCTGATTGCCGATCCGGATTGAGGCTGGCATCGCAATTCCCTTTCGTAGGTTGGTACCAAGTCATCTCATTTCCGCACCGTGAGTTTCTACTCTATCGGTGAGGTTGGTAATCACACGCCAGCTGGTGCTCATTCGTTACTTCCGTATCGCGCCCAACCTTGCGATCACTTCGTTCGGAATTCCATAGCGCTGAATGGCGTCGCGGTTGTTTCTCATTCCGCAGATTTCACGCTGGATGAAGAATGCCCAGACCGCATCGGAGGCGTCATTGAGAAGCTTCTCGCGTTCCTGCGCGCTTTGGCGTTCGCCGGTCCAGGCTTTCAGGGCGGCGAGGGCCGCCTCCACCTTCAGCCCGTGACGCCCGAGTGAATCGGCGCGCTCCGACATCAGCTCGTATTCGAGGACGTTGAGGCCGTTCCTATCCTCCTGGGATTGTCTGAAAGATTGCGGCGGCCGAACGCTCATGGGCACGGATTCCTTATCAGCGCAGGCGACAACCTTATCCAATCCAGTCTTCGAGATCGAGAGGGCAGGGGAATGGACCTTTCCCGCCATTTCCGCGCGTGGTAAGGGCGCCGTAACTTTCTTTCAGGCCCACAGCAGACCATGATTCGTATCGAGAATATCAGCAAGCAGCTCAGCCACCGGATCCTCTTTATCGAGGCGTCGGCCGCTCTCAACAAAGGCGAGAAGATCGGCCTCGTCGGCCCGAACGGCGCCGGCAAGACGACGATCTTCCGGATGATCAACGGCGAAGAGCAGCCCGACGAGGGCCAGGTCTCCTGCGAGAAGGGCGTGACCATCGGCTATTTCAACCAGGACGTCGGCGAAATGGCGGGCCACAGTGCCGTCGCCGAGGTGATGAACGGCGCCGGGCCGGTCAGCGTCGTTGCCGCCGAACTGCGGGAGTTGGAGGCCGCCATGGTCGATCCGGAGAGAGCCGGCGACATGGAGGAGATCATCGAGCGCTACGGCGAGGTGCAGGCGCGTTACGAGGAGTTGGACGGTTATGCGCTCGACGGCCGAGCCCGCGAAGTGCTTGCGGGCCTGAGCTTCAGCCAGGAGATGATGGACGGCGATGTCGGTGCGCTGTCGGGCGGCTGGAAGATGCGTGTGGCGCTTGCGCGCATCCTGCTGATGCGCCCTGATGTCATGCTGCTCGACGAACCGAGCAACCATCTCGATCTCGAAAGCCTGATATGGCTCGAAGAGTTCCTGAAGGGCTATGAGGGTGCGCTGCTGATGACTTCGCACGACCGCGAGTTCATGAACCGCATCGTCAACAAGATCCTCGAGATCGATGCCGGCTCGCTGACCTCTTATTCCGGCGACTATGAATTTTACGAGCAGCAGCGGGCGCAGAACGAAAAGCAGCAGCAGGCCCAGTTCGAGCGCCAGCAGGCGATGCTCGCCAAGGAGATCAAGTTCATCGAGCGCTTCAAGGCGCGCGCTTCGCATGCTTCGCAGGTGCAGAGCCGGGTGAAGAAGCTGGAGAAGATCGACCGGGTGGAGCCGCCCAAGCGCCGCCAGTCGGTCGCGTTCGAATTCCAGCCCGCGCCGCGCTCCGGCGAGGACGTGATCAGCTTGAAGAACGTCCATAAGAAATATGGCAGCCGAAGCATCTATGAGGGGCTGGATTTCATGGTGCGGCGGCGGGAACGCTGGTGCATCATGGGCATCAACGGCGCCGGCAAATCGACATTGCTGAAGCTGGTGACGGGCACCACAACGCCCGACGAAGGCAGCGTCGCTCTCGGCGCCAGCGTCAAGTTGGGTTATTTCGCCCAGCATGCGATGGATATTCTCGATGGCGAGCGCACGATCTTCCAATCGCTGGAAGATCGGTTTCCCCAGGCCGGGCAGGGGCCCTTGCGGGCGCTCGCCGGATGTTTCGGCTTTTCCGGCGACGATGTCGAAAAAAGGTGCCGGGTGCTGTCTGGCGGCGAGAAGGCCCGATTGGTCATGGCGATGATGCTGTTCGACCCGCCGAACCTGCTCGTGCTCGACGAACCGACCAACCATCTCGACCTCGACACCAAGGAAATGCTGATCAAGGCGCTGTCGCAATATGAGGGCACCATGCTGTTCGTATCCCACGACCGGCATTTCCTGGCAGCGCTCTCTAACCGGGTGCTGGAGCTGACGCCGGAGGGCATCCACCAATATGGCGGCGGCTATACGGAATATGTGGCGCGTACCGGCCAGGAGGCGCCCGGACTTCGGAGCTGAACGGCTATTTTTCCGCCGGCTGTGAGGGCCGTTCATGTGAGCGAAGAATAGCGCCGGCCGATATTGCCGGCTCTCTGCCACGATGATGACCAATTTCCGTGGTGTTCGGGCCTTCTTAAAACAATCGGGGCGGGCACATCAGCATGGACTGGATCAATCGTCATATCGATCAGCCGTTATTGAATGGCGCGGCAGGCTTGCTGCGGCAGTGGCACATCCGTACGCGGCAGTCGCCGGAGCTGCTGGAGCCGACCTGGAATCTTGTCGTGCTGTCCTTTCTCCTGATTGCCAGCGGACAGGTTATGACAGGCAAGCCTTTCGCGCTCAGCATCGCCGCGCTGATCATGCTGGCCCTGCCTTCAGCCAAAAAATTGCTTTCAGCGGTCAAGGCAGGCGGAAGCGCCTATGGCGCCCGGGAATACAAGTCCTCGAGGGCGCGGGCCGTCGCCAAACGGGAAGCGGAATGGTCGGTGCGGATCATCGTGCTGTTTTCATCCGCCTGCCTTCCCTTCATCGCCCGCATCGATGATCCGGTGGGCGCCTGTTTCATGATGGGGGCAAGTGTCTGGTTCGTGCTGACCGGGCCGCTCAAGACGTATCTCGATGCGGCCGAACCTCCCGAACCGACTGAAGGCGACCGGATGTACAGCGGCGTCTTTCATTTCGGCTGAACGACGCCGATGCGACGTTCCATCTGCCAGCCATGAGGGTGAGGGAACCAAAACGGGCGGTCGCCGTTATCTCCGCAGCAACGTAAAAGGAGATTGCGATGCTTTACTACGCTCTGGTGTTTCTCGTTGTGGCCTTGATTGCCGGTGTCCTCGGATTTGGCGGCATCGCAGGGGCTTCAGCTTCCATTGCCCAGGTTCTGTTCTTCATTTTCCTGGTGTTGTTCGTCGTCTCGCTTGTCATGCGCTTCATGCGCAGAGTATAGTGAAGATTGATCAAGTATAAAGCCCGGTGATAATTATCACCGGGTTTTGCTTTTGTTGACGGCCCTCACCGGCCGGCGGAAACTCGCTTCGAGCGAATGTGCTTTTTGTGCAACCATCCCTAACAAGATCGTGAAAGGCCGCATGCAAGTCGCATATGCCTTCGAAATGTCCCAATGGGGCTGAACCGTGGGGCTGTCGCTTGCGCCCTCCCACGCGCTTTGACACGCGATGCGAAAACGGCGCCGTCCGGGATTGCTCTGCGGTCCCCTGCGATATCCGGTGCCGCCAGCCGGGTGTTCCCGTCACGATTTGAGAAGGAGAGACTTATGAAAAAAACTGTTGCGACGGCGTTTGCCGCGGTATCGTTGACGTTTGTCGGCGCGGGGGCGGCCAATGCAGCCGACCCCGTCACCAGAACCTATGAAGAGCCGGACCTGCGCAATGGCGTGAAGATCGGTTATCTCACTTGCGATATCGGCGGCGGCACGGGATATGTGCTCGGTTCGTCCAAGGAAGCCGATTGTGTCTTTCAGTCAATTGTCGGCAATGAGCTTTTCGATCACTACACCGGCGAAATTCGAAAGCTTGGCATCGATCTCGGCTTCACCACGCGCAGTCGTCTGATCTGGGCGGTGTTTGCGCCAACGGCTGGTTATCATCGCCGGTCGCTCGCCGGACTTTATGTCGGTGCCAGCGCAGAGGCGACGGTTGGTGCCGGCGTCGGCGCCAACCTCCTGGTCGGTGGCACCTCCGGTTCAATCCATCTGCAGACGGTTAGCCTGACCGGCCAGCTGGGCCTGAATGTTGCGGCCGGCAGCGCGTCGATGACACTGACCCCGGCGGATTGACGGTTTTGTCGCCCCTGCCGCGACGCAGCGGGGGCGTCACGCGATTATTGGATGGGCTTGCTGGCGACGAAACGATGGATATCCGAGTTGCTACGCCCGACGAGGATGGGATCCTGGTCGGGCACTATCTGAAAATCTGGGACAGCTATGGCACGCCGCCCGAACATTACAGGTCGGATGCGGTGGCGCGGATATTGTCGTTCTTGAGAAGCGGTCGCGAGGAGCGGCGCCTTGCTTCGTTCCTGGCCATTGTGGACGATGAAATCGCTGGTTCCGTATCTTGCCAGCTGCACCAATCGCCGTTTCCGGAAGTCATTCGGCCGGAACAGCGGTTGCACGGTTACATCTGGTCCGTCTATGTCGCCGAAGCCTTCCGTCGGCGCGGCATCGCTTTGGCGCTGACGAACAAGGCCGTCGATTATCTGAAATCCATCGGCTGCACGACTGCCGTCATTCATGCCTCGGATGTGGGGGAGCCGGTCTATCGGAATGCTGGCTTCGAACTGGCGAAGGAAATGCGGCTGAAGTTTCCTATGGAGTGAGCCGCGTAGCCGAAGCACCTACAGGCGGCTGAGGAATGTGCGCGGCGGCCGTTTACGCTTTCGGCTTGCCGGGTGCGATAAAGGCGTTGATCGCCGCCTCGTCATGGCCGGCTTCGCGTAGGAAGCGGCTCGCGAATTCGATGGCAGGACTTCTCAATGCATCGTCCGGCCGGATCAGGTGAAAAGCGACATGGGAATCGAGGGTACGCTGTGACACTGCGACGACGCGCCCGGCGGCTAGCGCGGCGTCCGACAGCGGCGGCCGTGCAAGCGCAATGCCGAGCCCTTGCGCGCAGGCTTCGACCACCAGATTGTAATCCTCGAAGCGTCGGTCCTGGCCGCGCGGCGTATAGTCGACGCCCTCACGCACTAGCCAGCGACGCCAGCCCTCGATATTGGAGTCGTGAAGGATCGGCAGATCGAGCAGCGAAAGAGCATCCGAGCGTTGCCCGAGTCGTGCTGCCCTTGCCGGTGAGGCGATCGGAAAAGATTTCTCCTGCCAGAGCGGCAGGGCGCGCACGCCGGCCCATGGTCCCTTGCCGCAGCGGATGGCAAGGTCCGTGCCTTCGCCGAAGTCCGCCAGGCGGTGTTCGAGCGTCAATTCGACGTGCAGCTCATTTCCTTCGAGCTTTGCCAGGCGCGGAAACAACCATAGAGAGGTGACGGACGGAGTAACTGAAAGGCGCACCACCGCCTTGTTCGGCCGTGGCAGCCAGCGCTCGCCGGTGTTACCGAGCAGGGAAAGGGCTTCCTCGGCACGGGCGAAGAAGCGCATTCCCTCCGGGGTGAGGCGCACACCGCGAGCTTCACGCGCGAAGAGCCGCACACCCATCCAGCGCTCGAGCCGCGAGACCTGCCGCGATACGGCGCCGTGGGTGATTCCGCTTTCCTCGGCCGCGGCCGAAAACGATCCCAGCCGAGCGGCGCGGGCAAAGGTCTCGAGCGTATCGAGCGGGGGGAGCACTGGCGAGCTGTGAACCATGCTCACACTTGATCATCGATTGCGGTGCTTTTCAAGCATGCATCGAAAGCCTAATTCATTGTCGCAAGCACATATGGAGGTGAACATGAGCATGACGGCAAGCGCACCAGTTTCGGCAAAACAGCAAAGCGGCTTCGATCTGATCGCCTTTGCTGCGATTGTCGTCACCATTCTCTTCTGGGCCTCTTCCTTCGTGGTGATCCGTATCTGTCTCGGACCGCTGACGCCGATCGAACTGGCAACGGCGCGTTATGTGGCGGCAGGCGTCCTCGCCCTTTTCTATCTCGCCATCTACCGGCCGATGCCGGAAAAGCGTGATTTCCTCCGCCTCTCGGTGGCTGCCGTCCTCTTCATCGCTGCCTATGCGGTTCTCCTGAACACCGGCGAGCAGACTGTGGCGGCGGGGCCGGCGAGCTTCATCATCAATACCATGCCCGTCTTCACAGCCCTGATTGCCACATTCGTGCTCAGCGAGCGCTTCGGCCGCTGGGGGTGGGCAGGTACTGCGGTTTCCTTCGGCGGCGTGGCGCTGATTGCGCTTTCCTCCGACGGCGGCTTCAAGCTCGATCCGAACGCCGTGCTGATCCTCGGCGCAGCGCTCTGCTCGGCGATCGCCAGCGTGCTGCAGAAGCCGCTGCTCGCCCGCCTGCCGGCGCTTGCCGTCACCGCCTGGATCCTGTTGATCGGCTCCGTGCCGCTGTTTCCGGCCGTCCCGTCAACGATCCGCGCGCTGGCCGCGGCGCCGGCAGAGGTCAATTGGGGCGTTGCCTATCTCGTCATCTTCCCGACTGCGATCGGCTATCTCACTTGGGCCATCGCATTGAAGCGGCTGACGGCCGCGCGCGCCTCGAATTTTCTCTACGGCGTCCCGCCGGTCGCAACGCTGATCGGGTTCGTCTGGCTGGGCGAGACGCCGACGGCGCTGGGTGCTGCCGGCGGCGTGATGGCGATCCTTGGTGTGCTCGTGGTCAATGTGCGGAAACGATAGGTGCATCGGGCCGCCGCCACATCAAGGTGACGAAGTCTCGCTGACAAATAGGCATTGCGCCGCTGTTCGCTTTCTTTAAAAACGAAAGCAGATCGAAAGGGGCGCCGATGTTCTTGACCGACCGACAAACTGAAATCGTGGCGATTGCGAAATCGAGCGGCAGGGTTCTGGTCGAGGAGCTCGCCTCGCGCTTCTCGGTGACGCCGCAGACGATCCGCAAGGATCTGAACGATCTCTGCGATGCCCAGGTGCTGACACGCATCCACGGCGGCGCCACGTTTCCAAGCGGAACGGAGAACGTCAAATACGAGGCGCGGCGGCAGATTGCCGCTTCCGAGAAGCAGGCAATCGGTATGGCGGCAGTCGAGCTGATCCCGAGCGGAGCCTCGCTCTTCATCAACATCGGAACGACGACGGAAGCGGTGGGCGAGGCGCTCGCCAATCATCACGAGCTGATGGTGATCACCAATAACATCAACGTTGCCAACAGGTTGCGTCTCTTTCCGGCAATCGAGGTGGTGATCGCCGGCGGCGTCGTACGCGGCTCGGACGGCGGTATCGTCGGCGAAGCGGCAGTCGATTTCATTCGCCAGTTCAAGGTCGATTATGCCGTCATCGGCGCATCGGCGATCGATATCGACGGGGCGCTTCTCGATTATGATTTTCGCGAAGTGAAGGTCGCCCAGGCGATTATCGCCAATGCCCGGCATGTCATCCTCGTTGCCGATTCGACCAAGTTCGAACGCACCGCGCCGGTCCGGATCGGCCAGCTTTCCCAGGTCCATACCTTCATCACCGACCACTGTCCGGTACCGTCGATTCGTAATCTCTGCCTCGAAAACAATGTGAAGCTGATCGAAACGAGCACCAGATCGCGTTAGTCATGCGAACGGAGCAAACATTCGTTTGACATTCGCATTCCTTTCGTTTTAACTGTTCTCACTTTCGCAATCGCGCAGAATTTGTGCGATGCGAAATTGGCAGCGGGCTCGGAGGGGGCAATTGGGCCGGGAGATACACGACATATTCGTCATCGGCGGCGGCATCAACGGCTGTGGCATTGCGCGCGACGCCGTCGGGCGCGGCTATTCCGTCGCGCTGGCGGAGATGAACGATTTCGCCTCCGGCACCTCGTCCGGCGCCACCAAGCTGATTCATGGCGGCCTGCGTTATCTCGAGCATTATGAATTCCGCCTGGTGCGTGAATCGCTGATGGAGCGCGAGATCCTCTGGGCGATGGCGCCGCACATCATCTGGCCGCTGCGCTTCGTACTGCCGTATCACAAGGGCGGCATTCGCCCGGCCTGGCTGATCCGGCTCGGCCTTTTCCTCTACGATCACCTCGGCGGCCGCAAACTGCTGCCTGCGACTTCAGTGCTCGACATGCGCAAGGACCCGGCCGGCAAGCCGCTGAAGGCGCTGTTCACCAGAGCGTTCGAATATTCCGACGGCTGGGTCGATGATGCCCGCATGGTCGTGTTGAACGCCCGCGACGCTGCCGACAAAGGGGCGACGATCATGCCGCGCACCAAAGTAGTGTCGGCGCGACGCGAGAATGGACTCTGGCACATTGAAACGACCGATACGGTCACTGGCCGCAATGACAGCCATCAGGCCCGCATGCTGATCAATGCCGCCGGTCCCTGGGTCGATCATGTCATTCGTTCCGCCTTCGGCCAGAACGAGGCCCACCACGTTCGTCTCGTTCAGGGTAGCCATATCGTCGTCAGGAAGAAGTTCGACGACCCTCGTGCCTATTTCTTCCAGAATCCCGACAACCGCATCATCTTCGCCATCCCCTATGAGGGCGATTTCACCCTGATCGGCACCACCGACCGCGACTACACCGCCGATCCCAAAGATGTCCGGATCTCCGAGGAGGAGACGGTCTATCTCTGCAATGCCGCGTCGGAATATTTCAAGGAACCGGTCAGGCCGGAGGACATCGTCTGGACCTACTCGGCAGTCAGGCCGCTTTTTGACGATGGCGCCTCGAAGGCGCAGGAAGCGACGCGCGATTATGTGCTGAAGCTGGAGGGCGAAGCCGGGGCCGCGCCGCTGCTCAACGTCTTCGGCGGCAAGCTCACCACCTATCGCCGGCTTTCCGAACATGCGCTGGAGAAGATCGGCGCCGCGATCGGTGTCAAGGGTGCTCCTTGGACAGCCAAAAGCCATCTGCCCGGCGGCGACTTCCCGGTCCGTGGCTACGAAGCGGAGGTCGCCGGTCTAAAGCGGCGCTATCCGTTCCTTGCCGATGCACACGCCCGCCGGCTGGTGCGCCGCTACGGCACCCGGGCTGTGACATTGCTCGGCGCTGCCCGCGGCCATGACGACCTCGGACGGCTGTTCGGCGGCGATCTCTACGAGGCCGAGGTCAAATATCTCGTCGAGCATGAATGGGCCCGGCACGCTGAAGACGTGCTGTGGAGGAGAACAAAGGATGGTCTGCGCCTATCGAAGGAGCAGGCCCAGTCACTGGAGGAGTACATGGCTGCCATACCGGCGATGGCCGGATAAGGCGGCATGTGGTCCCCGCTGCGTGGAGGCAGGGGAATCGGAATGCTGGAACTGCGAAACGCCGCCAAGATGGTGGGCGCGGACTATCATATCTATCCGACCGATCTGGTCCTTGAGCGGGGCACGTTGAATGTCCTGCTCGGGCCGACGCTGTCGGGCAAGACGTCGCTGATGCGGCTGATGGCCGGGCTTGATCGTCCGACCGCCGGCTCCGTCCATTTCGACGGCGCCGATGTCACCGGCATGCCGGTGCAGAAGCGCAACGTCGCGATGGTCTACCAGCAGTTCATCAATTATCCGGCGCTGACGGTATACGAGAACATTGCCTCCCCGATGCGCATATCGGGCAAGGATGCCGCTACCATCGACCGTGAAGTGCGCAAGGCGGCCGAGCTTTTGAAGCTAACGCCCTATCTCGACCGCACGCCGCTCAACCTGTCCGGCGGCCAGCAGCAGCGCACCGCGCTGGCGCGCGCGCTCGTCAAGAATGCCAGCCTCGTTCTGATGGACGAGCCGCTTGCCAACCTCGATTACAAGCTGCGGGAAGAACTGCGTGAGGAACTGCCGAAGATCTTTGCCCAATCCGGCGCGATCTTCGTCTATGCGACGACCGAACCGTCAGAGGCGCTCCTGCTCGGCGGCAACACGGCGACGCTGAACGAAGGCCGGGTAACGCAGTTCGGGCCGACGATCGATGTTTACCGCCGGCCCGCCGATCTCACCACCGCCGGCATCTTTGCCGATCCGCCGCTGAATATCCTCGACGTGACCAAATCGGACAATTTCTTTACGCGTCCGGGCGGAGCGGCACTTCCGGTTCCCCCGCATCTGGCTGCCGTGCCGGACGGGCCGGTGACCGTCGCCTTTCACCCGCATCACCTCGGCTTCAAACCGCAGACCGGTGAGGCTGCCCGCCTGCAGGCGCGCACGCTGGTTTCGGAGATCACCGGCTCGGAGAGCTTTGTTCACCTGGACTACGACGGCGTGCGCTGGGTGATGCTCGCCCATGGCATTCACGACATCGACCCGGACATGGAGATAGAGGCCTTTCTCGACACGCGTCACCTCTTGGCCTTCGGCGCCGATGGCGGCGCCATTGCCACGATTGGCCGCGCTACCGCTGAAGCCGGAAAGGTATAGGAGAGCACAATGGCACGCATTACGCTCGACCATATCCGCCACGCCTACGGAGCTAATCCGCAGACGGAGAAGGATTATTCGCTGAAGGAAGTCGACCACGAGTGGAACGACGGAGGCGCCTATGCGCTGCTCGGCCCCTCCGGTTGCGGCAAGACCACGCTGCTGAACATCATCTCGGGTCTGCTGCAGCCCTCGCACGGTCGCATCCTCTTCGACGGCAAGGATGTGACGAACCTGTCGACGCAGAGCCGCAACATCGCCCAGGTCTTCCAGTTTCCGGTCATCTACGACACCATGACCGTTTACGATAATCTCGCCTTTCCGCTGCGCAACCGCGGCGTGGCGGAGGCCGATGTCGACCGCCGCGTCCGCGACATTCTCGAGATGATCGACCTTGCCGGCTGGGCCAAGCGCAAGGCGCAAGGGCTGACGGCCGACCAGAAGCAGAAGATCTCTCTCGGCCGCGGCCTCGTGCGTAACGACGTCAACGCCATCCTGTTCGACGAGCCGCTGACCGTCATCGACCCGCATATGAAATGGGTGCTGCGCTCGCAACTGAAGCGGCTTCACAAGCAGTTCGGCTTCACCATGGTCTACGTCACCCACGACCAGACCGAGGCGCTGACTTTCGCCGAGAAGGTCGTCGTCATGTATGACGGCCAGATCGTTCAGATCGGCACGCCGGCCGAGCTTTTCGAGCGGCCGAGCCACACCTTCGTCGGCTATTTCATCGGTTCGCCCGGTATGAACGTCATGCCCGCCAGGGTCGAAGGCAGCGCCGTCAAGGTCGGAGACGAGGTTTTGACGCTGGATTACGCGCCGAGGACCGCTGGCAGTTCCAAGACCGAGCTCGGCATCCGCCCCGAATTCATCCGCCTCGGGCGGGAAGGCATGCCGGTCAACATCACCAAGGTCGAGGATATCGGCCGGCAGAAGATCGTCCGCGCCCGCTTCGCCGGCCAGCCAATTGCGATCGTCGTGCATGAGGACGCCGATATCCCCGCAGATGCCCGCGTCACCTTCGATCCGTCCGCCATCAGCATTTACGCCGACAGCTGGCGCGTCGGCAGGGAGGCCTGAGCCATGCAGAAGACGTGGAACAACAAAGCTTGGTTTCTGGTCCTGCCGGTGCTGCTGCTCGTCGCCTTTTCGGCCGTCATCCCACTGATGACTGTTGTCAACTATTCGGTTCAGGATACGTTCGGGAATAACGAGTTCTTCTGGGCAGGCACCGACTGGTTCGTTCAGACGCTGCATTCCGACCGCTTCTGGGAAGCGCTCGAGCGCAACCTGCTCTTCTCCTTCATCATCCTGGCGCTGGAGATTCCGCTCGGCATCTTCATTGCTCTCAACATGCCGAAGAAGGGCATCGGCGTTCCGGTCTGCCTCGTTCTGATGGCGCTGCCACTGCTCATCCCGTGGAATGTCGTCGGCACTATCTGGCAGGTCTTCGGACGCGTCGATATCGGCCTGCTCGGCCATACGCTCGAGGGGCTCGGCCTCGATTACAACTACGTCCGCGATCCGGTCGACGCCTGGGTCACGGTCATCGTCATGGATGTCTGGCACTGGACGAGCCTCGTCGTGCTGCTCTGCTATGCCGGCCTCGTCTCGATCCCGGACGCCTATTATCAGGCCGCCAAGATCGACGGCGCCTCGCGCTGGTCCGTATTCCGTTACATCCAGCTTCCGAAGATGAAGCGAGTGCTGCTGATCGCCGTGCTCCTACGCTTCATGGACAGTTTCATGATCTATACCGAGCCCTTCGTCGTCACCGGCGGCGGTCCCGGCAACTCGACGACCTTCCTGTCGATTGATCTCGTGAAGATGGCCGTCGGGCAATTCGATCTCGGCCCCGCCGCGGCGATGTCGATCATCTACTTCCTGATCATCCTGTTGCTGTCATGGATCTTCTACACGGTCATGACCAGCAGCGACGCCAACGCCTGAGAAAGGAGAGATCCATGGGTTCGACAAGGAAATACAAGCCCGCCGGAAACCTCTCCTGGGTGGTTACGACGCTCTACATCCTCTTTCTGCTCCTGCCGATCTACTGGCTGATCAACATGAGCTTCAAGGAGAATGCCGAGATCACCGGCGCCTTCTCGCTGTGGCCGCAAAACCCGACGCTCCGGAACTACGCCGTCATCTTCACTGATCCGTCCTGGTATAACGGTTACATCAACTCAATCATTTACGTGGTGATGAACACTGTTATATCAGTGCTTGCGGCGCTGCCGGCGGCCTACGCTTTTTCGCGCTACCGCTTCCTCGGCGACAAGCACCTGTTCTTCTGGCTGCTCACTAACCGGATGGCGCCACCGGCGGTTTTTGCGCTGCCCTTCTTCCAACTCTATTCCGCCTTCGGCCTGATCGATACCCATATCGCCGTGGCGCTCGCCCACTGCCTGTTCAACGTGCCGCTTGCGGTCTGGATCCTCGAAGGCTTCATGTCTGGCGTGCCGAAGGAGATCGACGAAACCGCCTATATTGACGGCTACTCCTTCCCGCGCTTCTTCGTGAAGATCTTCATGCCGCTCATTGCAAGCGGGATCGGTGTCGCCGCTTTCTTCTGCTTCATGTTCTCGTGGGTCGAACTGCTGCTGGCCCGCACGCTGACGACGACCGCGGCAAAGCCGATCTCGGCGATCATGACGCGCACGGTTTCGGCGGCCGGCATGGACTGGGGCGTACTGGCGGCAGCCGGCGTGCTCACCATCATTCCCGGCGCGCTCGTCATCTATTTCGTTCGCAACTATATCGCCAAGGGCTTTGCCCTGGGCCGCGTCTGAGGAGGAGACGGTCATGAATTTTACCTGGATGGCCTGGACGCTGCCGACGGCGCTCTTCTTCCTGACGATCCTTACGCTGCTCATCGCCATGAGCGTCTGGGAATATTTTTCGCCGGGCGGCACGCCGCGCACGGGCGTGCTGCGTTTTGAGACGACGCGCGGCGACCGGCTTTTCATTTCGCTGCTTGGCGCAGCGTTCATTCATCTTGCATGGCTTGGGCTCGCTGGGCCCAACCTGTGGTGGGCTCTTGCCATTTCCGTAGTCTATGCCATCGGCGTGTTCCGCTACGTGTAACGGCAAGGAGAAGACAGATGGCCGGGGGTACTGGCCGCCTGAGACGTAACTGCAATCGCAAACCCTGGGAGGATATTATGCGACGGCACTTATTGACGACGACAGCAGGCTTGCTGCTGGCGATGACAGCATCGGCCTATGCCGGTATGAACGAGGCCAAGACGTTCCTCGACAAGGAAGTCGGCGACCTCTCGACGCTTTCCCGCGCCGACCAGGAAAAGGAAATGCAGTGGTTCGTCGATGCCGCGAAGCCCTTCGCCGGCATGGACATCAAAGTCGTTTCCGAAACGATCACCACGCATGATTATGAATCGAAGGTGCTGGCTCCGGCCTTTACCGCGATCACCGGCATCAAGGTCACCCACGATCTGATCGGCGAAGGCGATGTTGTCGAAAAGCTGCAGACGCAGATGCAGTCGGGCGAAAACATCTATGACGCCTATATCAACGACTCGGACCTGATCGGCACCCATTGGCGCTACCAGCAGGCCCGCTCGCTGACCGACTGGATGGCCAATGAAGGCAAGGATGTCACCAATCCCGGCCTCGACGTCGACGACTTCATCGGCAAGTCGTTCACGACAGCGCCTGATGGCAAGCTCTACCAACTGCCGGACCAGCAGTTCGCGAACCTCTATTGGTTCCGTTACGACTGGTTCAACGACGAGAAGAACAAGGCGGACTTCAAGGCGAAGTACGGCTACGATCTCGGCGTGCCGGTCAACTGGTCGGCCTATGAGGATATCGCCGAGTTCTTCACCGGCCGCGAGATCGACGGCAAGAAGGTCTACGGCCACATGGACTACGGCAAGAAGGACCCATCGCTCGGCTGGCGCTTCACCGATGCCTGGCTGTCGATGGCCGGCAACGGCGACAAGGGCATTCCGAACGGCAAGCCGGTCGACGAATGGGGTATCAAGGTCGACGAGAACTCCCGTCCGGTCGGTTCGTGCGTCGCGCGCGGCGGCGATACCAACGGCCCGGCAGCGGTCTATTCAATCCAGAAGTATCTGGACTGGATGAAGGCTTATGCACCGGCTGCCGCTCAGGGCATGACCTTCTCCGAATCCGGACCGGTCCCGTCGCAAGGTGAAATTGCACAGCAGATGTTCACCTACACGGCCTTCACGGCCGACTTCGTCAAGGAAGGCCTGCCGGTCGTCAATGCCGACGGCACACCGAAATGGCGTTTTGCGCCGAGCCCGCATGGCGTCTACTGGAAGGACGGCATGAAGCTCGGCTATCAGGATGCCGGCTCCTGGACGCTGATGAAGTCCACGCCTGTCGATCGCGCCAAGGCGGCCTGGCTCTATGCCCAGTTCGTCACTTCCAAGACTGTCGACGTGAAGAAGAGCCACATGGGCCTCACCTTCATCCGCCAGTCGACGCTGGATCATAAGTCCTTCACCGATCGCGCGCCGAAGCTCGGCGGCCTGATCGAATTCTACCGTTCGCCGGCCCGCCTGCAGTGGTCGCCGACCGGTACGAACGTTCCTGACTATCCGAAGCTCGCGCAGCTGTGGTGGCAGGCGATCGGTGACGCCTCCTCCGGCGCCAAAACGGCGCAGGAAGCGATGGACTCGCTTTGCTCCGAACAGGAAAAGGTGCTGCAGCGCCTGGAACGCGCCAAGGTCCAGGGCGATATCGGCCCGAAACTCGCCGAAGAGCATGATCTCGCTTATTGGAACGCGGATGCGGTGAAGAAGGGCAACCTTGCACCGCAGCTGAAGATCGAAAACGAGAAGGAAAAGCCGCAGACCGTCAACTACGACGAGCTCGTCAAGAGCTGGCAGAAGAAGTAAGGCGGACCGTGGCCGGAGGCGACAAGGTCTCCGGCCACCACTTCCTGCCACCGGCAGCAAAGCCGGTGGCCCTACAATCTTTCTCTTATGAAACCTCCGCATCCTGCTGCTCCGCAGCGGGCTGAGCTGTTTCGTGCGAGCCGGAGACGGATATGAGCGGCTATATTCTTTCGATCGACCAGGGCACGACGTCTTCACGCGCCATCATCTTCGATGGCGACATGAAAATGGTCGGCTCGGCGCAGGCGGAGATCACCCAATATTATCCGCAGCCCGGATGGGTGGAGCATGACGCCGCCGAAATCTGGCAGTCCGTCATCGACACGGTGCGCAAGGCGATCGCCGATGCTGGTATTGACGCCGCCGTGATCGCGGCAATCGGCATTACCAATCAGCGCGAGACGGCGGTCGTCTGGGATCGCAGGTCCGGCACGCCGCTTCACCGCGCGATCGTCTGGCAGGACAGGCGCACGGCCGAAATGTGCGAGAGCCTGAAGGCTGACGGATATGAGAAGCTGTTCAGCGCCAAGACCGGTCTGCTGCTCGACCCCTATTTCTCGGGAACGAAGCTGCGCTGGCTGCTCGACAATGTCGATGGCCTGCGGGAGAAGGCGGAGGCAGGCGAGGCCTGCTTCGGGACGATCGACAGCTGGCTGATCTACAAGCTGACCGGCGGCCGTGTGCATGCCACCGATGCGACCAATGCCTCGCGAACGCTGCTCTATAATATCGATGACGGCGCCTGGGACGAGGAGCTTCTCGGCATTCTCGGCATTCCCTCAGCCACGCTTCCCGAGGTCAAAGAATGCGCCGATGATTTCGGCCGGGTCGACGAAGCTCTGTTCGGGGTCGCGCTGCCGATCCTCGGCGTCGCCGGCGACCAGCAGGCGGCGGCCGTGGGCAATGCCTGCTTTGACCCCGGCATGATGAAATCCACCTATGGCACCGGCTGCTTCGCTCTGCTCAACACCGGCCGGGACCGCGTTTCCTCCTCCAACCGGATGCTGACGACCATTGCCTGCCGGCTCGACGGTGAGACGACCTATGCACTCGAAGGCTCGATTTTCATTGCGGGTGCGGCCGTGCAATGGCTGCGCGACGGCCTCGGCATCATCAGCCAGGCTTCCGAGGCTGGGGTTCTGGCCACCAAAGCAGATCCCGGACAGCAGGTCTATATCGTCCCGGCCTTCACCGGCCTCGGCGCGCCCTATTGGGATCCGGCCGCGCGCGGCGCGATCTTCGGCCTGACGCGCAACAGCGGCCCGGCGGAATTTGCCCGCGCGGTGCTTGAATCCGTCGCCTATCAGACGCTCGACCTGCTGGTGGCGATGAAGAAGGACTGGGGCGCCAACCAGTTGGAAACCGTGCTGCGCGTCGATGGCGGCATGGCGGCGTCCGACTGGACGATGCAGTGCCTGGCCGACATCACGGGAAATCCCGTCGACCGTTCGGCGATCCGCGAGACGACGGCGCTCGGAGCCGCCTGGCTCGCCGGTTCGAAGGCCGGCATCTGGCCCGGCAAGCGCGATTTTGCGAAGGCCTGGGCCTGCGACCGCCGCTTCAGCCCGTCGATGGAAGAGACCGAGCGGCAGGGCAAGATCATCGGCTGGAAAAACGCCGTATCGCGAATGATTTCGGAAAGCTCGGCGGGCTGACATATCCGCGGATATGGCAGCTCTTATGCGCGGCCGGCGGATTTCCTGTTGATGAAGCTCAGGGCGAGCACGGCAAAGATCAGCGTGCCCGTGCCGACCTGCTGCCAGTAGAAATTAAGATCGGTCAACAGCAGCCCGTTGGCGACGATGCTGAGCAGCAGCACGCCGAGGACAGTACCGCCGACGTTCGGCCGCCCAAGCGGGCTGAGAGTCGTGCCGATGAAGGTCGCGCCGATGGCATTCAGCAGGAAGGCATTGCCGGAGGAGGGGATATAGACGGCAACGGTCGCCGTCAGGATCAAGCCGGCGACAGCCGCGATCAAGCCGACGATGACGAAGGTAGCGGCAATATGGGCCGATGCCGCGATGCCGGAATAGCGAACGACGGCCGGCTGGATGCCAATCGACAGGATGACGCGGCCGAAACGCGTTCGGGCAAAGACAACCGCGGCAGCAGCTATGATGAGGATCGCGACCGCGAGCGGCACCGGAAAGCCGCCGATCGTGCCGTGGCCGAGAACGCGAAAGGCTTCCGGCACACCGCTCGGCGACAGGTAGACCGGGTTGCCGCCATTGGTCAGCAATTGCTGGACGCTGCGGCCGATGAACAGCGTGCCGAGCGTTGCAAGGAAGGGGGAGACACCGATCCCTGAGATTAGCAGCGCGTTGAAGGCACCGACGAGTGCTCCTGCCGCTAGTCCGGCAAGGGCGGCAATCGCCACCGGCTGACCTGCCAGCACGAGGGAGACGAAGGCGAAGCTCGCAAAATCCATCGCCGTTCCCACAGAGAGATCGATGCCGCCCGAGGAGACGGCGAAGGTCATGGCGATGGAAACGATGGCAAGCAGCGTGAAATTGTTGACCAGGATGCTCTGGAGGTTGGCAAGCGTCAGAAATGTCGGCGTTGCCGCGGAGAAGATGGTGGACACCGCGACGAGCGCGAGGACGAGGCCGTAGCGCGCCGCGCCGGCAGCGATGAGGCGCGGCAGGCCGGTAACGGCAGGTGTCGAACTCTGGAGCGACATGATCAGGCCTCCCGCCGGCGCAACAGGGTGGTCGCGGAGACCACGATGAGAATGAGCAAGCCCTGGATGCCGCTGACCAGCGTGCTCGAAATGTTGAGCAGCTGGAAGCCGTTGGTGAGGAAGCCGACCAACAGAGCCGAGAGGAAAGTGCCGGCCATCGTGGGAACCAGCCGGCGCGAAAAGACCGAACCGAGCAAAGCGGTGACGACGACGGGCAGCAGCATCTCGCCGGAGCCGGTCGTGCTGCCGCTCAGATAGGAAACCGACAGGATACCGGCAATGCCGCCGGACACGCCGCTGGCGATGAACGCGCCTGATAGTAGCCGGCGAAGCGGCAAGCCGGCGGCGCGCGCCGCCTCCGGGAACTCGCCGACGGCATAAAGATGCAGGCCAAGCGGCGTATATTGGACGATGGCCGTTGCAAGTGCCGTGAAGCCGAGAAGCACATAGGCAAGAACCGGCAGGCCTAGGGGATCAGACGCCGAAAGCGCCGAGAGAAAGGGCGTGGAGGCGGGCAGGACGGTATTCTGGGTCAGCACCAGTTCCAGTCCGGCAACGACGTTCATCACGGCAAGCGTGGCCAGCAACGGAACGATGCCGGCATAGACGACGGCAACGGCATTGACCGTGCCGATCAGCGCCCCGGTCCCGATTGCCGCCGAGGCCGCCGCCGCGTCGCCGTAGCCGAGTTGGGTCAAGGTGGCGTAGACGGCGGCGCTGAGGCCCATATTGGCCGCGAGCGAGAGATCGATGCCGCCGGTGACCACGTTGGAGCCGCCGGCAATCAGAACAACCGTCAGCCCGATGGCGAGTACGCCTGATATGGCGGATTGGCCGAGCACGTTGCCGACATTGCCGACACTGAGGAAGTAAGGCGCGGTGAGCGAGAAGACGATCAGAATGGCTGCGAAAGCGATCAGTGATCCGAAACGCAGCGCCACAGCCGCGATGTTGCCGGCCGGCCGGCGCGGCGGTTCTATTGCCGAAAAGCCGGCAGGCGCGAATTCCACTTCAGCCGACATGGCGATGTCCCTCCGACGACCCGGTCGATTCCGCCAGCACGGCATCCGCCGTGGTCTCCGACGAGATGAATTCTCGCACCACACGACCGCGGAAAAGCACGAGGATACGATCGGTGATGCCGATGAGTTCGGGCAGATCCGAAGACAGCACGATGACGCCGGCGCCCCGCGCCGCAAGTTCGCCGATCAGAGTGTAGATCTCGACCTTGGAGCCGATATCAACGCCGACCGTCGGCTCGTCGAGGAGATAGACTTCGGAGTGTCGGCTCAGCCACTTGGCGATCGCCACCTTCTGCTGGTTGCCGCCCGAGAGCGTGCGCAGAAGCGCATTGCGCCCGCTGGCTTTCACCTGCAGCCGCGTGATCAGGGCATCGATCTCGCGCTGCTCGCGCTTGCGATGGAGAAAGCCGAAGCGCGTGAAGCGGGCGAGGCTGGAAAGGCTGGTATTCTCGGCAACACTGAGATCGAGCGCAACGCCATGACGGCGCCGATCTTCCGGCACCAGCGCAATCTCGTGGCTGGCGGCCTGAGTCGGATTGGCGAAACGGGCCGGTTTGCCGTTGATTTCGATGCGGCCGGAAGACGGTGACTCCAGACCGAAGAGAGCACGAACCAGTTCCTTTGCGCCGGAGCCGAGCAGGCCGGTGAGGCCGAGCACCTCGCCGCGGCGAAGCGAGAAGCTGATGTCGCTGTATTTTCCCGGCGCCGACAGCTGCTCCACGTTGAGTATCTCTTCACCGGGCGCGACCTCAGGCTTCGGAAACATCTCCTTGATATCCCGCTCGACCATCAGTCGGGCGATCGCCGCGGCCGAAGTCTCCCCGATCGGCACGGAAGCGACATCAAGTCCGTTGCGCAGCACGGTGACGCGATCGCAGAGTTCCTCGATTTCGTTCAGGTAGTGCGAGATATAGATGATGGTTACGCCTTCATCGCGCAGGCGGCGGATCAGCCGGAAGAGGATATCGGCCTCGCGGCGCACCAGTGCCGCCGTCGGCTCGTCGAACACGAGCACCTTCGGCTGATTGAGGAGCGCACGGGTGATCTGGACGATCTGCTTTTCGGCCGTCGACAATTCGCCGATGAGGGCAGTGTTTGGCAATCGGACGCCGAAATAGTCGTTGAGGATTTCGGAAGCGCGGCGCTGCATCAGCCGCCGGTCGAGGAACGGCGTGCCCGACATACGCGGTTCCCGGCCGAGGAACAGCGCTTCACCGACGGTGAAGGTCGGCACCAGCAGCCGATCCTGGTGAATGAAGTGAATGCCGAGCGCCTCGGCAAGATGCGGCGTCAGCCTGTCGAACGTCTGTCCTTCGATCTCAATCCGCCCGTCATCCGGCTGATGGAGGCCGGCAAGCAGCTTGATCAGCGTCGACTTGCCGGCACCATTCTGCCCGACAAGACCGTGGATCGTTCCGCGTTTTACGATCAGCGACGCGCCTGCCAACGCCTGCGCGCCTCCGAAACGTTTGACGATGCCTTCGAAGCGGATGATGTCGTCTCGCGCCGTCACCGGCTGCTTGAAGGAAATGGCAGTCATGCAATCCATCCCCACGTGGTGGCCAATCTTGAGCGGTCCGGCATGGCCGGACCGTCCGTCAGGCTGCGTCAGCCAATGCCGAGTTTCTTGGTGACTTCGCCGACATTGAGCTTGTTGGCCAGAAGTGCGGGAACATAGGTCTCGCGCGGCAGCGTCTGGCCGGCGAGCAGCTTTGCGACGTTGCGGATGGCGGTGCGGCCGATTTCTGCCGGCTGCTGCGCGACATCGGCGCCAGCAGGCGAATTCGGATCGGCGATGAGCTGCAGCACTTCGGGGCTGCCATCGACGCCATAGGTGCGGATTTCGGTCCGACCTGCTGCCGTCAGCGCCTGGGTCGCGCCGAGCTGCGGAATGTCCCAGGCCGACCAGATCGCCTTGATCGAGCCCTTTTCCGGGTACTTGTTGAGGATCGCCGTGATCTGGGTGAAGGCGTCCTGTACGGTGTTCGGGATGACGTCGCGCAGTTCCGGCTGGAGGATCTTCACTTTCGGGAAATATTTGACGACATTGACCAGCTGGTCGTAGCGGATCGCGCAGGGGGTCACGCCATAGAAGCCGTTGAAGACGACGATATTGCCTTCGCCGCCGATATCGGAGACGAGCTGCAGCGCCAGATCCTTGCCGATGCCCCAATTGTCTGACGTGGTATTGTTGATCGAATTGGTCGAGCCGACGTCGACGGTCAGAACCGGGATGCCGGCATCACGCGCCTTCTTCAGCCAGGGATCGATAACGCTCAGTGTGCCGAGGATCTGAACGATCGCATCCGGCTTCTGGGCGATGAGCGTCTGAAGCTGCGAAACGAGCTTGCCGTCATTGCGCCCGGCATCGACGGCGATCGGCTCGCCGCCGAGACGCTTCACCTCTTCGATCTGAGCATTGTAAGCCTGCAGGTCGAAGAAATGATCGGTGCCGGTGGCGCTGATGGCGATGCGCTTGCCTTTCAGCGAGAGCTCTTCGGTCGCAAAAACCGGCTTCTGCCCGATGAGCGAAGCACCAGCGACGGCAACCCCGGCCGCGGCGGACAGTTTCAACAGGTCTCGTCTTGCGAGACCGCTTCCGGATTTTTCGATGGTCATTGCCACTCTCCAAATTGATGATGTCTATAAATTAAGTGTACTAATAGGAATGGGGAGAAACGAATTTCCAAAAAGACCATTTCCGGGGAAAAGAGTGGACGGAGCAAAAGCGTATTCCTGGCTGCGGTTTGCCGTGGCCGGGAATGCTTTCGAATGCGGCGCGCTGTTGAGAGCGATCCGATGGTCTGCAGCCACCGATCAGGAAGAAACATGCATTGCATAATTCTTGCGCATGCGACCAAATTTGCCGAGGATGAACGCCTGCTAGGCCGTGGTGCCGTGTGGCATGACAGCGGTCTTAGAACCACGATTTAAATGGGCGCGGTCGGGATTTATCCCACGACGTCGATATCCAGCGCGAAGCTTGGCTTCCATTTGGCGCGCAACTTGCCTCTTCCCCGCCAGGGAGAATGAAACAATGCCCGATATCGATCCGCAGATTTTCTCAATAAGCCGGCCATCCCTTGGAGGCTACAAGGCCTTCGTCCAACGCGACATGATCGTTGAGACCTATCGCAGCGCTGCGGGACAGATGGTTTCGAAGGGCTCGCTTCATAGAATTTCGATCAACCGTACGGCGCACGGCAAATATGCCTATCGGCTTGGAAGCGGGGCGTTCCGCAAAGTTGAAAGGCCGCCCTTCACCCTGGGATTTCAACCGGCTGCCACGGTCCTTGAAGTCGAGGGCGATGCGGCGGATTATATCTCGATCTTCCAGTCACCTGCGCTCTACAGCAGCCTCGGGGGCTCTCGCTTCGATCCAGAGCATTGGGATAGTGATGCACTGAGCGCGACGACTGATCCGACAACGCTGCAGGTTGCGCTTTCTCTTGCATTTGCCGTCGAGAAGACCGGGCGCGACGACCTGCTTTTGATGCAGCATCTGGGAATGGCGCTCGCCTGTTGCGTTGTAAAACTGCTGGGCGCCAGACCTGAGGCCGGCAATCGTCCGCTGTCATCGGAAAATCTCCGGCGCGTGATCGATTACATCGAGAACCTGCTTGGCAAATCCGATCTGAGCGTGGAGGAGCTTGCTGGCGTGGCCCATATGAGCCCCTTTCACTTCAGCCGGGAATTCAAACGGGCGGTGGGCGTGGCGCCGCATCGCTTCGTCCTCGAACGCAGGATCCAGCGGGCGCGACTTTATCTTGCCGATGGCAAGGAGACGCTTGCAAGCATCGCTTACGCCACAGGCTTTTCCAGCCAGGCGCATTTCTCCAGCGTCTTTCGCCGCCTGATGGGGGCGACACCGAAGGAATACCAGCGTTCGGTCCGTCTTTGAGCCGGCGCCCGTCGGTGGCGAATCAGCAATTTTGCGAAAGATAACCGCACGAATTTGAAATCTCTTGAGGCTGTGGTCTGCGAGGCTTTTCCCATCAGGAGGCCTGTATGACCGCTTTTGCCCAAACCAATCCGATCACCGACATCTGTTTTTTGGTCGAGGACATCGAAAGAGCGTCTGCCTTCTATGTCGAGCGGCTTGGCTTCAGGCCGCGCCGCCGCGCTCCTGGCTTTGCCGATTTCAAGGGCGCGGGCGTGACGCTGGCGCTCTGGGAGATCGCGCATATCGCCGAGAATACCGGTGTCTCAAGCCGCCGGGCTCCTCCGGGCGTGCACAAGGCCTGCGCGGCCATCGAGCTTGCCTCGCCAGAGCAGGTCGATGCTGCCTATGCGGAGCTGAAGGCCGCCGGTGTGCTCTTCCACGCGCCGCCACAGAATTACGTCTGGAATGCGCGATGCTGTTATTTCGCCGACCCCGACGACAATCTCTGGGAGATCTATGCGTGGTCTGAAGGCGGCCCGGTCGGCGACATCGACCCGCAATAATGAAGCATAAGCGGCCCATCCAGCCGTCCGGCAAACCAACAAGGGGAAGGCAAGCAAATGAACGGGTATGACAAACATATCATGGTCGGCAGACGTGGTGTCCTGAAGGGCGGAGCCTTTGCTCTCGCCGCGGCGACGGCGGGGATCAGCGTGTTCGTACCGCGTCATTCGAGCGCCGCCGCATCCAAAGTCGTCATCAAATACGATTGGTTGATGAGCAATGGACAGATCGGCGATATCGTTGCCGCCAAGCAAGGCCTGTTTGAGGCCGAGGGTCTCGACGTCGAGTTCTCCCCTGGGGGTCCGAATTCGGCAACGGTGCCGCCTGTGATCACGGGTGATGCGCAACTCGGTCAGTTCTCGGATTCGGCACAGCTTCTTCTTGCCCGGTCATCCGGCGTGCCGATCAAGATCTTCGCCTGCGGTTTCCGCATGGCGCCTTTCGCCTTCTATTCGCTGCCCAAGGCGCCGATCCGCACCGTCAAGGATATGGTCGGCAAGCGTATCGGCATCCAGCCGACGGCCCGTTACGTGCTCGATGCCATCCTGCTGAAGAACAGTATCGATCCTTCGAGCCTGGCCATTACCAATATCGGTTTCGACATGACGCCGCTGATGACCGGCCAGGTCGATGCGGTCACCGGATGGATCACCAACACGCAGGCCCTTTCCGTCATCGGCCCCGACCGCATCGATCTGATGATGAAGGACACGGGCCTGCCATCCTATGCCAATGTCTATTTCGCCACCGACGATGCCGTGACCGGCCATGCCGAGACGCTGGCAAAGGTGCTGCGTGCCGTCGCCAAGGGTTGGGCCTGGACGCATGAACATCCCGAAGAGGCGGTGAAATTGACGGTGGAGGCCTATCCGCAGCTCGATCTTGCCGTGGAACTGAAGACGGTGCCGCGCATATTGTCGCTGAGCTTCGACGCAGAGACCGGCAGGGAAGGCTGGGGCAGCTTCGATCCAGCCGCTCTCGCCGAGCAGATTTCCGTCTACGACAAGATCGGCCAGTTCAAGAGCGGCGCGCCGAAACTGGAGGATTGCTATACGACCGAGATATTGGATATGACGACGGGTGACCGCCCGAAGATCGCATGAGAGCGGATTTGCCTGAAGCAGTGGCCATCGAAACCAAGAATCTGGCTATAGGCTACGCCGGCGCCGTCGAGACGACCCGCATTCTGTCCGGCGTCGACCTTAGCGTCGGCAGGGGTGAGTTTCTGACCATTCTCGGCCCTTCCGGTTGCGGCAAGTCGACCTTCTTGCGTGCGGTGGCAGATCTTCTTCCGCCCCTTGATGGGCGGTTGTCGGTGCTCGGCAGCACTGCCTCGGAAGCGCGCCGGCGGCGCGAGGTCGCCTTCGTCTTTCAGGACGCAACGCTGTTACCCTGGCGGACCGTGAGGGAGAATGTCGCGCTGCCGCTGCAGGTGGGGAAGAAGAGCATCTCGCGATTGGTCGATCCGCGGCCCGACCATTGGATCGAGCTGGTCGGCCTGTCGCATCTGGCCGACCGCTATCCGCACCAGTTGTCCGGCGGACAACGCCAGCGTGTCGCCATAGCGCGCGCGCTTCAATGCGAGCCGGATATCCTGCTCATGGACGAGCCCTTCGGTGCGCTCGACGAAATCACCCGCGAACGACTGAACGATGAGCTTCTGGACGTCTGGCGCCGGACCGGCACGACCATCCTGTTCGTAACCCACAGCGTCGTCGAGGCGATCTATCTCGGCGGACGCGTGATGGTCCTGGCCGCCAATCCGGGTCGCGTCCAGGCGCTGATCGACCTAAAACCGCTGAAAGACGAGCGTGGCCTCTGTCGGCGAGAGAGCCTCGATGTCCAGGAGGCCGCCGCCCATCTGCGAAGGTTGCTGCAGGAGGGGAGTGCGGCTGCATGACGCACCGTCCGTTGTCCCTCAGAGAGGCGATCGGGTTTCCCATTATCGGCGCCCTTTCGCTGCTCCTCGCCTGGCAATGGCTGGTGCCGGCTCTCGGTATTCCCAGTTATATCGTTCCTACGCCGCTGGCGATCATGCGCACGCTTGGCATCGAATGGCGCCTCCTGCTGTCGAACGCCGTCCCGACATGGGCCGAGGCCGGCCTCGGCTTCCTCCTGGGCAATAGTCTCGCTGTGATACTGGCGGTTGCCTTTGTCTATAATCCGCGGTTCCAGGCCGCCTACTTTCCCGTTGTCCTGCTCTTCAACACGATTCCGGTGCTGGCGCTCGCGCCGATCATCATTCTCATCTTCGGCCTCGGCATGCTCCCGAAGGTCATCATCGCCGCTCTCATCTGCTTCTTCCCAACCCTGGTGAATACCGCCCGGGGCCTCAATCTGGCTACTGTAAGCGAGCTTGAGCTGATGCATGTGCTTTCGGCGAGTGGGTGGGAAACGTTCTGGCGCCTGCGCGCGCCACGGTCCGCCCCCTTGCTGTTTGCGTCGCTGCGCATTTCGGCAACCACCTGTGTGATCGGCGCGATCGTCGGGGAGTGGATCGGCTCGAACCAGGGGCTGGGCGCTGTCATCATTCAGTCGACGTTCAACTACCAGGCGGAAAGGCTCTTTGCCGCCGTCGTGCTCGCTTCTCTCTCGGGCATCGTCTTTTTTTCCGTTGTCGCCCAGATCGAGCGGATTTTCCGTCGGCTGCATCAGGGGCAAAGCTGAGCCCCGGCACGAGCGAACGCCGCCCCGCGCTGCCCGGTTGGGACAGCATGCCGGCCGCCGTAGCAAGTCTTTCGGCGAAAAATGTCGCAAGAAGAACGCTGCGCCATGTTGCGGTGCCAAGCGTCGTCGCCCGCGTCGACCGTAACATCTTGATCAACCCGGCCCACCCGGAATTCCCCTCGATCACCGCCCCCGTGTTCTGGGACCGCCGGGCATGTGACGGGGTTGGGGTTCAATCAACCTTTCCGCAGAGTAGACCAAAACGCCTGACGGATGAGACTTGGTCAGCAGATTATGATGTTGGCACTGTTCGACATCTTGCCGCAATCACACCTGCCGCCGCGGCGAGCGGGCCATCAGCCGGGCATAGGCGATGGCGGACAGCATGTTGACGTGGTTGGCCCTGCCGGTGCCGGCAATGTCGAAGGCGGTGCCGTGGTCGACCGAGACGCGGTCGATCGGCAGGCCGAGCGAGACATTGACCGCGGTTTCGAAGGCGACGAGCTTGATCGGAATATGGCCCTGGTCGTGATACTGGGCGATGACGAGATCGAAGGCGCCGTTATAGGCACGGGCAAACACCGTATCGGCGGAGATCGGGCCGACGACATCGATACCCCGAGCCTGTGCCTGCTCGACGGCCGGCGCCAGAAAGTCCATGTCCTCGGTGCCGAACAGGCCGTTTTCGCCGCAATGGGGGTTGAGGCCGGCAACAGCAATGCGCGCGGTCTTGCCGAGGCGCAGGAAATGCCTGTGGCCGGCTTCGATGGTCGCGAGCACCCGCTCGGTCTTGGCGCGCTCGATCGCGCCCTTCAGCGAGATATGGGTGGAGACGTGGATGGTGTTCAGCCGCTCGGAGGCCAGCAGCATGAAGGAACTTTTCGAGCCCGTGAGATGCGCGAGAAGCCCGGTATGGCCGTCATGGTGATGACCGGCAAGGTTCATCGCCTCCTTGTTGATCGGCGCGGTGACGATGACATCGGCTTTGGCGGACATGGCGAGATCGACGGCGCGGGTGATATAGCGCACGGACGCATCGCCCGCGACCGGGCTGACCTTGCCGATCTCCGGCAGCGGTGCGCCGAGCGGGACTTCGTCGACGGCAATCCTGTCGTCATCGGATCCATCGGCAGGCACGAACTTCAACCCGGTGCCGCTAACGCGGTCAGCCCGCTCCAGCGCTTCCACATTGCCGACGATGACGAAATCGCGGCGCTCTTCACTCGGAAGCGCCGCCAAGGCCTTGACGATCACCTCGGGGCCGACTCCAGCCGGATCGCCCAACGTCACGGCGACTTTCGCATTCCTGTCCATCACCAAAGTCCCTTCTGAAACAGTATTAAAAGGCGGCCGCGTAAATCGAGCGGATGTCGGCTCGGCTGAGATCACGCGGATTGTTATCAAGCAGACGGCGAATGGCAAAGGCGTCGTCAGCCATGGCGTCGAGATCGCTTTCCGGCACGCCAAGGCCGGAGAGCTTCATCTCAATGCCGAGTTCGGCGCAAAAAGCATAAGCCGCATCGAAGACCGATGCCGTATTTTCCGAGGCCTCATAGCCGAGCGCTGCCATCACCGCTTTCGTCTTCTCCGCGGCCGCCGGCGTGTTGAAGGCGAGAACATGCGGGAAGATCAGGGCATTCGCCGCTCCATGCGCCACGTGCCAGCGCGTGCCGAGAGGGTAGGCGAGAGCATGGCCGCCGGCGGT
The DNA here is from genome assembly GCF_030182485.1 of Rhizobium atlanticum. Taxonomy (NCBI): domain Bacteria; kingdom Pseudomonadati; phylum Pseudomonadota; class Alphaproteobacteria; order Hyphomicrobiales; family Rhizobiaceae; genus Rhizobium; species Rhizobium atlanticum. The sequence goes on from NZ_JAQJCJ010000003.1 coordinate 284,139, forward strand.
ATTGACCGGGCCGAGGCAGAAGCCGCCGTAAAGCGAGGCGAGCGATAGGCCGGCGCGCGCCTCTGCGTCGTTGCCATCCTTGACGGCGCGGGCGAGATATCTGCCGACGAGCCGCGTTCCCTCGATCGCATAGATGTCGACCATCGGATGGGCTTTGCGGTTGGTGAAGGCCTCGACGCAATGGGCCATGGCGTCGACGCCGGTTGCGGCGGTGGTGCGCGCCGGCACGCTTAAGGTCAGGGCTGGATCGACGACTGCGATGTCGGCCAGCATATGCAGGCTCTCCACAGCAAGCTTCGCCATCGTCGCAGGGTCGGTGACGAGCGCGCGGATGCCGGCCTCGCTGCCGGTGCCCGAGGTTGTCGGTACCTGGGCGAGTCCCACCTTGCGCGGCCCGCGCACCCTGTTCGGGCCGACGACCTCATGCAGCGTCTGCCCGGAACCGGCGAGAACGGCGGCGAGCTTTGCCAGATCCATGGCGCTGCCGCCGCCGAAGCCGACGACCAGCTCGGCATCGGCGGCGTTGGCCGCAGTCAGCACTTTGTCGAGATTGGCCGTATCAGGCTCAGGCGTTACTTCGGAGAAAACCGCAACCTCGCCCTTCAGTTCCAGCACGTCGACGCGCGAAGCGTTGAAAGCGTCCGAGATGACAAGCGTGCGCCGATAACCTTTCTCGGCAGCCCATTTGCCGAGCTTTCCTGCCGTGCCGATGCCGAATTCGATCTGATGCGGCCGAATTATCGTGATTGGCGAACCCAAGCTGGCCATGACCAGTCCTCCCTGCAGGATCTTGCGGCGATAGTGTCGCCCTCTTTAATGTAAAGTTGTCATATCGAAGTCAAGCGGGCATTTCTGAGAGCGCGAAATTTTATCGTCTGATATGCGCTGGATTCAGGTTTCTGCAGCCATCTGCATTGATGTTTGATAATTATAATCAGATATATAGCTGACAGTCGTCGATAGTAGACGGTGCGAGCCGGCCTTCACTGCGCTGGCGACGAGGCGCCAACTCTGTTGTCAATTTCTCCACGTTCAGTCGGTCGAACCGATCATGCCAGCGACCTTTTCGCGCTAGATGGGACGCAAATTTACAACAAGCCAGCGGCCGCCTCGCTACGGCAGGAGTGGCGGGGCGAGGCGCACATATTTGATCGCCCGCCGATAGTAGGTGTAGGCGACATGAAGTGTACCGTCGCCGCCTTGGATGACCGAGGGATACGAGAATTCGCGGTTCAGCGAGTCCTTGGAATTGTTGCTGAGGCAGAACCCGTCACCCGTATCGAGATCCATGCGACGCGGAAAACTCTTGCCGCCATCCCTTGATATCGCAAGGCTCAGGGGCGCACGAGGAACACCCCAGACCGCCTTGCGACCTATATCGGCGAGGACGACGGCCGTTTCTCCAGCCTCGTCGCCCTCGATTTCGTCATAGAGAGATTGGCGCCGCGCGTCCGACATGGCTGCATTCGAATGATTGTAAACCATTGCGATCGCTCCATCATTCAGGACTGTTGCCTGGATCGAGGAATTGTTGTTCGGCAGTTCCGTGGGCTCGGGCGCGCTCCACGTCCTGCCGCCGTCACTCGATCGGCTGGAAAGAATGTTTTCGGCGAAACGGTTGCGGTAGAAGGCGACCATCTCGTCGCCGCCGAGCGGCAGGATGTTCATGTGCACGGCGCCGATACTGTTCGGAATGTCGTGCATCTGCCAGCTCGCACCGCCGTCGCGCGAGATCAGAACCGCTGCCGTATCGGCGTCGCCGCTCCAGCGCCGTCCGTCGAGGCCGACGCAGCGGAAGACCGGAAGCAGCCACTCGCCCCTGTCGTTCACGACGATCTGTTGGCGAACGAATGTGCCGGGGCTGTCGCAGAGGAGCCGGACCGGGCCGAACGTCCGGCCGCCATCCTCGGATATCCGGCATTTGACAACGGAACCGTCCTGGTTGCCCGAGGTCTGCGAGGTATAGAGCAGCCATGTCTTTCCGTCAGGAGCGTTGAAAATCAATGGGTTCTGCTCGGACTTCTCCGGATCGTCGCTCATCTTCTCCGGCTCGGACCAGCGATCGGAGCCCGGCGCCAGCCGCGACATGTAAATCGAGATATCGCCCATGCCCTCCATCGTGCCGCCGAACCAGACGCAGGTGAGCGTGCCGTCGGGCAGAAAAGCAAGATTTGCCGCGTGGTTCTGAATGCAGGGCGAGGGCAGATAGGCATCCGCGCGGCCTTTGAAGGAGGGATGAGGAGCGATGATCCCGGTCATCAGGGCGGGAACGGCTTCGGGGGGCAGGCCGGTAAAGCTCATGGCGGGTCTCCTCAGGGCAGCTTGGCGTAGCTTTCGGCGAGTGCGGCATAATCCGCTTCGCTGAGCGGCATCAGCGGTGCGCGCGTGCGCTTCCAGGCGGGATTGCCTGTCTTCAGCCCGACCATTGCCTTGATCGTCGGGATCTGGACGTAGGAGTTGGAAAGCGTGCGATAGGCGTTGATGCGCGCCTGCGCCGCCTCAACGTCGCCGGCGCGGTCCTCGTCATGGACGTGGTCGTAGACGGTGCGCAGCGAATCCGCCACGAGATTGGAGGTCGCCGTGATGCATCCCGCACCTCCGGCCTTCAACAGTGGCAGCAGCAGCGGATCGGCGCCCGCCAGCACCGAGAAGCCGGGATAGGCGGAGATGATCGCCTGCATGTTGTTGAAATCGCCCGCAGATTCCTTGATGCCGACGACGGTTTCCGGGAAGGCGGCGATCAGCCGGCCGATCAGCGGAATGGAGAGCGGTACGCCTGAGACCTGCGGGATATGGTAGAGGATGACCTGCAGGCGCGAGTCGGCGACCTTGTCCAGCACCTGCGAATAGGCGGCGAAGAGGCCGTCGTCGGAAACGCCCTTGTAGTAGAAGGGCGGCAGCATCACGACCTTGGTGACGCCGAGCGACAGCGCGTGCCGGGTCAGTTCGACGGTTTCGGGAATGGCGACGACGCCCGTACCCGGCAGCAGCTTACCGGCAGGAATGCCGGCTTCCAGCGCCGCTTCCAGAATGGCGCGGCGTTCGGCTCCTGAGAAGGAATTGGCCTCGCCGGTGGTGCCGAGCAGGGCCACGCCATGGCAGCCCTCGGTCAGCAGCCGACGGCAATGATCGGTGAAAAGAGCGAGATCCGGCGCGTTATCTGCGGTCAGTGGCGTAGCGGCCGCGCTGAAAACGCCTGTAATCCTGTGATGGCTCATTCCGCCCTCCCTTAGGCGCGCTTGCCGGGCCGGCTGCGCAGAAAAATTGTCGTTCGTCTGTGGCGATGAGTGCCAAGAACTTTTCCATCGTGACGCTTTTGTCAAGAAGACAAAATTGATTAATACGAGAGCGAAAATCTACATTATTGTAATTGTTGAATTATTTTAAGCTCAAAATTTTCAACGGGTCAGAACTGCGATTTTTTGTTGACATATTTACAATAACGAGTGAACGATAGGCGACGGATTGTGCTGCGCCCGGCAGGCGCAGGGAGAACGCTGCCGAATTCACCGTGGGAGGGAATGCCATGTCTTTTGATCAATCGGATAAAACCAATATTTCACGTCGCAACGCGCTGAAGCTCGGCCTTGCGGCGGGCGTCGGCCTCACCGTGTTCGGCATGAATGCGCGCATCGTGCTGGCCGATGAAGGCCAGGTGCTGAAGGTCGCGCATCCGGCCTTCGATCAGGACTGGTCGCCGCTGCGCGGCGGCGGCAGAACCTTCCGCTGGAATTCCATCTGGTGGGCCGCGCCGATGTATTTCGACAGCGAAGGCAATATCAAGCCTTACGTCTTCACCAGCTGGGAATCGGCCGACAACACCGTCTGGACCTTCAAGATCGACCCCAAGGCCGTCTTCTCCGACGGCAGCAAGATCACCGCCGCCGACGTCAAGGGATCGTGGGAAGTCGCCTCGATGCCGAACACCAAGAGCCAGCGCGCCGACCAGGTGCTGAGCAAGGTCAAGGGCTACGCCGAAATCGCCGCCGGCTCCGGCAACGAGCTGACCGGTGTCGCGACGCCCGACGAGGGGACGGTGGTCGTGACGCTCGCCGCGGCTGATCCGATCTTCTTCATGCGCCTGGCAAACCACATCGCGCCGATCACAAAGGCATCGCAGTCGCGCGGCAGCGATGGCGAGGAAATCATCGACTGGTACAAGCCTGAGAATGAGCCGGTCTTCTCCGGCCCGTTCAAGCTGACGAGCATCGATATCGATGCCGGCAAGATCACGTTCGAGCCGAATGAGAACTTCTTTGGGCAGAAGCCGAAGCTTGCCCGCATCGACATCACCTCGATCGAGGACAATGTCACTGCGACGTCGCTGATCAAGTCGGGCGAGTTCAACGCCCATACCGAGCTCGTCACCTCGACCATCATCCAGGATCTCGGCCCGGAATTCTCGGCCGGCCCGCTGATCCCGACCAGCCAGCACTTCTGGTTCAACATCTCCCGCGCGCCGATGGACGACCCGAAGGTCCGCCAGGCACTGATCATGGCCGTCGATCGCGACGGTCTGTTCAAGGCCTCCTATCCGGATGGGCCTCACAAGAAGGCCGACCAGATCCTCAATTCGGTTCCCGGCGCCGACAATTCCGGCTTCGAGCCTTTCCCCTATGATCCGGCCGCCGCCAAGAAGCTGCTTGCCGAATCGAGCTATGGCGGGCCCGAGCGCCTGCCGAAGCTCCTGTTCGTCGGCATCTCGGCGCCGGCCATTCAGGCCGCCGCCCAGTTCATCGCCGAGCAGTGGCGCCAGAATCTCGGGATCACGGCCGTCGACATGAAGCCGCAACAGGACGCCTATGCCGGTCCGGATCAGAACTCGGTCCAGATCTTCCGCGACGACGTCGGCACCCGTGTTCCAGACGCCGTTTCCTATCTCACGGGCAGCATCGCCTCGACTTCGTCGAACGCGCAGAACAAGCTCGGCGGATACAAGAACGAGAAGGTTGACAGCGCCCTTGCCGAAGCGGCGACCAAGGCTGCGGACGATCCGCAGCGCGTTACTCTCGCCCAGGAGGCCCAGAAGGCGTTCCGCGAGGATTGGGCCTTCATTCCGTGGTATTCTCAGGCGATGTCGCGCTGGGCCACCAAGGAGGTCAAGGGCATGGAGAAGAATCTCGACTGGCAGATCGCCGAGCCCTGGAACATCTCCATCGGCTGATCGGGACTTTCGTTTCTGACAATAAGCGCGCGAAGGCCGCAAGGCCTTCGCGCAAGTTTCAAGAAGAGATGCGATCCGCCGGGCTTCAGCAAAGAGCGGGAGCGCATCGTTCAACAGGTGGGAGGTGGCCCCTTGCTGCGCTACGTGCTAACCCGGTTCGCCATCTGGATTCCGTCCGTTCTCGTGGTGATGTTGGCCGTTTACGCGCTGGCTTTCTACGGCGCCGGCGATCCGATCAAGCTCATCTTCCTGCGCGCGCCGGGCGACGTCGCCTACAATCCGCAGCGCATCGAGGCCATTCGCGAAAGTGCGGGTCTCAACCGGCCCTTCATCGAACAGTTCGGCCTTTACATCTGGAACCTGCTGCACGGCCGGTTCGGCAATTCGCTGACATCGGGCCGCGCCGTCTGGGCGATGGTTTCGGCCGCTGCACCCGTCTCCTTCCAGCTTGCCCTCTGTTCCATCATCCTGACGGCCGTCGTTGCAATCCCGCTCGGCATGATCGCTGCGCTGAATCAGAATTCGCGCCTCGACTATGCCATTCTGGGCTCCGCGCTCTTTCTCTGGGCGATCCCGGCCTATGTCGCCGGGCCGCTGCTGATGGTCGGCCTCATCGTGCTGCTGCCAGGCACGAGCGTGCCTTACGGCTGGGGCGGCGTCTTCGATGTCCGCATCCTGCTGCCGCTGATCGTGCTTTCCTTCCAGCCGATCGCGCTGATCGTGCGCCAGACGCGGGCCGCCGTCATCGAGGTTCTGTCGGAGGATTTCGTCCGCACTGCGCGCGCCAAGGGCGTGCCGGAGATCGTCGTGGCGCTGCGCCATATCCTGCGGCCGGTGCTGACGCCTGTCGTGACCCAGCTCGGCCTGATCATGATCACCATCGTCAACGGTGCGATCTTCGTCGAACTCGTTTTCGGCCTGCCGGGTCTCGGCCGGTTGACTGTGCAGGCGCTGATCAATTCCGATTATCCCGTCATCCTGGCAATTACGCTGATCGGATCGTTCCTGGTCATGGTGTCGAACCTGCTGGTGGACGTGCTCTATCCGCTGCTCGACCCGCGCGCCAATGATTCAAGAAGGAGCCGCTGACCATGTCTGCAATCCCTCTTTCCACCACCGAAACCGTGGATGAGCCGCCGGTCAGCCTGTGGCGCGACGCCTGGCATCGTCTGCGGCGCAACAAGCTTGCCGTCTTCGGTCTCATGGTTGTTCTAATTCTCGCTTTCACGGCGATCTTCGGGCCATATCTCACGCCCTATGATTATCTGAGCCAGGACCTCAACGCCCGCAACGCGCTGCCGTCGATGAGCCACCTTTTCGGAACCGACGATCTCGGCCGCGACGTCTTCAGCCGCGTCGTCTTCGGCACGCGGACAGCCTTCCTCGTCGCCGTGATCGTCACCTTTTTCGCGGTGCTGATCGGCCTCACGCTCGGCGCCGTCGCCGGTTTCTTCGGCAACCCTTTCGACCGCGCTATCATGTGGCTGACCGATGTGACGATGTCGGTTCCCAACCTGCTGCTCGTCGTCGTCATCAACGCTTCGCTGAAATCGCCGATCACCAAGTGGATGGAGGCCCGTTATCTTGAGACCCTCAATCCCTTCTACCGCCAGACCATATGGGTGGATTTCATTCTCGTCTTCGGGTCGATGGCGCTGATCTCCTGGCCGCCCTATGCCCGTCTGGTGCGCGCCCAGGTGCTGTCGATCCGCAGCCGGCCCTACATTACGGCTGCTCAGGCGCTTGGCCTGTCGAACTGGATCATCATCAAGCGTTATGTCGTGCCGAATGCGCTCGGCCCCCTGATCGTCTCGGTCAGCGCCGGCCTTGGCACGGCGATGGTGCTGGAAAGCGCCTTCAGCTTCCTGGGTGTCGGGGTCAATCCGCCGACGCCGAGCTGGGGCAACATGATTTCGGACGGTCTTCGCGTCTGGCAGCATTATCCGCATCTTCTCGCCGCTCCGGCGGCCGTGCTCGGCCTTGCCTCGGTTGCCTTCAGCTTCCTCGGCGACGGCCTCAACGACGCGCTCAATCCGCGGGGCAGCAAATGATGAACACGAAAAGCACAGAACGCCTGCTCGACGTCAGGGGTCTCACCGTCGAGATCGACGGCCGCAACGGCCCTGCCGTCGTCGTCGACGGCATCGATCTGCATGTCGACAAGGGAGAGACCCTCGGCGTCGTCGGCGAGTCCGGCTGCGGCAAGAGCCTCACCATGCTGAGCCTGATGCGGCTGCTGCCGAACAAGATCAAGGTCGCCAAGGGCTCGGCCACCTTCGACGGCCGCGACCTGCAGACGATGTCCAATCGTGAATTGCGCAAGGTGCGCGGCGGCGATATCGGCTTCGTCTTCCAGGATCCGATGACCTCGCTCAATCCCGTCATGCGCGTCGGCGACCAGATCTGCGAGCCCCTGATCTATCACCGCAAGATGAAGAAGGCGGAAGCCCGCGACCGCGCTGTCGAGCTGCTGCGCCTCGTCGGCATTCCCGGCCCGGAAGAGCGGCTGCAGGCCTATCCGCATGAGCTTTCCGGCGGTATGCGCCAGCGCGTGATGATCGCGATTGGCCTTGCCTGCAATCCCAAGCTCCTGATCGCCGACGAGCCGACGACGGCGCTCGACGTCACGATCCAGGCCCAGATCGTCGATCTGGTGAAGGATCTCAGAGCCAAGCTCGGTATGTCCGTCGTCTGGATCACCCACGATCTGGCGCTGATCGCCGGCCTCGTCGATCGCGTCGCCGTTCTCTATGCCGGCACGGTCGTGGAGGACGCGCCGGTCGACGAGCTCTACGCCCGGCCGAGCCATCCCTATACGCGCGGCCTGCTCTCCTCGATCCCGAAACTTTCAGATCCGCCGGCAAGCCGGCTGAGCTCGATCGGCGGCACGCCGCCGGAGCCCGGCCGTCGGCCGAAGGGCTGCCCCTTTGCGCCGCGCTGCCCGCTCGCCGAAACAATCTGTCACGAGAAGGTGCCACGGCTCGAACTGCTCGCCGGCAGGAGCAATCATCGCGCCGCCTGTTTCGTCGTCCAGAGAATGCAGGAGGCCGCGTGATGGCTGCTCAACCGCTGCTCAAGGTCGAAAACCTGGTCAAGCATTTTCATGTCAAGCTTGGCGCATTCGGCGAACGCTCGGCAACCGTCTATGCGCTCGACAATGTCAATCTCGACATCATGGAAGGCGAGACGCTGAGCCTCGTCGGCGAATCCGGCTGCGGCAAGTCGACGACCGGTTTCACCATCCTCAACCTCTACAAGGCGACCAGCGGCAAGGTCGTCTATAAGGGCCGGGATCTCGCCACACTCGACGAAAAGCAGATGCGGCCCTTCCGCCGCGACCTGCAGATCGTTTTCCAGGACCCCTATTCGACGCTCAATCCGCGCATGACGGTGGGCGAAGCGATCGGCGAGCCGATCCTCTTTCATAAGCTCTGCGCCAAGGCCGAGCTGAAGGAGAGGGTGGCGACGCTGCTCACCGATGTCGGCTTGCCCACACGCTTTGCCCAGCGTTACCCGCACGAGCTTTCCGGCGGTCAGCGCCAGCGCGTCGTCATCGCCCGGGCGCTCGCCTGCCAGCCGAAATTCATTGTCTGCGATGAGGCAATATCGGCGCTCGACGTGTCGATCCAGGCGCAGATCATCAACCTGCTGCTCGATCTGCAGGAGAAATACGGGCTAACCTATCTTTTCATCGCCCATGATCTTGCCGTCGTGCGCCACATCAGCACCCGCGTCGGCGTCATGTATCTCGGGCGGCTGGCCGAACTGGCCACCCGCGAGGAACTCTTCGACAATCCGCTGCACCCCTATACCAAGGCGCTGCTGTCGGCCGTTCCGGAGACCGATCCGGAACTGGAGCGCACCCGTCAGCGCCAGATCCTGCAGGGCGACGTGCCGAGCCCGCTGAGCCCGCCGTCCGGCTGCCGTTTCCATACGCGCTGCCCGATCGCCATGGATGTCTGCTGCAAGGTCATCCCCGCCTGGAAAGAAGCCAGGCCCGGCCACCTCGTCGCCTGCCACGCCGTCAATACGGAGCAGATCGCATGACGCTGAAAGCCGCGATCATTGCCGACGATCTCACCGGCGCGCTCGATACCGGCACGCCTTTCGTCGAAGCCGGCCTTTCGGTCGCCGTCGCCATTGATATAGAGGCGGCGCGGGAGGCAGTCGCCACTGGCTGCGATGTCGTCGTCATCAACACCGCGTCTCGCGCACTGAATGAGCACGAAGCTGCCGAAAGAGTTCAATTGGCGGCGGATGTCTTTCGTGGCGAGAAGCCTGCGGTCGTCATGAAGAAGATCGATTCCCGGCTAAAAGGCAACGTCGCGGCGGAAAGCATGGCCCTAGCCAAGGCATTCAACCTGAAGACCATCCTCGTTGCGCCCGCCATTCCCGATCAGGAGCGGTTGACCTACCGTGGCTGTGTCGTCGGCCGCGGCATCAACCGTCCGCTGCCGATCGCTGAGCTGTTCAAAAGCGGTGCGGACCGTGTTGTCGTTGCCGATGCCGGGGACGATGCCGATCTTGACCAGATCGCCGTGGGACATGACTGGCAGACGACCCTTGCCGTCGGCGCCCGGGGTCTCGGCGCCGCACTTGCCCGCCGCCTCGGCGAGGCAGGTCAGTCGACTAGGAGGGAATTTGCGGCAAGCCCGCGGACCCTGTTTGCCTTCGGCTCGCGCGATCCGATCACTGTCGCTCAGATGAACCGGCTTGAAGGCACGGGCGCCCTACGCGTGGTGTTGGATGCGCCGATGGGCGAGATCGAATGTGGCGAGGGTCTGGCGCTGCCGGTGCTGTTGCGTTGCACAGGCGATATGGCAGTCGATGCGGAGCTCGTCGTTCGCAACTTTGCGGCAGGCGTCAAGGCTGTCATCGATGATACGAGGCCGGATATGCTGATGGTCGGGGGCGGCGATACGGCTCTTGCCGTTTTCCGCACATTGGGGGTGCGGGTATTGGCGCCCCAGGGCGAGATAGAAGCCGGCATTCCGTGGTTCGATGTGACGGCCGCCGATGGCCGGCGTTTTCGGTGCGCCGTCAAGTCGGGGGGGTTCGGCAAACCGGATAGTCTGCTAAAACTGGTTCTTCGGAATCAGGCGGCATAAGATACCGTCGGGGAGAATATGACACGTGGTTGACGCAAACGGCGAATCTTTGAACGCGGAAGCCGGCCCGCCGGGCAAGCCCGAACGCGGCAAGGCCGTCAAGCTGGTCGACCGTGTCTTCGACCAGCTGCTCGAGCGGATCCGCGGAGGAAACTATCCGCCGGATTCACGCCTTCCAGGCGAACACGAACTGGCCTCGATGCTGGGTGTTTCCCGGCCTATCGTCCGCGATGCGCTGGCACGGCTGCGCGATCAGGGCATGGTCTATGCCCGGCAAGGCGCGGGCACCTTCGTCAGCGCGCATGGGTCGCCGACGACGCAACTCGCTTATTCGCCTGTTAAAACCATTGCCGATATTCAGCGCTGCTACGAATTCCGCCTGACCATCGAGCCGGCCGCCGCCTATTTCGCCGCCAAGCGCCGCAATGAGCAGGCCATCCAGAAGATCGCCAGCGCCCTTGCGGATCTGCGCGAGGCAACCAGCCATCAGCTTCACCGGGCCGATGCCGATTTCACTTTCCATCGCGCGGTGACGGAGGCTGCCAACAATCATTATTACACGGCCTCGATCGATGCACTGAAAGCCCATATCGCCGTCGGTATGCATCTCCACGGCCTTTCCCTGCTCGGCCCCCGCCAAGGGTTAGAACAGGTCTATGAAGAGCATAACGCCATCTACAAGGCGATCGCCGATGGCAGGCCGGAGGATGCGCAAAGGTTGATGAAGGCGCATCTCGAAGGTTCTCGCGACCGTCTCTTCGAGGGCAGGGTGCTCGACCTGTCCTTCTGAGGCACCCCCGGTTGCAACCTGCGTAAAGGGGCGGCGTCCAAATGCTCGCGGCGAAACGATGCGGTGAGCTACCGCCGTGACAGGATGCCGGCAAAGAGCTGGCGGAAGGTGCCGGCAATGACTCCTGCTTCATGTGGATCCCCCGTCATCAAGGCAGAGGTGATGTTCCGCATCTGCTCGAAGCTGATGTGCGGCGGCAGCGGCGGCACTTCCGGATCGGTCTTTACTTCGAGGATGACGGGGCAATTGGCGCTCAGAGCCTCTTCCCACGCGGCGCCGAGCTGAGCCGGCTGGTCGACGAAGATGCCGCGCAATCCGATGAGGTCGGCGAACTTGTGGTAGGCTACGTCTGGAATGGATTGCGACGCGTTGAACTTCGGATCGCCCTCCATCACCCGCTGCTCCCATGTCACCTGGTTCAGATCCTGGTTGTTGAAGACGCAGATAACGAAAGTCGGATCGGCCCAGTCCTTCCAGTATTTGGCAACGGTGATCATCTCGGCGAGATTGTTCATCTGCATGGCGCCGTCGCCGACCAGGCCGATGACGGGGCGATCGGGATGAGCGAATTTGGCGGCGATCGCGTAGGGGACGGCAGCTCCCATCGATGCCAGGCCGCCGGAAAGCGAGCCCTTCATGCCGCGGCGCATCTTCAGGTCCCGTGCATACCAGTTCGCGCAGGAACCGGAATCGCTGGTGACAACGGCATTTGCCGGCAGCCGCGGCGAAAGTTCGCTGACGACGCGCTGCGGATTGACGGGATTGGCGTCGACGTGGGCGCGCTCGTCCAGGGTCTTCCACCAGGAGGCGACGTCTTTCTGGATCGTTTGCCGCCAGCTGGTATCAGGATTTTCCCGCAACAGAGGCAGCAGCGCCCTGAGCGTTTCGGCCGCATCACCCGTCAGGTTGAGCTCCATCGGATAGCGCAGCGACAGCATGTCGGGATTGATGTCGATCTGCACGCCCCGCGCCCGGCCTTCCTCCGGCAGGAATTCGGAATAGGGAAAACCGGAGCCGATCATCAGCAGGGTGTCGCAGTCGCGCATCAGGTTCCATGAAGGTTCCGTCCCGAGAAGGCCGATCGAGCCCGTCACCCATGACAGGTCATCCGGCAGAGCGGCCTTGCCGAGCAGGGCCTTGGCAGCGCCCGCCTGGAGGCGGTCCGCAACGGCAATGACCTCGTCCGTGGCGTTGAGCGCGCCGGCGCCGACGAGGATCGCCACTTTCTTTCCCGCGTTCAGAATATCGGCCGCGGCCTGAAGATCGTCTCCGTGCGGAAAGACTCGCGGCGGGCGGTAACCCGGACCCGAATGCACGGTTCCATGCTTTCGCGCTGGCTCCTCATAGGGCATTTCCTGCAGATCGTTCGGCAGAATGATCGCTGTCACCGTCCGGTTTGCAAGTGCGATGCGAACCGCGCGGTCGATCAGATGGCGCACCTGCGCCGGGGCGGAAGCCTGCTGCACGAAATCGCTCGCGACATCCTTGAAGAGGGCGGCAAGGTCGAGCTCCTGCTGGTAATGTCCACCGAGCGCGCGGCGCGCCTGTTGGCCGACAATGGCGAGAACCGGCTGATGGTCCATGCGAGCGTCGTAAAGACCGGTGATCAGATGGGTAGCGCCGGGTCCCGAGGTTGCGATGCAGACGCCGAGTTCGCCTGAGAACTTCGCATAGGCGGCTGCCATGAAAGCCGCCATTTCCTCGTGCCGTGCCTGGATGAACTCCATCTTGTCGGATGCGCGATGGAGCGCCCCGAAGACGCCGTTGATGCCGTCGCCGGGATAGCCGAACATACGTCGCACACCCCATTCGCCAAGCCGTGCCACAAGAAAATCGCCGACAGTTTTCGCCATGGATGCTGTTCTCCCGGGATCGTGTGGAATGTGCTGGAAGCGGATCTACTCCGGATCAAGCCGCAGTTTCGGGGCCGGGCCAATCGATTCGACCCGGTCTGTTTCAGCCGTGGGTTTAATCGCGGAGGCGGCCCCAAGACGGATCCCATTCGACGTCCTCGACAAGTTCGACGAAGACGGGCTGGCTGCTGTTGCCTCTATGGGACTCTGCCAGTTTGAATGCCGCCTCGGGCTCCATTTCCTCGCCGGGATAGACCGTGTCATCCAGGTCGCCTTCCGCGACCTTGCGAACATATCCCCGGATCTGGTTGCTCGATCGATAGAGTTTGATGATCAGCGACCCTGCCGGCGCCGCGCCATGGGAATATCGGATGTATTCCCGACCATCTTGCGCCGGGTCAGCCGGCTCGTCGCCCGCTCGATACCAATGTGCGAGGTCCTGACCTTCCGGGCGTCCCTCGCTTTCCCCAATCCGGTAGGCGCGGATCCTTCTTGTCTCCTCATCGATCATCCTTGCCTCCCGGCGGGCCTCATGATCGCCTTGACCATGCGGTCTTGCCGCTTACTTGTTGAGTTCCTCGGCCATCTGGAGATGATGTTCCAGAGCGGGGCGCGTGCTTGCAGCCCATGCCTTCAGTTCTGGATTGTCCCCTTCGTCGCCATAGCGCTTGAAGAGATCGACCGCGTTCTCATGGGCAGATTCCTGGTCGGAGTGATATTGCTTGTTGAAATCGGCTCCTTGCAGTCTGTTCAGCTTGTCGAGCATGCTTTTCTGATCCGACGTCATGGCGCTTGGAAGCGCTGTCTTGACCTTGCCGCCGGAAACCAACGCCTTGAGTTCTTCGCTGGTCTTCTGATGGTCGGTGAGCATCTGCTGCGCGAAGGCCTTAGTCGCATCGTCGCCACGTTCGATCGCAAGCTTGCTGGAGGCGATTTCGAACATGTCGCTTGCGGCTGCTTCCTTGACGAAATCTTCCGTTTTCGGCGGCACGCCGATCAGGGAATTGACCCCGCTCTTTTCGGCAGCCGATTGCGCAAAGGCCGGAACAGCAAGAGAGAGGGCGAGCGAAGCGATAACAAAGTGTTTCATGAGGATCTCCTGGGTTGGTAATCGCCAAACTTGCGGGCAGGCGCAGAGTTCCCGCCTTATCGCGTTGTTGATGATCGCTGTTCGTTCGACAGAGGCCGGGGCTTAGAACCCAAAGGGAAACGTTTCCGGATCCGATGTACCGGACTCCGGTGCCATAAGCGGTGAAAGCGCTCGAGTTTCATCGAACCAGAGAAATGCATCATATTGCCGCGACAGCGATGTCGACATGTAATGGCTCAGCCGTTCCGTTTCCGGCCGGTAGATGACGCCGATGAAGCGCTGAAGCCGCTGTTCGACGAGGCTTGCATGCAATTCTTCATCGGCCGCGAGGTCGAGAAGAAATCGCGGCTTTCCGGAATCGTGACAGAGACGCTCGTAGCTTTGCGGCAGGGACGGATTGACTTGCTTCTTCTCGGCCTGTCCATCCCAGTCGTTTGCCGCGATCACCTCACCGGAATGCGTTCCCAGTCCTATGAGGCTTGTCATTCCATCGAAACGCTGCCGGCACAGCTGGCCAAGGTTCAGTTCGTCGCGGGCGGCTGCCATATCGGTATAGCGGGCATCGCCGATATGCGAGTTGTGCGCCCATATGATGATCTTTGCCGTCGGACCGTGGAAGTCGAGGAGATGCTCCACGGTATCGGCCATGTAGGTGTCGCGGAGATTCCAGGCCTGAGAACCGCCGTAATACATGATCCGGTAATACCGCTCGGCTGCGGCTAGCAACCGCGCCGACTGGGCGGCGTTCAGAAAGTCATGACCGTCTGAGGCAGCGTCGTCCAGGGAGCGCGCCAGCAGCTCCGTGCATTGCCTTAGCACCGCCTCCTCGCATGATCTATAGGCATCGGTAAGCACGGCCCGGCCGTAAGTCGCCGGATCGCTCTGCCAGGGGCTGAGGCAGCCATAGCGTTCCCTGGCAATTTCGGCGGTTTCCGGGCTGACATTTTCGAGATAGTCGAGGACGGAGCGGATCGATCCCGACATGTTGTAGAGATCCAGGCCGTAGAACCGAACCTGATCGGCGTGTAAACCCTTGCGACGCTCATTATCCCTCTTCAGCCAGCCGAGGAACCGCGAAAATTCCAGGTTCCGCCACATCCACTTGGGAAAACGGCTGAATGGCTGATCGCCTTTCGACGGCTGACCGTTTATCCAGCGGTCGACCGCCACGGCGTCCGGCCAATCCGCTTCGACCGCCACCATGTTAAAGCCGTGATGTTCGATCAGGTGACGGCTGATGGCCGCGCGCGCCTCATAGAATTCGGCCGTGCCATGGGTGGATTCACCAAGCAGAACGATACGGCTTTCGGCAAACCGATCGAAAAGGGCGGCAAAGCTCCGGTCGTCGACCGAGGGAAATTCTTCCGCCACGGCCGCGATGAGTTTGTCAGGCGCTTCCTCCATGCGCGATGACGGGGCTGCCGCCGTGTACATCGGATGTGCGGCAGTCCAGGCATCCTCGCCGATCAGGGGAACGAAGAAGACGCCGCCGAGATCCTCCTCCTCGAAGGTGGTTGCACCGGTGCGCGTGATGCGTTTCAGCCGCTGCTCTTCACCTCGGCCGACCGGGATGATGAGGCGCCCTCCGAGATCCAGCTGCTCCTTCAAGGAGGCCGGAACCTCCGGTGCGCCCGCCGACACGATGATGGCATCGAAGGGAGCGGCTTTGGCCCAGCCCTTGCTGCCGTCGCCGACCCGGACGTCGATGTTGCGGTATCCGAGCTTGTCGAATCGCTCCCGGGCCTGAACCGCCAATCTTTCATGCCGTTCGATGGAATAGACGTGTTTTGCGATCCGGCTGATGAGGGCCGAGGCGTAGCCGGAACCGGTTCCGACCTCCAGAACCTTGTCGCCGGCGTCCAGATCGGCTTTTTCGATCATCAGTGCGACGATGTAAGGCTGCGAAATTGTCTGCCCCTCGCCGATCGATAACGGGGCATCCTCATAGGCGAATTCCTCGAAGCCGGGATCGACGAATTTTTCGCGCGGCACCATCCGCATAGCTCGGGTGACGCTTCGATCGCGAATGCCGCGACCCACGACATGATGTTCGACCATGTGGTCTCGGCTGCGGGTCATATCCATGGATCACCTCCACTCTCAAGGAGAACAGCTGAAAGCAGGCGGTTGTTCCGGGGCAATGGCGCTATTGCGGCTTCGGCCCGCTTGCCGCCATGGCTTGCGCGGGCAACCGGATTGCCGCGCCCGTCAGCTCGGCATTGATTTCCTGCGCGCGTCTGAGGTGATCGAGCACGATTGGCAGCATCGACGCCGCCAGACGTTGCATTTCGGCGTCTTCACCGAGGGAGATTTCCCAAGCCAGCAGTTGCGCCGTCTTCTGATGGTCGACGATCTGTGCCTTGATATAGGCAATATCGAACGGCGTGCCGCTCAGCTTGTCCAACTGATCGCGAACCACTTGATGATCCGGATTGAGCGTCGCGGGAAGCGGAATCTTGGCAGCCTCAGCCAGCTCTTTCAGCTTGGCGTTGGCCTCCGTGTGATCGCGAACCATCACCTCCGCGAACTGTTTGGCGGCATTCGCTTCCGCCTTGCCGGACGCCATCCTGCCCAGCTCTACCTCCGCCAGCCCGCCGGCGGCTGCGAGCTGCGCAAATAGCCTGTCCTGGTTATTGGTCTGATGCGGAGCCGGAACGCCGGGCTTCGACATCTTTGTGTCGGCGCCCATTCCGGCCGGATTGCCGATCTGAGCGAACGCAGTGCTGCTGAGCAGCATGATCGTGGTGAGCACGGCGATAGGGTTGCGGTACACGGGCCTCTCCTTCATGCCTCACAGCGTCAACAGGTAGGCGACGAGATCCTTCTTTTCCTGTCCGGTCAGTTTGACCCCGAGGACAAGATTGAAGAATTCGACGGTGTCGGCGAGCGTCATCAGCCGGCCGTCATGCAGATAAGGAGGCGAATCCTTGATGCCGCGCAGCGTGAAGGTTTTGATAGGGCCATCAGGCAGCGTGACGAAATCATTGTAAACCTGCCCGATCCTGTAAAAGCGCTCGAGCTTCAGGTCATGCATGTTGTTGTCCATGAACTCCGTCTGCGGAAAGTGGCAATCGGCGCAGCGTCCCTTGCCCATGAAGATTTTTTCGCCGGCCAGTTCCTGGGAGGTGGCGAGCGCGGGATCCAGCCGACCGAACGGGTCGAGCTTCGGAGCGGGTGGGAAATCGATGATATTTTGCATCTGCGCCATCATCGCGACCTGGTTCGGGCGGTCGGGAAGATTGACGCCTTTGCGTGTCGCGCTGACATGGTCGCCGTTGAAGTAGGCCGTTCGCTGTTCGAATTCGGTGAAGTCTTCGACCGACCGCAGCGAGCGCTTCGATCCGTGAATCTGCTGGTTGAAAAGGCCGCGCAGGCTCGTTGTATCTAACCGGAAACGGTCCGCTTGCGGGCGAACATCCGGGGTCAGGTGAAAGGCTGCATTGGTGTGGAAATTGGCATGACAGTCGAGACAGGCGACGCCCATGCTCTGGTCCGCGACCTTCCTGTCCTCGGTCTGGTTGAACTCTTCCTGCGGAAAGGGCGTCAGAAGCAGCCGCAGCCCTTCCATCTGAACCGGCGTGATGATGCCGTTCATGTTCTCGTAGAAGTTCTTGATCGTCAGCAACTGGCCACGGGAAACGTCGCCGAGCTCCGGATGGGTAGTCAGAAAGACAGGTGGCGGGAATTCCGGGGTGAGGTTGTCGGGAAGGTCGAAATCGACGTCGAAGCGGCGGAGATCCCGCATTTCCCTCGCATTTATCTCATCGATCTGGCGATTGGGAAAAACTTGCCCGCCGGTCGCCTGCTTCACATGCGGCAGGGGCAGGAAGCCTTCCGGAAGCAGGTTCTTCTCCTTGATCTCTGCCGGTGTCATGTCCGCCAGCTGATCCCAGCTCGTGTCCGCCGGAAGCTTCACGCGGATGCCATCTTGCACCGGCTTCATGCCCCCCGACATCATGACCCCCGGCATCGGCTTGTCCGCCAGATCGTAACGCCGCTCCAGAAGGGTGCGCTGCCGTTGAGCGACCTCGGGTTTCTGCGCCTCGTCGATTTTCCTTGCCTCGAAAAACGGCATGGTCGGCAAAGGCCGATAGGTAGTGTCGGGCGGTAAGGGGTCTGACAATGCGCCGGCAGCAAGGACGCCGACACCGGCAAAAGAGGCCGCGTAAAGCAGTCCAACAGCGTGAGATTTCCGCATGTTCCCTCTCCTCTGCTCGCGGGTTGAGCTGGCGTCCGAACTGCACGCGCAACTAATTGTTCCGCACAATTCGCGTGCGGTCTGCAGTTTCTGGTGGATCGGTTCGGGGGCAGCGGACTGTCCCGTGCCGGGAATAGCCTATGCCGCGGCGCCGGGAACCCGAGCGAGCGCCGATTGTTGGTTATCGCCGTCAGCCCCGGGATAGGAATAGAAATGAACCTCGCGACTTTCCTGTTTGGTCGCCGTCTCGCCAATCGCGAGCACGAAGACAAGAAGATCGGTTGGATAGAGGCAGTGCCCGCAATGGGGCTCGATGGCTTGGGTTCGTCGTCTTACGGCCCCGAGGCAGCGCTCACCATTCTCATGCCGCTGGGGGCGCTCGGTCTGACCTATATCGGGCCAGTGATGGGCTGCATTGTCGCTCTGCTGACGATCTTATATTTCTCCTACCGGCAGACGCTTGCCGCCTACCCGACGAATGGCGGCGCCTATGTGGTGGCGAAGGAAAATCTGGGGGAATATCCGAGCCTGCTTGCTGCTGCGGCGTTGATGATCGATTACGTCTTGAATGTCGCTGTGGGCGTTTCGGCAGGAGTCGGAGCGCTTGTCTCGGCGTTACCGGGCCTTCATCCGTACATTCTGCCTCTCTGCCTCGTCGTCGTCCTCATCGTCATGCTCGCCAATTTGCGCGGAACGGGAGAGGCCGGTTGGCTATTTGCACTGCCGACCTACCTCTTTATCATCTGCTTCCTGGGCGTCATCGGCTACGGCCTGATCGCGATGGCCCTGGTGGAGAAACCTGCACCCGTCGTCTCCCCGCCTCCGCTGAACCCGATAGCACAGGGCGCGACCATATGGCTGCTTATGCATGCATTCGCCAGCGGCTGCACGGCGATGACCGGAGTGGAAGCCGTCTCCAACGGGATGGGGTCGTTCAGGCAGCCCGTCATGCGGAACGCCTATATCACGCTCAGCGTCATCGTTGTCATTCTCGGTCTGCTTCTCGGCGGTATTGCCGCCATTGTCAGCGTCTTCGAAATCGGCGCAATGGATCAGACGAAAGAGGGCTATCAGAGCGTGCTGTCGCAGCTGATTGCCGCCGTCGCCGGCCATGGCGCGTTCTACTATATCGCGATGGCAAGCCTTCTCAGCGTTCTTTGCCTGTCGGCCAATACCAGCTTTGTCGGCTTCCCACGTCTTTGCCAGATGGTCGCCGC
Source organism: Rhizobium atlanticum (assembly GCF_030182485.1). Taxonomy (NCBI): domain Bacteria; kingdom Pseudomonadati; phylum Pseudomonadota; class Alphaproteobacteria; order Hyphomicrobiales; family Rhizobiaceae; genus Rhizobium; species Rhizobium atlanticum. The sequence goes on from NZ_JAQJCJ010000003.1 coordinate 303,559, forward strand.
CGACGGCTATCTCCCCAAGGCCTTCGCCCAGCCGGGACGCCGGCTGGTATTTACTGTCGGCATCCTCTTCCTTTCCGGCTTCGCCACGCTGCTTCTGATCGTTTTCGGAGGAATCACCGATCATCTGATCCCGCTCTTTGCAATCGGCGCATTCTTGACGTTTACGATTTCTCAAGCAGGGATGACCGTTCACTGGCGCCGTCATCCCAAAAGATACACCGCAAAGCTGACGATGAACGCGGTCGGCGCGGTTTCGACAGGTGCGGCGCTCATCATCATCCTGATCGCCAAGTTTGCGGAGGGCGCGTGGATCACCCTCATCACGGTCCCGGTGACCATTGCCATTCTGAAATCGATCAAGAGCTACTACCGCTCGCTTCAACGCGAACTCAGGACGCCTGGTCCTATCACCGTCGAAGATATCGAGCCCCCAACCGTTCTCGTCGTAACCGAAACATGGAACAGGTTGAGCGAACGCGCCATCAAGTTCGCACTGACGATCTCGCCCGATGTTGTCGCCGTCCATTTCATCCGCCTCGGTGGGCCCGATCGGGAGGAGGGTGAAAAAGCGCTTCGCGAGGAATGGCGCATCGAGGTGGAAGAGCCGATCGCCGCCCACGGGCTGAAGCCGCCGCGGCTCATGCTCATCCCAGCGCCTTATCGGCAACTGCATGAGCCGCTTTTGCGGCTGATCGAAAAGCTCGATGCCGATAGTCCGGAGAGGCGGGTCGCGGTTCTGATCCCTGAAACGGTGAAAGACAAATGGTGGCAGAAGCTGCTGCACATGAACAGGGCAGGACGGCTAAGGGCAAAACTGGTCAAGCTTGGAGGTCCCCGCCTGACGGTGGCGACGGTTCCCTGGCGGCTATATCGGGAGGAGCAGGCGGCGGCGTGAGGGGCCTTTGCGCCGCCCCGTGGCGGAACTTAGTGTGCGGAGGGAAGTTGGACAGGCATCAGCAAAGAGGCGCCGATGTCCGCGAATCCACTTATGACAGAACCGGTCGAAGAGCTTGCCACCCGCCTCGAGGCGATGACTGACGACGAGCTGTTCTTGACCATGAGCGCGCTGGAAAAAGCGAGCAATGCCGCCAGGAACGATGCGACGGCAGAGGTTCTTTTCCGGATTGCTTTGACCGAGGACGAGATCGAGCGGCGTTATCCTGGCCAAGTGCTCGCGCCCTATCGTGACTGGAAGCAAAGACAACCGCTGCTGTAACCGCGTGAGCCATGGCAGCACCATCGCTCAAAACCAAGAGGAATGGAGGCTTCAATGAGCAGTTCTGAGACAACGACGGATCACAAGAAAATCCGCAAATGGGCGGAGGAAAGGGATGGCAGGCCGGCGGCTATCCGGACTCGCGGCAAAGGCGGCGTTCTCCGGATCGATTTCGGCGAAAAGGAAGAGGAATTCGACGAGATCGACTGGGACGAATTCTTCAAGATCTTCGACGAAAACAAGCTCGCCTTTCTTTACCAGGACAAAACCAAGGACGGAAAGACGAGCCGCTTCAACAAGTTCGTCGAGCGCGACTGAGCGCTCGACCTCATTGGCTTTGGTCGCTGCCGTGATGATGGCGGCGACCAGTCGTTTAGGCAAGCTGCCATCTATTTTGTGCCCGAACCGGGCTTTGCCACCTTCGAATGCTGATGGGCGAGCACGCTTGCCGGCGTGACATTGGCAACGGCAGCTTGGAGCTTGTTCTTCCAACCGCTCACAACATCGCCTTCGCCGTCCATCATCGCGTCATAGCCGATGCGCGCGACTTCGCCGGCGTCGTCCTTCTTCGACTGACCGATCGCCGTATCCAGAAGACCGGCGCGTTTGAAGAACTCGGTTTCCGTCGCCCCCGGCATGAGGCAGCTGACGGTGACGCCGGAATCCTTCAACTCCTCGCGCAAGGCGAAGGAGAAGCTGTTGATGAAGGCCTTGGTGGCGTTATAAACGGCCTGGTAGGAGCCCGGCATAAATCCGGCGATCGAGCCTGTCAGCAGGATGCGGCCCGCGCCGCGGCTGCGCATCTGGTTGCCGATCTGATGGATCAGGTAGATCGTTCCGGTGATGTTGGTTTCGATGACCTTGCGCGCCTCATTGAAATTCTGGTCGAGGAAACCTTCGCCGATGCCGCGCCCGGCATTGGCCATCAACAGATCGACCGATCGGCCGCTCGCGGTGATGCGCTCGGTCAGCCGGTCGACACCTTCAAGCGTTGAAAGGTCGGCCTCGACAGCATCGACTGAGGTGCCGAATGCCTTGAGATCGGCGGCCGCCTGGTTGATCCGCTCCTCGTCGGCGGCAACGATGAGATCATAACCGTCCCGGGCCGCACACTTCGCCAGTTCGTAGCCGATGCCGGTGGAGGCGCCGGTGACGACCGCCAGGCCTTTGCCTGATTGACGATCAGCCATCATGTTTCTCCTTAAGGTTTTAGGACGACCTTGATGCAGCCGTCCTGCTTGTCGCGGAACGTCTTGTAGAGGGCCGGACCGTCTTCCAGGGTGCCGCGATGAGTGATGACGAAGGACGGATCAATGTCGCCCTTTTCAATACGCTCCATTAGGATCGGCAGATAATGCTGGACCGGCGTCTGGGCCATTTTGAAGGTCAGGCCCCGGTTGATTGCCGAACCCATCGGAATCTTGTCGAGAAAACCGCCATAGACGCCGACGATCGAGACCGTGCCGAAGTTGCGGCAGCAGTGGATGGCCTGACGCAGCACATGCGGGCGGTCCGTGCCCATGAACATGGCGACCTTGATGCGGTCGAGGCGCGAATCCCAGCTGGCGGCTGCTTCGGCTTCGGTTCCGACGGCATCGATGCAGGCGTCCGCACCTCGCCCGTCGGTCAATTCCATGATCTGCTCGTAGACGTCCTTGTCCATGAAATCGAGGGTGACGGCGCCGGCCGCTTGCGCGAGCGCCATCCGCTCGGGCACTGCATCGATGGCGATCACCCGTTCGGCTCCGAGCAGGAAGGCCGAGCGTATTGCCATCTGGCCGACCGGGCCGCAGCCCCAGATCGCGATCGTATCGCCAGGCTGGATGTTGCAGAAATCGGCCGCCATATAACCGGTTGGGAAAATATCCGAAAGAAAGAGCACCTGCTCGTCGGAAAGCCCTGCCGGCACCTTGATCGGCCCGACATCGGCATAGGGCACGCGCAGATATTCCGCCTGTCCGCCGGCATATCCGCCAAGCAGATGCGAGTAGCCGAACAGGCCTGCCGGCGAATTGCCCCAGAGTTTCGCGACCTTGGCTCGATCGGGATTTGAGCGCTCGCAACCGGAATAGAAGCCGCGCTTGCAGAAGAAACATTCGCCGCAGGAGATGGTAAAGGGCACGACGACGCGGTCGCCGACCTTGAGCTTGGTATTGTCCTTTCCGACTTCCACCACTTCACCCATCGTCTCATGACCCATGATGTCGCCGCTGTGCATCTCCGGCATGACACCGTCGTAGAGATGCAGATCCGATCCGCAGATCGCGCAGGCCGTGACCTTGATGATGGCATCGCGTCCGTCCTGGATCTGAGGATCGGGGACGCTGTCACAGCGGATGTCATGCTTGCCGTGCCACGTCAGAGCTCTCACGATGGTTCCTCCTCGCCGGTCGCCAGCGCATCGGTCCGAAAATTGGAATCGATTTTCGGAAAGTCCGATGCGCAGATCCATGGTGTTAGAGCGTCTTTGAGGGTCCGAAAGGGACGCGCAGCGCTCTAATGGCGCTTCAACCTCAGCTTCGGAGAAATGTTCCCGGCGATGCAGGGCTTTCATGGTCACGGGCCCTGGGCCGCCTCAGGGGAACCGGGGACCATCCAGTGAGTTCACTCCGGAAGGGTCGCAACGTTTCAAGGAGAAAATCATGACCTCCCCCAAACATGCCAAGACCACGAAGCCAAGCGATATCGACCTTACAGACGATCCGGGCATCAGCCGTTCGCGGGGCATCGTCGCGCCGCCGGACGACGAAGCGATGCAGGCCGAAAACACCGTGGAAGGCGATACGGCCAACGACACGACGCCTCAGGGCAGTGTGAATCCACGCCGTCGTGGACGCACCAACAAATAAGCGTGATACTCGGGCCAGTCAGAGATCAAGCAACGCGTAAGTCTTGCCGGTGGGTTTCTCGATATGGGCCGCAACATTGTAGACGGGGGCGCCGCCCGGCGTGCGGCCCTCATAGGATCCCCGGTGGGCATGACCGTGTACGACCGCATTGACGCGGAATCGGTCGATCGTTTCGGCCAGCCGTGAAGAGCCGAGAAACGGATAGATTTCCAGGGGTTCGCCCGCCACTGTTTCGGCAATCGGCGCGTAGTGCAGGATGACGAGGGAACGATCGGAGCGGACTTGGCGCATCGCGTTTTCCAGGCGCATTGACTCCTCGACGCTTTCGGCAACCATCGCCTTGATCGCCGCCTCACCGAACGAGCCGAGCATGTGTCGCCCGAAGCCGCCGGCAAAGCCCTTGACGCCGACGAAACCGACGCCGGCGACTTCGGCCGCCTGGCCGTTGAGCAGTTTCACGCCGGCATCCGTCAGCACCCGGCAGACGTCATCGACCTGGCCGCTCTCGTGATCATGGTTGCCAAGGACGGCGACTGTCGGCACGGTGCAATGGCGCAGATCGCTCGCAAGCAGTTCGGCTTCCTTGGGCTTGCCGAGATCGGTAAGGTCGCCGGCGATGACGAGAACGTCGGCCACGGAGGAAATCTCCGCGAACAGATCCTTGTAGGACTTGGCGCCGTCTTCAGTCACATGAAGATCGGCCACCGCCGCAATTCTCACGCTCTTTCGCTGTTCATCCATTACGGTTCTCCTAATCTCCTCGCAATTCACCTTCGCCGCCGACATCGGCAAAACCCCATTCCTTCACGTCAATTTCGAAATCCACGCGGGAATACATCCGGCCGCGGCATATTTTCATTTGCGGCAATGGCAGCTCCTGCTGCGCCTTGAGCCGATCCAGCAGTTCGTCCAGCAGCCATTGCGGAATCTTGTCTCGCTCGGTCGGGTAGATCCACCTGAAATTGAGAAGATGGATGAGGAGGACTTCCCAGTGGACTTCCAGATAAGCCAGCAGCTTGCGCCAATCGATGGAGTCATGTGCCTTCAAAATGACGTGCGCGATATCGGCGCCATCATAGCGGTGGCGCAGTTGGACAAAGCACTTCGACCAGACCAATTCGGTCGGGCTGACGATCCTGACCGTGTGGCCGCACATCTTGACCCTGCGCGCATCCTCGAACCAGTCGTCGCCGACCGGCATCGTTCCGTTGGAGGAGGCAAAGATGACGTCAAAGAAATGGTTGCCCTTGAAGACCTTTCCGAGCCAGCGCTCGTCTTCGACTTCGACCGTGTAGCCCTTGGATTTGAAATGGCCGAGGATGCGCGCGTAGTCGCCCGCTTTGCAAAATATGTCGAAGTCCTTCGTCTGGCGCGAAATGCCCGTATAGGCGCAGACGGCATAGGTGCCGGCGACCAGAAACGGGATCTGCGATCCGACGAGCTCTCGGACGGCCTGGGTCACGAACGGCTCGGCGTCGGGATCGATGAGTTCCGGAACCGCCTTCACTTTCATGAGCGTGTTGTTGTTTTTGTCTCTTTCGGCACTTCGAGCGGTCATCGTCGATCCCAGTGATTGATACGCAAAGCAACACTTGGATGGCGTCTATGTTCCGCCGCGCTCCATCCTGACGATGAGCTCGGAGAGGACATGCCATGACACCCCCGGGTCATTCCGGAACTTCGCCAGCGCCGCGTCGTTTGGCAAAGGGCGCGTAACCGTCCCCAGAATTGAACGGAGGCTGTCATGGACAGAAAAGCAAAAATATCGACCGGCACGAATGACAGGCCCAGAAACGAGACCATTGCTGAAAGCGGCCCCGGCATTCCCGATGATAGCGGCCGGACGGTTGAAGTGACGGATGCGGAAGCAAGGCGCATGAAAGCGTCGCTGCTGCGCGATCGGCTCGACGAACTCAAGGAGAAGCTCGATGAAGAGACGGAGCTTCCGCAAAGGGGCGCGCCATGAGCGAGGTGAGGAAAGGCGGCTCTTTCCCTTCAGGAATGAGCCACGATAACTCCCAGCCGCCGCGGCGCATGATGATATTCGTCGTCTCAATCTTCCTGATCGCCTGCCTTGTCGCACTCGCATTCACATGGATGACGCATCCCGGCGAACCGGACGAGAAATCACCTGCCGCGACGACGGAGCAGAAACCATGAGCGATGGGGATAAGGATCCGGTTCAGCGGCCGTCGTCATCTTCCGTGGGCAAGCGCACGAGGCTCAATGCCGGCAGGATAGCACTGATCCTGGTCGGCACGGTCGCCGTCGTCGCATTCACCCTTTATGCGACGATAGTGCTTTACGGCCTTATCAAGGGCTCCTGATCGATTACATGCCGGCGCAGTAGATACCGTCGATCGCCTCCGCCACTGCGATAAAATTCTCACACGCGGGATCGTAGCGCTGGCCTCCGGCGAGCTTTCTTGCCCAATCCACGGCAGCCCTTCCGCCCCAATCATCCGGGGGGAGGGCCAGAGTTTCGCTCGAAGTGCCGGACATCCTGACGGCCGTAAAATCGTAGAATGAGCCATGGACATTCCTGAGGGAGGCCCCTCCCTCCGTTCCGAAGAAATCGGCGCCGATCTCGGCGTCACAACCGGCATTGAGACGCCAGGAGCATGTCAGTCGGATGATTTCGCCGCCGGCAAGCGTCAGCGTTGCGGCTGCAAAATCCTCGACCTGACCGTTGTTTTCGAGCCTTTTCCCACCGGCTCTCAAAGCGCTCGTGACATTGGTGACGGAGGGGAAATCGAGGCACCATAAGGCCAGGTCGACGAGGTGAACGCCGAGATCGATGACGCAGCCGCCGCCGGACTGGCTCTTATCGTAAAACCAGGGTTTATCCGGGCCATAGGCGTTGTGGAAAGTCAGATCGGCCGCAAAGATCTTTCCAAGGGCATGCGAGCGGATGAGCTGCCGGATCTGCTGCATGCCTTGCGTGTGTCGATAGGAAAGATCGACGCCAAGCAGCCTGTCGGCGGTTCTGGAAGCATCGACGACAGCCCTGACCTCGGATGCCGTTCGGCCAAGCGGCTTCTGGCAGAAGACGGCAAAGCCTGCCCCAAGGGCGCGGATCGACTGTTCGGCATGTGTGGCGCTCGGCGTTGCGATCACGACGCCGTCGAGCTCCTGCGCCAGCAGCCCGTCCAGATCGGCGACGATCTTGGCATCCGGGGCAAGCGCCAGGGCCTCTCGGGCCATATTTGTTGAGGGGTCGGCGATGGCGACAGCCTCGGCCACGCCGCTCCCGAGGATCGCTTTCATCCGATGCCGGCCGATCCAGCCTACGCCGAGAAAGCCGAGCTTCAGCCGTTTGGCGTTCGCCGCATTTTCTTCGGAAATCAACACATTCATGAATATTGCACCAGAGCCTTGAGAAAACCGTTAGGCCGGTCGCGAGTCGTGTTGAGGGCGTCGTCCAGCCTCTCCAGCGGATAGATATGCGTGTAGAGCGGCTGCGGATCGATCCGGCCCTGGCGCACGGCTTCTATGGCGTCGCGAATGCCTTTGATATAGACGGCCGGCTCGCGCTCATGAGCGTTGATGACGTCGAGCCCGCGCCAGTTCCAAAGCTGCATGTTGATTTGACGAGGCCCGTCCTGGTGATAGCCGGCAATGATCAGTCGCCCCCGTTCCTTCGTAAGCTCGCCCGCCAGGTCGAGCGGCCATTGTTTGCCGACGGCTTCGATGACGCAGTCGCAGAATTTTCCGCCCGTAAGTGCTTTGACGCTCTCGATGATTTGCCAATGATCGTCCATCGGAATGGTCTCGGCCGCTCCCATCTCTCTCGCCACCTCGAGTGAATAGGGCCGGCGCGAGATGGCGATCACCCTTGCGCCGGCTGCCGCGGCAAGCCGGGTGAGGAGGGCGCCCAGGAAACCGATGCCGATAATGACGACGGTCTGGCCGCGCTCGATGTTGCTGCGGCCGAAGATGTTCATGGCGCAGCCGAGCGGTTCGCCCGGAAAGGGCTTGCCATCCAACTCCTTCGGCAGTGATGCGACCATCGAGGCATCGGCAATGTCGTGCGTGGCGTAGGCATGGTAGGAAAGAGCGGCAACCCGCTCTCCCAAGCGAATTCCCGTGACATCGGGGCCAATGGCATCGACAATACCCCAGCCCTCGTGGCCTAATCCACCCGCCTCGGTGGGGAACGTCATCCAGTCCGGTCCGGCCCAGGGCGTGAGGTTCGAGGCGCAGACGCCGCATCCTTCCAGTTTAACCCTGACCTGGCCCGGACCGGGTTCGGGCAGGGGGCGGGTCTCCACCGAGATATGTCCGGGGCCGGTGACGATGGCAGCCCGCATGAGCCCGGCCTTCTGTGTCGCCGCAATGTCCATGAGATGTCCTCCATGTGGCACCCCTAGAACAATAGGCCTCCTGAAGAGTTCCGGTAGAGCTCAAAGAAGTCATTGATGATGAAGTCAATAAAGATGTCATTGAAGCAGGAAAGATGTCATTGAAGCAGGAACTTTTCCATCCGCGTTCGGTTCGGCGCCTATCTCCGAAGCAAATTATTCAACCGGACGGATCTCATAATGACGATTTTGATAACTGGCGGGTGCGGCTTCATTGGTCGCCACGTTGCTGAAGAACTTCTGAACAACGGCTATGAGGTGCGCATCCTCGATGCGCTGATCGACCAGGTGCATGGCGATGCCGAAGTCAGCGTGCCTGATGGAGCCGAGATTATTCAAGGCGACGTCAGAGACAAGGACGCCGTGCGGGCGGCGCTTGCCGGTGTGAACGGCGTCATCCATCTCGCTGCCGAAGTAGGCGTCGGACAGTCGATGTACGAAATTGCCCGCTATGTCGGCTGCAACGACCTCGGCACGGCGGTGCTCCTCGAAGCCATGATCGGCTTTCCCGTCAAGACGATCGTCGTCGCCTCATCGATGAGTGTCTATGGAGAGGGGCTCTATCGGACTGCGGATGGAAAGCGGCTCGGCTATGTCAGGCGACGCATGCAGCATGTCAAGCAGGGCAAGTGGGATCCGCTTGATCGGGACAACCAGCCGCTGACTCCGGTCGCCACCGATGAGGAGAAACCGGTCGATCTTGCGTCCATTTACGCTTTGACGAAATACGCCCAGGAGAGGCAGGTTCTGATTTTCGGTGAAGCCTACGGCCTGGATGCCGTCGCGCTGCGTCTCTTCAACGTTTTCGGCGCGGGCCAGGCGCTTTCCAATCCTTATACGGGCGTACTCGCCAATTTCGGTTCGCGCCTCGCCAACGGCCAGCCGCCGATGATCTTCGAGGACGGCAGGCAGCGACGCGATTTCGTCCATGTCCGCGATGTGGCGACAGCCTTCCGCCTGGCTCTGGAAAAACCCGCGGCAGCCGGTCACGTGATCAATATCGGCAGCGGCCAGGCCTATTCGATCGCCGATGTCGCGACGCTTCTCGCCGATGCCATGGGCGTGCCCGAGATCGGCCCTGACATCATGAACAAGGCGCGTTCGGGTGACATCCGCAATTGCTTCGCCGACATTTCCAAGGCGCGCGAACTCCTCGGCTTCGAACCGAAATATCGTCTCGAAAATGCGCTCGCGCCCTTCGCCGAATGGGTGCGGCAGACGGGGGCTGTCGATCGTGGCGCCGAAATGAAGCGGCAACTGGAAGAGCGGGGGCTGGTTTCATGAACAAGGCCGGTTCTCGAGCAGCCGATCAGCAGGAGACGAGACAATTCGGTTTTGTCGAATGGTTCCGGCCCGGAGAATATGAGCGGACCGAGATCGTGCTGCCGGATATGCTGAGATGCGGAGCCAGCTATCTCCGTACGCATCTTTCCTGGGCCGAATATCTGGCCCCCGGCGGCAAGGAATGGTTCGATTGGCTGATCCCGCGTATCGGCAGTGAAATCGATCTCCTGCCCTGCATACACTACACGCCGCCTTCTCTGTCCCGGACGGGCAGGTCTTCGGGTCCGCCGGTCGATCTCAAGTCCTATGCTGACTTCGTTGATCATGTCCTGACGCGCTATGGCCGCTATATCAGCCATGTCGAGCTCTGGAACGAACCGAACAACCTGCTTGATTGGGACTGGCGCCACGACAGCGACTTCCTGCTTTTCTGCGAAATGGTCGGAGGCGCCGCCTTCTGGGCGAAGCAGAGGGGCTATAAGCCGGTGCTTGGCGGCCCGTGCCCCTTCGATCCCCATTGGCTCAATCTGATGGGCACGCGCGGCGTACTTAGCGTCGTCGATGCAGTCGGTTTCCACGGTTTCCCTGGAACCTGGGACAGCGAGGAGGCAAGCTGGGGCGGCTGGGACATGCATCTCGGAGAGATGCGTGGGATTATCGATCGTTATAATGCCGATGCAGAAATATGGATCACCGAAACCGGCTACTCCACCTGGCGCAATGACGAGATCGAACAGGCGCGGCGCTTCATCAACGCGCTGAAATTACCGGCCGATCGCATGTACTGGTATTCATGGCGCGACGTGCCGCCGGATGTTCCGGTTCAGGAAGGCCTGTGGTTCGATCCCAGGCATTATCATCTGGGCGCTGTCAGCCACGACAATAAACCGAAGCTGCTTGCACGCCTTCTTATGGAGGGAGGCGTCAAGAGGCTGGAGGAGGTCGCCGCCCTTGCCGCTCCCAACATCGCCTCTGGCGCCGCGCCGATCATCGTCACCGGCGGCAGCGGGTTTGTCGGCTGCAATCTCGCCGATAGCCTGCTGAGCGACGGCGAGGACGTCATCATTCTCGACAATCTGGCGCGATCTGGAGTCGATCAGAATCTCTCCTGGCTGAAAGATCGGCATGGCGGGCGGGTGCATCCGGTCCTCGCCGACGTTCGCGATCTGCTAGGCATCGAAGCAGCCTTCAGGGATGCCAAGGCAGTGTTCCACTATGCTGCGCAAACGGCGGTGACCACCAGCCTCGTCGACCCGCTGCAAGATTTCGAAACGAATGCGCGCGGCACGCTGAATGTGCTGGAATCGGTGCGCAGGGCAGGCAAACGGGCGCCGGTCATCTTCGCCAGCACCAACAAGGTCTATGGCGCTCTCGACGATCTCGGCATGATCGAACTCGACGATCGTTATCTTCCCGAAAACGAGACCGTCAGGAGGCAAGGGATCGGCGAGGACCGGCCGCTCGATTTCTGCACGCCTTACGGATGTTCGAAGGGTGTGGCCGATCAGTATATTCTCGACTACGCAAAGTCCTACGGCATCCCTGCCGCCGTCCTGCGGATGAGCTGCATCTACGGACCGCGTCAGTTCGGCACCGAGGACCAGGGCTGGGTGGCGCATTTCCTGATCCGTGCGCTCGGCGGCGAGCCCATTTCCATCTACGGCGACGGCAAGCAGGTGCGGGACATTCTGCATGTCGATGATGCCGTCGCTGCCTATCGGGCGCTGTTTTCCAATATCGAGCGGGTCAGCGGCAAAGCCTTCAACCTCGGCGGAGGGCCGCGTAACGCCGTCAGCGTGCTCGCGGTGCTGCGCGAGATCGAAGTGCTTGCGGGCCATCCTGTCGAAACCAGCTTTGGCCCATGGCGCGCCGGCGATCAACTCTATTTCGTGGCCGACACGACGAGACTTGAACAGGAAACCGGCTGGCGAGCCGGAATCGGATGGCGTCATGGTTTGCGGCACCTCGCCGAATGGCTGACGGCCCATCGTTTCGGTGGCCGGCAGATCCGCAGAGAAAAGCGGAAGGCATCGGCATGAGCGAACATGAACGAAGCAAGCGGCACCGCCGCGTGCTGATGACGGTTGATGCCATCGGCGGCGTCTGGCGTTACGCGATGGATTTGGCCGCAGCCCTGAAATCGAACAACATCGAGGTTGTTTTTGCGGGGCTGGGGCCTTTCCCGACAGACGACAAGGTTGCGGAGGCTAGCCGGGCCGGCAAGCTCGTCTGGCTGGATGCGCCGCTCGACTGGACGGTCGAGAATGAAGAGGCAGTTGCCGAAGTTCCGAGGCTGATCGCCGATCTCGCGCGCCGGGAACAGGCCGATCTTCTGCATCTCAATCTGCCGTCGCAGGCGGCGGGCCTGGAAACCAACCTGCCGATTGTCGTGGTTTGCCATTCCTGTGTCGTCACTTGGTTTGCCGTCGTCCGCGGACGTGAAGTGCCAAAGGACTGGCAATGGCAGTACCGGCTGAACCAGGAGGGCTTTGCATGTGCTGACGCGGTGATCGCGCCAAGCCGCAGCCATGCGAGAGCGATGGAAGCGGCCTATGGAACGATCGGAAATCTTCAGGTCGTTCATAACGGCAGCGGCCGTGAGGCTTCCGACGAGCCCAAGCAGGAGTTTGTTCTTGCCGCCGGGCGCTGGTGGGACGACGGCAAAAACGGCGACGTGCTGGATAAGGCTGCAGCTATGACGCGATGGCCGGTGGCGGCAGCCGGCGCGGCTACCGGTCCCAGTGGCGAGACCATGAGATTTCGCCATGCCGATCACCGCGGAGAGCTTTCGCATGAGCGGATGAGCGCCTTGATGCGACAGGCGGCCGTCGTTGCCTCGCCGTCGCTCTACGAGCCTTTCGGTCTAGCCGCTCTCGAAGCGGCGCGGGCGGGCGCGGCCTTGGTGCTTTCTGACATTCCTACCTATCGCGAGATATGGGACGGAGCCGCTCTTTTTGCCGATCCGCATCGCCCCGATGTCTTCGCCGAAGCTTTCAATAGGCTTGCCCAAGATCCGCAGTTGCGGGCTGCGTTCGGACGAAAAGCGCGTGCCCGGTCCGCCGGCTTCAGCGTCAAGGCTCAGGCAGAGGCGATGTGCTCGATCTATTTCGGCATGTGCGCCCGCGGTTTTTCAACAGCAGCGGAGTGATCATGAAGCTTGTCTTTTACACCCATTCACTGGTCTCCGACTGGAATCACGGCAACGCCCATTTTCTTCGCGGCGTCATGCGCGATCTCCAGCGGCGCGGCCATGAAACGCTGGCGCTGGAGCCGCAGGATGCCTGGAGCCGGGCCAATCTGGAGAGCGACCAGGGGGCGGCTGCGGTCGAGGCATTTCACCGGGCATTTCCGCAGCACCGTTCGCAGATCTACGGCAAGGGATTCGATCACGAGGCAGCGCTTGCCGATGCCGACGTCGTCATCGTCCACGAGTGGACAGAACCGCAATTGGTCGAGAGGCTCGGCCGCATCAGGCGCGATGGCGCAACCTTCACGCTGCTTTTCCACGATACGCATCATCGCGCCGTCTCCGCCGAAGGCGATATCGCAGGACTGGCGCTTGACGACTATGATGGCGTGCTGGCCTTCGGACAGACGCTGCGCCAACGGTATCTCGGAGCCGGCTGGGGAAAGTCGGTATTTACCTGGCACGAGGCGGCCGACGACGCCCTGTTTCGGCCGCTGCCGGAGATCGAGAAAACCGGAGACCTCATCTGGATCGGCAACTGGGGCGACGATGAACGGTCGGCCGAAATCGGCGAATTCCTGATCCGTCCCGCCAGAGATCTCGGATTGAACACGGTCGTTCGCGGCGTGCGCTATCCCGGCCATGCATTGGACGAGCTGCGCAAGGCCGGCATCGCCTATGGCGGCTGGATAGCCAATGCCGACGTTCCCGCGGCCTTCGCCCGCCATAGGGTCACCGTACACATTCCGCGCCGACCCTATGTCGAACATCTGCCGGGCATTCCAACCATCCGTGTCTTCGAGGCGCTCGCCTGCGGAATACCCCTGCTTTCGGCGCCCTGGAACGACGCCGAACATCTGTTCGAACCCGGCAGGGACTATTTGGTCGTCGGTGATGGCGAGGAGATGAAGAAAAGCCTGCGCGATATCCTCTCCGATACCGATCTGGCTACAAGCCTTGCCGCTGCCGGCCTCGAAACGATCAAGGCCCGTCACACCTGCCGCCACCGCGTCGACGAGCTTTTCGCCATCCTGGCGCGCTGCGGCACGCATAGGGTCACCGCAAACCTGCAATCCAGGGAGGCCGCCGAATGAAGATCGCCTTTTATGGTTCGAGCCTCGTCTCCGCCTATTGGAACGGCGCCGCCACCTATTATCGCGGCCTGCTGCGGGCGCTGGCGGAGAAGGGTTATGACATCACCTTCTATGAGCCCGATGTCTATGATCGGCAGAAGAACCGCGACATGGATCCGCCGGACTGGTGCAGGGTCGTCGTCTACGAAGGGACGATTGACGCTCTCAAGGCCGTCGCAATCGAGGCGGCCGAGGCTGATATCGTCGTCAAGGCAAGCGGCGTCGGTTTCGAGGACGACCGATTGCTGGAAGAGGTGCTGCGCAACGCCCGGCCCCAAGCGTTGAAGATCTTCTGGGACGTGGACGCGCCGGCGACGCTTGCCGAACTCAGGGCCAACCCAGATCATCCGTTGCGCCGTGCGCTCGCCGGGCTTGATCTCGTGCTGACCTATGGCGGCGGCGATCCTGTCGTGAGCGCATACCGTTCCGTCGGAGCGGCCGAATGCGTGCCGATCTACAATGCGCTGGACCCGCAAACGCATCATCCGGTGCCGCAGGACTACCGCTTCGCGGCCGACCTAGGGTTCCTTGGCAACCGCCTGCCGGATCGCGAGGCGAGGGTCGAGCATTTCTTCCTGGAACCGGCGTCTCGTCTGCCGAACCGGACATTCCTGCTTGGCGGATCCGGCTGGCAGGACAAGCCGATCCCTTCAAACGTCCGCTATATCGGCCATGTCCCGACGCGCGATCACAATGCTTTCAACGTGACGCCGATGGCGCTCCTCAACATATCGCGCGCCAGTATGGCGGAGAATGGTTTTTCCCCTGCGACGCGCGTCTTCGAGGCGGCTGGCGCAGGGGCTTGCCTTATTACCGATTACTGGGAAGGCATCGATGTCTTTCTGAAGTCCGGCGAGGAGGTCCTGGTCGCCCGCGACGGACAGGACGTGGCTGCCCTGCTCAGCGGCTTGTCCCGGCAAGCCGCACGGGAAATCGGAGAAAGGGCGCGTCGGCGCGTTCTGGCCGAACATACCTATGTCAATCGCGCCGAAACGGCGGACGAGATTTTTCGCGCCCGTCTTGGCGCGCGGGAGGCAGCTGAATGACGAGACCGCTCGACATCGTCTTCCTCGGCCTCTCTCTTTCCTCTTCCTGGGGAAATGGCCATGCCACGACCTATCGCGCCTTGATCAAAGGCCTTAGGCAGGGTGGCCATAGGGTCCTGTTCCTGGAGCGGGACGTGCCTTGGTATGCCAGCCATCGGGACCTGCCTTCGCCTGATTTCTGCGAGCTCGCCTACTATTCCGGTATCGGCGCAATGGTCGAGCGTCACGGCGAAAGGCTCGGCAAGGCCGATGCCGTCATCGTCGGATCCTACGTTCCCGATGGTGTGCCGCTCATCGACAGGCTCGAGGCGCTGGAGCTGAAACGGCTCTGCTTCTATGACATTGACACGCCGGTCACCCTCGCCAAGCTCGATCGCGGCGATGAGGAGTATCTGGCGCTGCGCCAGATTCCTTTATTTGACACCTACTTCTCCTTCTCCGGGGGAAGGGTGTTGACGCGGCTCGAACAGAGATATGGCGCGCGCAGGGCCATCGCGCTCTATTGTTCGGTCGACCAAGACCGCTATGCCGATACCGGCGAGCCCACTTGCTGGGATCTCGGCTATCTCGGAACCTATAGCCCCGACCGCCAAACCACACTGGAGCGGCTTCTGCTGGAGCCGGCGCGCCGCCTGCCGTCGATGCGCTTCGTTGTCGCCGGGCCGCAATATCCCGCCGAGATCGAATGGCCGGCCAATGTCGAGCGCATCGAGCATCTGCCGCCTGCCGATCACGCAAGCTTTTACAGCCGGCAGCGGTTCACGCTGAACGTGACCCGCGGCGACATGATCGCTGCCGGCTGGTCTCCCAGCGTGCGGCTGTTCGAGGCTGCCGCCTGCGGGGCGCCCATTATCAGCGACTTCTGGCAGGGCCTCGATGAGCTGCTGCCGGACGGCGAGGCCTTGTTCATTGCGCGCGCGCCGGAGGATGTCGTGGCGCTGCTGACGGAGCTTCCCGACACCGACCGTCTGGCCGTCGCCGCCGCAGCGAGAAAGCTGGTGATGAGCAGTCATACCGGTGCCGCACGTGCCGGTGAGCTCGTCCGGGCTCTTTCCGACCTGCCCACCAATCCAGCTTTCGACCGTATCTCAGCGTGAAGGAGAGTATCGATGCTTCAGGTCAATCGTCGCGGAAAAGGCAAGACTGTTCTGGTGGCAGGAGGCGCCGGCTTTGTCGGCTCGCATCTCTGCGATGCTCTGCTCGGCCGTGGCGACACCGTCATTTGCGTCGACAGCTATATTACCGGCTCGCGGGACAATGTCAGGCCGTTGATGAACCATCCGGGCTTCCGGCTCATCGAACAGGATATCTGCAAATTCATTGAAATCGACGAACCGCTCGACCAGATCTACAATCTGGCCTGCGCCGCGTCCCCGCCGCAATATCAGGCGGATCCCGTACACACGATGATGACGTGCGTCGCCGGTACGGGCAATCTGCTGGCGCTTGCCGAGCGGCATCGGGCCGCCTTTCTTCAGGCCTCCACGAGCGAGGTCTATGGCGATCCCGCCGAGCATCCGCAAAAGGAAGACTATCGCGGTAATGTCAGCTGCACAGGACCGCGCGCCTGCTATGACGAGGGAAAGCGCGCCGCCGAAGCTCTTTGCTTCGACATGCTGCGTGGCGGCCGCGTCGACGTGCGGGTCGCCCGCATCTTCAACACCTATGGGCCGCGAATGCAGGCCAATGACGGCCGGATCGTCTCCAACCTGATCGTGCAGGCCCTCTCGGGGAAACCGCTGACCATCTACGGAAGCGGCATGCAGACCCGGTCCTTCTGCTACGTCAGCGATCTTGTCGGCGGCCTCATGGCGCTGATGGATGTGCGGCCGAACCCTGGCGTGCCCGTCAACCTCGGCAATCCCGGGGAGTTCACCATCAACGAGCTCGCGCAGATGATCCGTTCAATGGTGCCGGTACGAACGGCTGTTGCCTACAGACCTTTGCCGAAGGATGATCCTCAACGCCGCCGGCCCGATATTTCCCGCGCGACAGAACTTCTCGATTGGCAGCCGACGGTGCCCCTTGCCGAGGGGCTGAGATATACGATCGACTGGTTTTCCGCCAATTTGGATGATGGTCCCCGGAAACGCGTCGCGGCGGCTCGTCGTCATCGGGGCGCGGTGGCCCCGCAGGCTGCTCCCATGGACAACTAAGCGAGAAGCGGATTCAAGCGATGACGAACCTGGCTTTGAAGCAGCGTATCAACGAACTCGGCCCATGGTTTCAGAATATGCGGCTCGGGGAGTTCGAAACCGCACCGGATCACTTTCTCGGTGACTATCCGGCATTCAAGTGGGAAGGCTTCAAACATGTCGTGCCCAAGGACCTGGAAGGGCGCAGCGTTCTCGATATCGGCTGCAATGCAGGCTTTTATGCGCTCGAAATGAAGCGCCGCAACGCCGGTCGGGTGTTGGGCATCGACAGCGATCCACGTTATCTCGAGCAGGCCCGTTTCGCCGCCGACCATTTCGGCCTTGATGTCGAGTTCAGGCAGATGTCGGTTTATGAGGTGTCGAAACTCGAGGAGAGGTTCGATCTGGTGCTCTTCATGGGCGTGCTTTACCATCTGCGCCATCCATTGCTGGCACTGGATCTGCTCCACGAACATGTGGTTGCAGACCTCATGCTGTTCCAATGCCTGCAGCGCGGCGAAGAGCGCATTGCCACGCTGGAAGAGGATTACGACTTTTCGGAATGGAAGGTTTTTAACCGGCCGGATTTTCCGAAGCTGTTCTTTGTCGAACAGCGCTATGCTGCCGATCCCACCAATTGGTTCATTCCCAACAAGGCGGCGGTCGAAGCGATGCTACGCAGCTCGGGTTTTGTCATAGAGGCCAATCCCGAGCGAGAAGTTTATCTCTGCCGCCTGGGGCGGCGGCCATATATGGTCGAGCCACCGCCCGGTTGAAGTATTCATGCAGAGCGATTGAGCTTTCCATGGAAACGCGAAACCGCTCTGAGTTGTCGTTCGCAACTCCGGACGGAAAACTGTTTCATGGTTTTCCCGGGATTGCTCTAGCGGGTCCAGGATGGTGAAAGGTGCCCGATTGTTTTCGACCGCTGTCGCCGCGGTCCTCCTTGTCTGCCTCGCAACCTGGCTGCTGACGAGGCCGCATCCACGCTTCGCTGCCGGCGATCCCACGCTGACGCCGGGGGATGTCGAGCGCGGCAGAGTGGTCTTTGCTGCAGGCGGCTGCTCCTCCTGTCATGCTTCCCCTGGTCAGCCGGACCGCTTAAGGCTCGGAGGAGATCTTGCGCTGGCCTCGCCCTATGGGACCTTCAGAGTTCCCAATATCTCGCCCGACCCGGTTGCCGGTATCGGATTGTGGTCGGTTGCCGACCTTGCCAATGCGCTGATTTCAGGGGTCTCTCCCTCAGGGCAGCATTATTACCCGGTATTCCCCTATCCCAGCTACACCGGGATGACTCTCGGCGACGTAAGAGATCTCTACGCCTTTCTGCACACGCTGTCGCCCGTGCCGGAGCGCCCGCAGCCACACGATATTTCCCCCTTGTTTCGCATTCGGCGGTTTGTCGGCTTCTGGAAACTCCTGTTCTTCCGCGAAGGCAGATCGGAAGCAACGCCGAGCGGCGATCCCGTGCATGATCGCGGTGCCTATCTCGTGGAGACTCTCGGTCATTGCGCCGAGTGCCACTCGTCTCGCAACATCTTCGGCGCCGTGAAGCCCAAGACGCGGTTCGCCGGCGGAGTGAGTTCCGAAGGTGTCGGCTTCAACCCTAACATCACGCCGACAGGTATCGGCTCGTGGTCGCAGCAGGATGTCGCCGAAATGCTTCACAGCGGCCGAACGCCGGATCATGGCTATGTCGGTTGGTCCATGGCGGATGTGGTCGAGAATATAGCGGAGCTCCCGGAGGCCGACCGCATTGCTATCGCCCGATATCTTAAGTCGCTGCCGGCGCGACCGACGCCGCAGCCTTGATGCGTATCGCCGATCGCGTGATACTGAAGAAGGCGAGGACGTGGGGCGATTAAGCTATTATTGATGCAACGTCATCAGGTTGGGCGACGGAACGGAGCGATGGCCGCAACGTTTTGAGGTGAACAGGTAAGATGTGGGAGGCAGGTCGTCATGAATACGGCTTTTGACGAACTCGCTCAAAAAGCTGTCTTGGTCGTCGAGGACGATTACGCTCTCGCCAGCGAACTCGCATCGAAGCTGATCGCAAGCGGGATCAGGGTAGTTGGTCCCGCGCCGAGCGTCCAACGAGCGTTGCAATATATTGAAGATTCCCAAATTGAAGTGGCCATTTTGGACATCAATCTCGGTGGAACGATGGTGTTCCCTGTCGCCGATGCGCTGGCAAAGCGCAATATCCCGTTCTTCTTCGCAACCGGCTACAGCCGTGATGTCGTGCCTCCCCGCTTTGCGGATCGGATTTTCGTGGAAAAACCGCTGGACACGAGCGCGATTTACACTGCCCTTTCCGAGTGCGGAGGTTCGACGGCGAAGTCATCAGGCGGTCAGAAGAATCTCGTTCTTTCCGCTCTTTCTCCGCGAGAAAATGATCTTATCCGGCCGCTTCTCAAGCAGGTTCAGCTGATTCAAGGCGAGGTTCTTGAAAAGCAGTTTGGAGAGATCACGACGGTTTCCTTCATTGAAAGCGGGACGGTCTCGCTGGTCGCCTCGTCCCTGGATGGCTCGCACGTAGAGGTTGGCCTTATCGGCCGTGAAGGGGTAACCGGCACGGGGCTGTTGGAGGGCGATTGGCGCACTCCCTACAATCTTGTGGTGCTGACCGAAGGAACCGCGCAGCGCACCGACATCGACAGCTTCCTTCGTCTCACGCAGAGGGCACCGCAGTTGCGATCGCTTTCATCAACATTTTCAAGGACGCTCGCTATTCAAATGGGTTATACGGCCCTGGCCAACAGCCGATATTCCATCGAACAGAGACTGGCCCGATTGCTGCTCATGCTCGATGACCGATCCGACAGCCAGGCGCTGCTTCTCACCCACGAACATATGTCTTCCATGCTCGGCGTCCGGCGCTCCGGAGTTACCGGCGCGCTTCCCATCCTCGAGGGCGAAAAGCTCATCAGGTCGGTACGAGGTAAGGTAATCGTCGTCGATCGCGAGGGCCTCATTCTCAAGGCCAATGGCTCTTACGGCATTCCGGAGGCGGAATACGAGCGGTTGATGGGGTTTTCGTTGAGGGACACCGAGAATGTCAGAAGGGCTCATAACCAATCACGTCCTCACTTCTTCAGCCCCCAAATTCAGGGGAGAGATAGCCGCTCATAAATTTCCATGGCGAAAATTGCTGAACTTCGTCACAGACGCCCCGTCGACATGGTTTGAAACGGTTTGATTGATCGCCTCGCGGTGGAGCTGTTTTGCAGGGTGGTGACGCGCACCTGGCTCGCCTGCATCTCCTTGCCGCCAGCCATCGCTCCGAGCCGGTACCGGCCGACTGATGCCGTTTGCGCTCGCGGGCAAGGGAACAATATGGAGCATCGGCTGTTGGGATGACATGAAAGGCGAGATGATGTCTTCCAGCACCACCAAGGATATTATTGCCATCGGCGGGTCGGCGGGGAGCAGAGCTGTCCTCAAGACCCTCTTTGCCGATTTGCCCTCCGACCTTCCGGCAAGCATTTTCGTCAGCACCCACATTCCTGCGAATTCTCCCAGCCTACTGTCTGAGATTCTTGCCGATAGTTCCAACCTGCCCGTGAGGCAGGCGGTCGACGGGCAGCCAATCGAGCGCGGCCACATCTACGTCGCTGCACCCGACCGCCACCTTCTTCTCATGGGGGAAACGATCAAGTTCGGAGCCGGCCCTCGCGAGAACATGGTCCGTCCGTCGATCGACCCGATGTTTCGATCTGCTGCCCTGTCGTTCGGTCCACGAGCAGTGGGGCTCGTCCTGACCGGGATGCTCAATGACGGAGCGGCGGGGCTGCATGCGATCAAGTCCCATGGCGGGACGACGGTGGTGCAACATCCGCTTGACGCGGAGGCGGATCAAATGCCCTTGGCCGCGCTGGAAGCAGTGGAGGTCGATCACGTGGCCTCTGCAGCCGACCTCGGCGGGCTTCTTGCCAAAATCGCCGGAAGCGAGGCCGGACCGGTTCCTGACGTGCCATCCGACGATCTGCGGCTGGAGGTCGAAATTGCGGCTGGCGACCGGCTTGGCAGTGCCGAACTTCGCAAGTTCGCCTCTCCCAGCGCCCTGACCTGCCCCGATTGCCATGGGGTGCTTTCCGAGGTTCGCGGTTCGCGGCCGTTGCGATTTCGGTGCCAGATCGGCCACGCCTATACCGCCGACGTCCTTGCTTCGCATATAGACGAGCTTGATGAGGCAATCAGACTCGCCATGCGTATCATGGAGGAGCGGCTGACGCTCGTGGAACGGATGGCGCGCGACGCCCGCGCCACCGGCCGCAATGCCGTCGCCGAACTCTACGAGGCAAGGGCGGTGGAATATCGGCAATATTCCGCGACCCTGCGAGACGCCGCTCTAAGCTCGTTGCGCCACGGTCGCGCGTCGCGGTTCCAGGACATCTGATAAAGTTGTATCTTTCTACCGTGCGGACGGTTTAGAATCGCCGCGGCAGAGGCATGGATAGACGATGGCGTACGACGAACGGGAAGACATGGAGCAACAGGCAGGCGCGGCTGAGCGGGATGAGCACGAACAGCCTATCGTGATCGTCGGCATAGCCGTATGCGCTCGCTCGCTCCGTTCGCTCGAGCAGATATTCTCCGACCTCGGCGCCGACCTCGGCGCATCCTATCTCGTGGCGGTGCGCCAGCAGGAGGGGCTCACTGCAGCTGCCGTCCTTGAAATGCTGGCACAGCAGCAACGACTTGCGGTGACGGTCGCGGTGGATGGAGAGCGCATCCTTCCGAACCATATCTACGTCGGCGGCTCCGACGATATGATGACCGTCGAGGATGGCCATATCCGCATTCGGCCTGCCTCGGAACCCGTTGGCCATCGTGGCACCGTCGACACGATGTTGATCTCGCTGGCGGAACATGCCCATGAGCGCGCGATCGCTGTGGTTCTGGCGGGTCTCGACAATGATGGCATCGCCGGTGTGGCGGCAACCAAGAAGTTTGGCGGTCTGTCGATCACGGAGATGGACGATGGCGACTATCAATCTGCTGAGGAGGGAGGTGCGCTGGCGATCGCGGACTTGCGACTGCCGGCGAAGGGCATCGCAGCCCACATCGCGCTTTATACCGGAAATGTCGTCGAGGAGGAAGACGCGGGCCTGGATGAGGAGGCCCCGAGCGCCATCGAGGCACAGATCACGCAGATTGCCACGGTTCTTCGTAATGTCACCAGCCATGACTTCCACGGATACAAGCGCGGCACCTTCACGCGGCGTGTTCAGCGGCGTATGCAGGTGCTGCAAATCGGCGATATCGATGCCTATATCGAGCGGCTGCGCGCCAGCCGCGACGAAGTTCAAAACCTCTTTCAGGACCTGCTGATCGGCGTTACCCAGTTTTTCAGAGATCCCGCCGAGTTCGAAGCGCTGGAGCGCGAAATTCCGAGGCTGTTCGAGGGCAAGGAACCTGGTGATCAGCTGCGCGTCTGGGTGCTAGGCTGCGCCACCGGCGAAGAAGCCTATTCGATCGCGATGCTGCTGCGCGAGCATATGGCGACCATGGATTACCCTCCTGATGTGCAGATCTTCGCGACGGATCTCGATGCCCGCGCGCTCGGGATTGCGCGTGCCGGGCGTTATTCCGCAGCGATAACCTCCCAGCTCCAGCCGGACCGGCTTGCCCGATGGTTCGTGCGTGAAGGCGACACCTATTGCGTCGTCAAGGAATTGCGGGAAATGTGCATCTTCTCGCCGCACAACATCGTCAAGGATGCGCCATTCTCTCGAATCGACATCCTCTCCTGCAGGAACCTGCTGATCTATCTAGACAGCGAGCTGCAGAACCGGGTCATCCCGATCTTTCACTTCGCCCTCAGGCCGAGTGGTATCCTGTTTCTGGGTTCTTCGGAAAACGTTACCCGCCACGCCAAGCTCTTCGCGCCCGTCGACCGAAAGAACCGGCTGTTTCGAAGGCTGGAGACGGCGACCCGCATCATTCCGGACTTCCCGCTCAGTCCACGTCCTCGCAGCCCCGACCATGCGCTTTCGGCGCCGGCGCCGATGCTGCAGACTGGCCGGCTGTCGGCGACGATCAGCCGCCAGGCAGAGGTCGTCGCCGAGCGCTTCGCTCCGGCCTATGTCGTCGTCGATTCACACTATGACGTGCTGCACTTCTCGGGACGCACGGGCCGCTACCTCGAACCCGCTTCGGGGACTGCGACGCTTAATCTCCTGAGCCTTGCACATCGTGATCTCAGGCTCGACATGCGGTCCGCTTTGCAACGTGCCACCACGGAGGCGGTCAAGGTCGAAGTTCCGAGGGTGCTGCTGCGCCAGGACGACCGCACCTACGCAGTCAATATCATTGTCGAGCCCCTAGGTACCGGCGATGTCACTTCGCTGATCGTGCTTTTTCAGGATGCCGGGCAGGTGGCCGAGGGGACGGCACCTGATGGCGGAAGGCTGACGAGCGAAGAGCATGTCCAGCGGCTGGAGACCGATCTGCGCGTCACCCGTGACCGGCTGCAGGCAACGATCGAGGAGCTCGAATCGACAAATGAGGAGCTCAAATCTTCCAACGAAGAATATCAGTCGATCAATGAAGAGCTGCAGTCGGCCAACGAGGAGATGGAAACCTCTAAGGAAGAATTGCAGTCGGTCAACGAGGAACTACAGACCGTCAATGGCGAACTCGCCCATCGCGTCACCGAACTCGACCGCACCAATTCTGACTTGAAGAACCTTCTCGAGGCAACGCAGATCGCTACCGTCTTCCTCGACAATGATCTGCGCGTCAGGAGCTTCACGCCGGCGGCGACGGAAATATTCCATCTGCTCGAAACCGATGTCGGGCGGCCGCTGGATCACGTCGTTTCGCGCGTCGCATATCCGGAGCTCCTGGACGATGTTCGTCTCGTTCTGAGGACGCTGGTGCCTGTAGATCGAAAGGTTAGCGACCCGACGAACAACCGCCACTACGCCGCGCGCGTCCTGCCTTATCGCAGTGTCGACAACTATATCAGCGGGGCTGTCGTGACCTTCACCGATCTGACCGCAACTTACGAGGCGGAGGTTGCGCTTCGCCGCAGCGAAGAGCGCCTGCAGCGCGTGTTGGAGACGGATGCAGTTGGAGTGGTATTCATCAATCAGGACGGCGTTATCTGCGATGCCAACGAGGTGTTCCTGAAGATGACAGGTTATACGCGCTCGCAAATGGAGCGCTCCGAGCTGCACTGGCGGCGGCTCACGCCGGCGGAGCACCTCGCGGAGAGCGAAGCGCAAATGGCGGCGGTGAAAGAGACCGGCAAGCTCGGCCCTTATGAAAAAGAATATGTCCTCGCAGACGGGACGCGTCGCTGGATGCTGTTTGCCGGGCGCGATCTTGGCGATGGCACGATTGCCGAGTTCTGCATCGACATCTCGGCGCGCAAACAAGCGCAGGCCGCTTTGCGGCAGGGGGAGGAGCAATTCCGTCTGTTTGGCGAAGCCTCTTCCGACGTGCTGTGGATCCGGGACGCCGAGACGCTGCAATGGGTCTACCTGACGCCGGCGTTCGAGACGATCTATGGGGTCGACCGGGAGCAGGCCATGACCGGCAACAACTTCCGCAGCTGGGCCGAACTCATCATTCCCGAAGACCGCGAACTGGCGCTCTCCGAAATCCGCCGGGTGCGAAACGGCGAACGCGTGGAGTTCGAATACCGCATCAGGCGTGCTTCGGACCATGAGATCCGCTGGCTGCGCAATGCTGACTTTCCGATTTTAGGAGAGGAGGGCAATGTCAAGCAGATTGGTGGTATCGGCCGCGATATCACCGATGAAAAAGCCTCTGCCGACCGGATGAAAGTGCTGGTCGCCGAACTTCAGCACCGCACGCGCAATCTCATGGCGGTAGTGCGGTCGATGGCGGACAAGACCATGCGCACCAGCGCCGATCTGCCTGACTTTTATAAGAGGTTTTGCGACCGCCTGGATGTACTGGCGCGTGTGCAGGGTCTTCTTTCGCGCCTGCAGGAGGGGGAGCGCATCACGTTCGATCAGCTTATCCTATCGGAACTGGCGGCGCACGGCGTGCAGGACGGCCAGATGGACCGGATTACCCTCGAAGGTGCGGACGGCGTCAGGCTACGCTCGACCAGCGTACAGACAATGGCATTGGCAATGCATGAATTGGCGACCAATGCGGTCAAATACGGAGCGCTGAGCCAACCTCGGGCACGTCTGGCCATCAACTGGCATGTCGAGCAATCCGGCGACGGTGGCAAGCCATGGCTGCATGTCGACTGGCGGGAGAGTGGGGTGAAGATGCCGCCCGAAAATTCCGGACCCCAAGGGGGCGGCCAGGGCCGTGAACTGATCGAGCGCGCGCTGCCCTATCAGCTTGATGCGAAAACCTCCTACACACTTGGAGAGGACGGGATCAGTTGCTCGATCGCAATTCCCATTTCCGTCAGCAATCTGGTCGAAGAGGATGCGAACGGCTGAAAGATAAGACGTCGATGCTTGGCGTGCGATGTAGGACAGATTGTGGCTGACGGCCGTGCGTCCTGCCGCAGCTGTTTTTGGTGTCAGTGGGCGCTGTTGCTAGACTAAAACAGGGCGGGAAACTCTCGCCCGTCACAGGGCCGAACTATCTTCGGATCCGCCGGCCTGATGCTTCTCGTCACATTCCAGCAGCTCTGCCTCAAGCCTCTCAAGGTGCGCCACATGCATGATCTGCGACTCCTCGAAATTGGTCAAAAGCCGTATCGCTTCCGTCACGTCGGCGCCGCGTTCGGTCAGTTCAGCGACGATCTCGCGCTGGCGAGCAACATGCCCTCGTCCAACGGCGACATGTTCCAGCGCCTGCTCCAAATGCTTCTTCACAATCATGCGATCCATGCGGATCTCCTTCTAAAGCGCGTCGAGCAAATTGATTCCTGCAACGCGCTTTAGTTTCTTGTCTTGATGCATATCACGATCCTGGAGCTGCAGACTTCCGGACGACATGCACCTAAGGGTGATCATGCGCTTATTATCAACGTTTTGATACTGGCGCGCCGTGATCGTCCGAGTAATTGTTGAAGGCGAGTTGATCGGAAACACCAATTTCTTAGCGAGCATAGAGATAGGCTGCGAGATCGCGGGCTTCCTGTTCGGATATTCCGGTGGTGGGCATCGCCGTCTTTGGCGAATGGGCCTGTGGCGCGACGATCCAGGCGATGAGGTTGTCGGTGGAATTGTTGAGCACGCCGGCAATGTAGACCCGCTCGCGCAGACCGGAGAGATCGCCGCCGACCTTGCCGTCGGCGCCCTCGATGCCTGGAATGGTGTGACATCCGGCGCAGCCATATCGGCGAAAAATCGCCGGCGCCCGCGCCGGATCGCCTTTTGTCATGGCGACGGCAACAGCTTGCCTTTCGGATCGCTGCCGGTAGATGTCGGTCAAGGTCAATGCCGCCGTCAGGCTCACCAAGCAGGCGGCGATCAGCAAAGCGGGGCGAAGGGAATTATGGGGCGACGATAGGCGTTCCATCTGCGCCTCCCTTTCCGGAATCCCTGATCCATAATGCCGTCAGCGCCAGCGCAACAGCGGCGTAGACGATGCCGGCAGGAATCCACATTACCAGGCCTGCCATCTGCTGATCTTCGAGCGGCGACAGCCCCCAAGCCCCAGACGATCGTGTCTGCACGACGTAGAGCACGTTCGGCGACAGGGCGATAAGGGCCCCAAGAATGCTCATATGGAGCATCGTCACGAACAGATGCCAGGCCGCAAGCCCCCTGTCCGTCTTCCAGATAACAGGCCACCAGAACAGGACGGCACTGAGGAAAAAGGAAAGATGCTGCAGACGGTGGAGCGGCGTGCTTTCGATCGCGGCGTCGAACAGAAGAGGTGCATGCCATGTCCAGATTGCCACTCCGTGCAGCAGCGTCGCGATAGTGCCGTTGCTGAGCAACGTCCAGGTCCCGCGGACCACGCTCGAGGCGAGCACCTGTCCCACCCGGCGTCTGACGATCCTGGGCAGCCCCCAGAGCAGCACCGCCGACGGGCGTGCCAATACGATGAGCGGCGCGGCAACCGCCATGACCAGTTCATGTTCGATCATATGGACGGTGAAAAGCTGTTCTCCCAGCCAATGCAGGGGAGAGATCAGTGCGCCAGCAAGCACCAGCCAGCCGGCCCAATAGGCCAAAAGCCGGTGCGCGAAGACGCGGCGGCCCGTGGATGATCGCGACATCAAGCGAAGGCTTCCGCTTGCATAGAGGGCAGCGCAGACTGCGAGCGGCGCGATTATCCAGGGATCGGCCGTCCATGGGAGGGAATTCGAATGGGCATGGCCTTCATGTGCCAAGCCCGGTGTCGCCATCAGAAGAAGAAAGATGATCGTCGTTGCTGTTCTCATAGCCGCGGCACCCAATAGATGCATCCGTAGAGAGGAAGCCAGGCGAGGACGACAAAGTTCCAGTAGAGCGCGTTGTCTTCGACATCGCCGTAGCGCCGCGCCTTGTCGCCATGCTTCGAAAACATCAGACAGGCGAGAACGACGGTATCGACGAGGTCGGTGATGATGTGGGTCGCGTGCAGGCCGAGCATCGTCCAGACGATCGATCCATAGGCATCGTCGTCCCAGCCTACGTGAAGGGCAGGAAATTCGTAGGCGCGGGGTATGAGGGGTGCTGCACCGAGAAGCGCCATGACGATCAGTCCCGCGCGCACCTTGGGGAGATCCCTGTGCTTTGCCCACCGCGCAATGAGCATATTCGGCACGATGCTGACGAGAAGCAGCAGGGTCAGAATCGTGCCGGG
The DNA here is from genome assembly GCF_030182485.1 of Rhizobium atlanticum. Taxonomy (NCBI): domain Bacteria; kingdom Pseudomonadati; phylum Pseudomonadota; class Alphaproteobacteria; order Hyphomicrobiales; family Rhizobiaceae; genus Rhizobium; species Rhizobium atlanticum. Next base: position 331,513 of record NZ_JAQJCJ010000003.1, read on the forward strand.
AAGAAGATCCGGGGCAGGGGCTTCGATCGGCCAACGCGGCGCCAGGCTCATGAGATAGAAGTAGACGACGATCGCCAAGGCGAATCCCATGCCTTCGATCAGCATGAAGGCACTGGTGCCCCAGAACGTCAGGCTCGCGCTGCCTAGGCCGTGCAGGGGAAGCTTCGACAGATCGGTGACCACACGCTCCTTCATGACTCGTCCTCCGGCGTTTGCTTGGGCCAGAACCATCCCGTCAGAGTGATTGCCACCGGCACGGCTCCCCAGACGACGGCCCACGGACTGAAGATCGAGCCGATCAGCATAATGCTCGTGGCGATAGCGGCCAGAAACGGCCAGATCGAATCGGCTGGCGAGGACTCCCGCGCTTCCGGCTTGCCCGCTGCGACGCTACTCACGATCAGTTCGCGCCGATCGAGCCGAAGTCCAGTCGCCACCGGCAACGTCTCGCCGGATGTCCAGAGCGGTTCGGCCGATTCCACGACGGGGATGTGGCGGAAGTTGTAAGGGGCAGGGGGCGAGGATGTGGCCCATTCCAACGTCGAGGCGTTCCAGGGGTTCGGTTCCGCGGGCGGCCCGAATTTGAAGCTGCGGATGGCGTCAACGAAGAAGACCAGGAAGCCGACGGCCAGGATGATAGTGCTGAGGCTGACAAAGAGGTTCAAGCCTGCCCAGGGCAACTCCGGCGGATAGGTATAGACACGCCGCGGCATACCCTCAAGGCCGAGGATGTGCATAGGGAAGAACGTCAGGTGAAAGCCGATGAAGATCAGGCCGAAAGCCCATCGGCCGAGCCTTTCACTCATCATCCGGCCGGTCATCTTCGGGAACCAGTAGTAGATCGAGCCGATCAGAGGGAAGACCGAGCCGCCGATCAGCACGTAATGGAAATGCGCGACGACGAAATAGGTATCGTGAACCTGAGTGTCGAGCGGCACGGACGCAACCATCACGCCAGTCATTCCGCCGATCACAAAGGTGATGAGGAAGCCGATGATGAAAAGCAGCGGTGTCTTAAAGACTGGACGGCCATCCCACAGCGTTGCCAGCCAGCAGAAGATCTGGGTTCCGGCGGGAATGGCGATCGCCATGCTTGAGGCGGTGAAGAAGCTGCTTCCCAGTCGGGGCAGACCGGCGACGAACATGTGATGCACCCAGAGGCCGAAGGCCAGGACTCCTGTCGCGATCATTGCCAGCACCAAAGGAAGGTAGCCGAAGACAGGACGCTGCGTGAAGGTGGAGATCATCGCGGACACCATGCCGACCGCCGGCAGGAAGATGATGTAGACCTCCGGATGGCCGAAGAACCAGAACAGGTGCTGCCAGAGAAGGACGTCGCCGCCTTCGGAGGGATTGTAGAACTGCGTGCCGACCAGCCGGTCAAGAATGAGCGACGAGGAGCTGAACATGATCGCCGGCATTGCCAGGATGACCAGAAAGGCCGTCACCAGCATCGACCAGACGAAGAGCGGGATGCGATTGAGCGACATGCCCGGCGCCCGCAGCTTGAAGACGGTCACGACGATCTCAACGGCGACCGCGAGGGCGGACACTTCGGTGAAAGTGATCATCTGCGCCCAGAGATCGACCCGCTTTCCCGCGCCATACTGCGGGCCTGCAAGTGGCACATAGGAAAACCAGCCGACATCGGGCGCGGTATCGAGGGCAAGCGAGATCCACAGCAGCAGCCCGCCAGCGAGGTAGATCCAGTAGGAGAAGGCATTCAGCCTGGGAAAGGCGATGTTGCGGGTTCCGACCATCAGAGGCACGAGATAGACCGCCATCGCCTCCATGACCGGCACCGCAAACAGGAACATCATGTTGCTCCCGTGCACGGTGAAGATCTGATTGTACCGGTCGGCGCTGATGAAGCGGGCCTCGGGGAAGGCGAGCTGGATGCGCATCACAAGCGCCAGCACGCCGCCGAGGATGAGAAAGACAAAGGCTGTCGCGATATAGCGCCGACCGATGATCTTGTGATCGACCGTGGAGAGCGCTGCCAACAATCCAGGCGGCGTCGACCATGTGCGCCTGAGGAAGGCCTCCGCCTCGGGACAGCCGGCAGCCAGATCGGCGGGGGAAGGGGTTCTGCCACCGCCAATCATCGCAGACCACTCATATAGGCGCTCACCTGTCGCAGCTCTTCGCCGGTGAGGGGAACCAACGGCATGTTGTTGCCCGGCTTCAGCGTTTGCGGGTCGGCAATCCATGCCGCAACCGATCCTCGCGTATTCTCCAGCAGCCCCGCCGCAATCATGCTGCGGCTGCCGACATGGGTGAGGTCAGGCCCTGAAGTGCCCGATGCCTCGGTGCCCCGGATGGTATGGCAGGCGGCGCAAGGCTTGCTCATGAAGACGAGCTTTCCCGTAGCGGCATCACCATCGGCCGGCGCGGCTGCCGTCTTTCTCTGCGACTCCAGCCACCTGGCGTAGTCCTCCGGCTCCTCGGCAATCACCAGCAGTGCCATGTGGCTGTGCTGCAGGCCGCAGAATTCGGCGCATTGGCCGCGATAGATGCCGGCCTTGCTGGCATGCAGCGTCAGCCCGTTCTCGCGGCCGGGGACCAGATCCTGCTTTCCCGTCAGGTTTGGCACCCAGAAGGAATGAATGACATCAGTTGCCTCCAGGCGCAGCCGGACATCGGCTCCCACCGGGATATGCAGTTCGTTGGCAGTCTGGAAGGTTCTGGCGGGATCCGCATCGAGATAGGTAAACTGCCACCACCACTGCTGCCCGCGGACGGCGATGGTCGGCGGATTGTCCCGGCCGCGGTCGACGCCATTGGTTGCGTAAAAGCTGGTGATGGTCAGGAAGCTTACGACCAGGAAGGTCATAACGATCGCGGAGGTAACGACCCTGGCCAAGGAACGCTCGGTCTGCGGTTCGCCGGGGGCCTGGTTTTTCCGCCGAACCAGCGCCCATGCCATGACGCCCATGACGAGCACGAAGATGACGCCGCAGACGGCGACGAACAGGAATAACAGGCTCTTGAGTTCCGAAGCGGCAGGTCCGTCCGCATTCAGCGCCGATTGCGTCCCGGCAGCGCAGCCAGACAGAAACAGGGTGCATGCCGGAGCGATCTTCAAGGCCGGACCCCTCGATCGGAGCGAACGCCCACCGGCCCTTCCTCGAAAAGAGTTGCGGCCGGCGCCCTGTTCTCTGCCGGTCTCGTATGCTTGTCGTCATTGCGGCTCGGCGCGGTGTAGAGGGCGGAATAGGCGCCGATTGTCCTGACATAGCCAGCAAGCTGCCAGATCTGGTCGCTGGTCATTTTGTTCGCGAAGGCAGGCATGCCGTGAGGCCGTCCGTCGCGTATGGATGCCACCACCGATACCATTTCCGAGCCATAAAACCACCAGCCGTCAAGAAACGAAGGGCCGGTCCCGCCTCGTCCGTCTCCATGGCAACTAGAGCAGCCGAACCAGGAATAAAGGCGCTTGCCCTGGCTCAGATCATAGGCGGTCGTCTCATAGGGCTTGCCAAGCGCGAAATAGACGTCGGGTGGTGTGCCGCCGATCCTGTCCGGCATCAGCCGGAACTGATCGAGAGACGATGTGACGGGCGGATCGGCACGGTATTGTCTTGGATGTCTTGCCCAGCCGAGCGCGGCTCCGATCACGAACATACCGAATAGCAACGTCGAGACGAACCAGGTGCCGCCCTTCTTGACGGTGCTATCGGCAAGCAAAGGGAACAGATTGGACGCGACGACGGGATGGGCGCGACGCAAGCGTGGACGGCTTGCCCAGGCGATGGCGGCCCATACGGCTGCCATCGCGAGAAGCGATACTGCGGCCGACCAGGGGACGTGCTTGCTTTCGCGCATTGCCGGGACCTGGATCAGGGCCGTGATGACAGGGCCGAGAGACTGAGCCGCACCGGCAACATCTTGTAAGACGGGGTCTTGGCTTTGGCGTCGTGGTGTGCCAGCGGGAAAAGCGGGTTCGCCTCAGGATAATAGGCCGCGCAGCACCCGGCCGGAATTAGGCGCCGAACAACCTTGAAGCCGGTGACGCGGCGCGTTGTGGCGACGTCGATGGCTGTCGTCAGATCGACGAAATCGCCTTCCTTGAAGCCCAGTCTGCCAATATCCTCTTCGTTCATGAAGACCACCTTCCGCGTTCCCTTCACGCCCCGGTAGCGATCGCCGTATGCGTAGATTGTCGTGTTGAATTGGTCGTTGGAGCGCAGCGTGGCGAGGTTGAGAACCTCGGTGGCGCCTGGACCGATGTCAAGTTCGGGGAAGAGGCGCGGCGGCGTGATGAAATTGGCTTTCTGGTTGGGCGTCGTCCATTTGCGCTCCCTGGCCGGCACCGGTCTCGGGATGCCACCCGGCTGAAACATGCGTTTGTTGAAGTCTTTAAACGTCTCGGGATAGGTCGCTTCGATTGCATCGCGGATCTTCGAATAATCGCCGACCCATTCATCCCAGGGAACGCGGCCTTTGGTCAGCGTTGCCTTGGCGATGCCGGCGATGATGGCGGGCTCCGACAGAAGCTCTTCGCTTGCAGGCTTCGCCCTTCCACGCGAGCCATGGAAATGCGCCACCGAACTTTCCATGGAAACGGCTTGCGGACCGCTCGCTTGTTCATCGACTTCGATACGGCCGAGACAGGGAAGGAGATAGGCGATTTCGCCATGGATGACGTGGCTGCGATTGAGTTTCGTCGCGATCTGTACGGTCAGGCGGAGTTTGCGCCACGCCTCCTCCATCGCCTCCGTTTCCGGGACGGCGCGCAGGAAATTGCCGCCGAGGCTGACGAAGGCTTTGGCTTCGCCCTCCAGGATCGCCTTGCAGGTGTCGACGGTTGAGCGTCCTTCCCATTGTGGCGGTTCGAACTGGTAGAGTTGCGCCAGTTTGTCGAGCGGCACGAGGTCCGGCTTTTCCGTTATCCCGACCGTGCGCTGGCCCTGCACGTTCGAGTGGCCGCGCACGGCGCAGATATTGGCGCCCGGCTTGCCGATATTGCCGCGCAGCAGCGCGAGATTGGCGACCATATGAACGTTCTGGACACCCATCACATGCTGCGTCAGACCCATGCCATAGACCATCAGCACCGCCTCCGAATGGGCATAGGTGCGGGCTGCCTGAATCATCTGCTCGCGGGTCAAGCCGGAAACATGTTCCAGTTCGGCCCAGTCATATCGGCGGGCAGCTTCGGCAAACTCCTCGAAACCCGATGTATGCGTGTTGATGAAATCGTGGTCGAGAACATGCTTTTTGTCGGCCGCCGCAATGGAAGCGGCGAACGCCACCGACGCGGCATTATCCGGTTTATGGGGCACGGCATCGGAGCCGGAAACCTTGCTCATCCCCATTTCCTTCATTGCATCGTCGGCTTCGATCAAGGCTTTGCAGACGCCGAAGAGGGCCGCGATGTCGCCTCCGTTCTTCACCTGATAATATTCCGACGAAATCGGCGTCGACCGGCCGGTCAGCATCTGGCTCGGCATTTGCGGGTTGATGAAACGTTCGAGGCCCGGTTCGCGCAATAGATTGAAGGTGACGATTTTCACGCCCCGGTCGACGGCATCCTGCAAGTCATGCAGCATTCGCGGGGAAGAGGTGGCGACGTTCTGCGCCATATAGAAAATGCAATCGCAGTTCTGGAAATCGGACAGGATTGCCGTGCCAACGGAGGCTCCGATGCTTTCCGGCAGACCGACCGAGGAGCTTTCGTGACACATGTTGGAAGAATCGGGCAGGTTGTTGCTGCCGAAGATGCGCGCAAAGAGCTGATACATGTAGGAAGTTTCGAGGGAGGCGCGTCCGGAGGTGTAGAAATCGACCTCACGCGGAGAAATTGCCCGCAGCTCCTCGCCGATTTCTGAGAACGCATCGCTCCAGTCCACCGGTTCATATTTGTCGGTCGAGCTGTTCCACCGCATCGGATGGGCCAGCCGACCTTGTTCTTCGAGATCGTGATCGCTCCATTGCTCCAGCTCATGCAATGTGTGGGCTGCGAAGAAGGCGCGGTCGGCGCGGCGTGAAGTGACCTCCCAGGCGGTCGCCTTTGCGCCGTTCTCGCAAAACTCCATGGCATGGGGTTTTGCAGGCTTGGCCCAGGCGCAACTGACGCACATGTAGCCATCTGGTTTGTTGTGATGGGAAAGCAGCGACGGCCCCGAGCGGGGGACATGTTCGCGAAGAAGAATCTCTCCAAGAGATCTTGCCGCCGCCCATCCGCCGGCCGCAGGCGTGCTCTCACCAATAGTTGGCGGATGTTTCGATCGCGCTGACATTGATACCTCCCGATATCGGCGTAGGGGATCCCGAATTTTTGCGACCCGAACTCTTCGAGAAACAAACTGTTCCAGATGACATGCCAAAACTGATGAGCGGGCGGTCGACAGTCGGTTAGGGGAGACGAGTGGCAATCGCTTGGCCACCTTAGCCGTGTCGCTTGTGCTCAGAGCTGCGTCGGAGCGTCGGCCTTCACCTCGGCATAGAGCTGTCCGCACATCGTCAGCGACCGCCGCATCGCTGCGACGCGATCTTCGGCGTCTTTGGCTGAATAGGCCCACACGTCGGTCGCCCAGCTCTTGCCGTCCATGTCGTACTGCAGGGCAAATTTATAGAGCGGTCGCGCATCTGCGTCTGTGTTGACGAAAGCTCGATCGGGTTCATCGTGGAGCTGGCGCGGGAAACTTACAACATTCACAACGTGCTCCTCGGGTTCAACTCGTCGCCAGGGCTCGAAAGACCGCTTTTCCTTGGACTAACCTGATCGCCCGAATTTCGTTCCCTGCGCACCTCGTCAGAGCAGGCCTACTCGCGGTCTGGCCCTTTCCTTCCGGCAACTTGAATCGCCGCGAAAAATCTATGATGTACACACGGATGATGTACATTCACCAGTTCGACTTCGGAAAGCAGAATGTCATGCATACGACAAAAGTATTCAGGAATGGCAATTCCCAAGCGGTGAGAATTCCCGCCGATTTGGCTTACAGCCAGACCGAGATGGAGCTTCAAATCGAGCGCATTGGTGACGAGCTCCGCATCCGCTCGCTAAAACCCTCCCTGGAGGGCGTATTGGCGCGTTTCGCAAGATTTGGCGACTCGTTCATGGCGGAGGGGCGCGGTGATCAGGAGCAGGCCGAACGGGATAGGCTGTAATGCCGCTCTACATGCTTGACACCAACATGTGCATCTATCTGATGAGGGAGCAACCGCAGCAAGTCGCACAACGTTTTGCTCAATGCCGCGTCGGCGATGTCGTCATGTCTGCCATCACGTTCGCGGAACTCGAATACGGCGTTTCTGCCTTGAAGGATGCAGAAAAGGAACGGTCGAACCTGGAGTATCTGATCGAGGCAATCCCTGGCGCCCCGTTCGATAGTGATGCGGCAAGGGCCCATGGACACGTCAGGTTCGCGACACGTGACCGGTAAAAGGATCACCTGGACAAACTGATAGCCGCGCAGGCGGTTTCGCTCAAGGCTGTCCTGGTGACGATAATATGCGGAACTTTACGGTTTACCGGGGCTTGCGCGTCGAAAACTGGCTGCTCCCCTGAGTTCAAAAAGGATGACGGGAGGGTTGCTCTTGGAGAGCACTGCGACCCACAGGTTCCGATGTCGAAGTTAATTAGGAATGCGACTGCGCCAGCCAATTGGAAATAGAATGTACCCGGCTACAGGCGAATCTGGCATAAGCTGAATTATGGAACAGCGGCACAAGTGGCGACCTCCAAAGCTGGAGGTGAGCGCTCTATGGCACAAAGCGGTGAGCCGCCGTACTCAGCCCTCGCGTTCTATTTCGACAAGGGCACCCTCAATTGCGTTGAGCAGCATATCGGCATTTTCGCGAGAGAAAGGGAGCGGCGGCCGAATTTTGAGAACATTACCATTCAGTCCTGAAGCACTTATCAACACACGCCGTTCACGAAGCTCGCTCACAACTTTCAACGCGACGGCGCTATCTGGCTCGCGGCTGTCCTGATTGCGTACAAACTCCAATCCGAGAAACAGACCGCTGCCCCGGACATCTCCAATCGAACCGAACGTCTCTTTCAGGCTCTTCATTCCTGCGCGCAGGTAGTCCCCTGTCTTGCGCGCATTTTGCATGAGATTTTCGCTCTCGATAACGTCAAGTACAGCCGAGGCAGCAGCCAAGGAAACGTTGTTGGCCCCAAATGTGTTGAAGTAACGTATATCCCGGCCGAAACACTCCTGGATGTCCGACTTCATAATGGCCGCTGCGATTGGCATTCCGTTACCCATCGGCTTGCCTGTCACTGCAATGTCCGGGATGACTTCGTGACGCGCGAAACCCCACATGTTTGTGCCAATTCGCCCGAAGCCGGGCTGCACCTCGTCAGCGATATAAAGCACGTCAGCTTTTTTCAGCACATCGACGACGGGTTTGAGGAAACCGGGCGGATCGGCAAAAACGCCGTCCGAGGAAAAGATGCTGTCGGCGATAAAGGCGGCTGGCGTGATACCCCGGCGGCGCATGTGGCCGATCGCTTTGGCGACGTCGTCCGCCAATGCCGCGCCGACGCCGCGACCATTGGCGCGATAAGTGTCGGGCGCCGGCACTGTCAGCACATGCTGGCCAAGGGGTACGCTGTCGCCAAGCAACGGCGAGATTTCCGCCGCCGAGGCCGTCACGCCATGATAGGCGTTCTCCGTAGTAATGAAGCCGGAGCCACCTGTGTAATGGCGTGCCAACCGGAGGGCCAGATCGACCGCCTCGCTTCCGGTGCAGGTGTACATGACGCGGTCGAGTTCGGCCGGAAATGTCGCCAAAAGCCTTTCTGAGTAGGAGAGGATTTGCTCGTTCAGATAACGTGTATGCGTATTGAGTTGCGACGCCTGGTAACTTATTGCCTCCACAACGTGCGGGTGGCAATGACCGACCGACGGCACGTTATTATAGGCGTCGAGATAGGCTTCTCCGTCCGGTCCATACAGCCATACGCCCTTGGCCTTCGTGACATGGACCGGGTTTTCATAAAAGAGCCGATACGACGGTCCGAGTAACATCTGTCGGCGCTCGATCATCTTTCGCTCTCGCTCCGGCAGGCTGCCGAGCCGTGCCGAGTCGAAACCATTGACCATTGGTGCGCTCGGTTTGGGGGAAACGGTTTTTTTCATGCTTGTGATCACCGATTGGCTTCGCGCAGTCTTTCGATAGCGACGGTTCTTGGAACTGCGTCAAGGCGCGCCAATTGCGCCCAAACGCCCGCACTTTGGGTGGTCAAGCGCTGAGCGTGCTCGGGGAACAGCCGTGCGCGCCATCTCGGAATACAAAGCCGCATTACCAATCGCATGACCGCTGCCTTGTAGATGAGGGGGATTTCGGCGTCGGACAGGGAGCATTCGCTACGATATCCCCCGATAAGGTCGCACATCGCCCCTATCGGATCAGATTCATCCCCGATCTGATAGGCAGCAGCGACCCCCACGTCGAAAAGCGTCGGGGCGTGCACCATGTCGCCAAAATCGATGATGCCAGTGATCGTATCCGGCATTGTCGTATCGACAAGGATGTTTTCCATGTTGAAGTCGTTGTGGATGACCTGAGCATCCAACGTATTCATGAGCGGCACAATCGCCGTCTCGAACTCGTCGATCGCATTTTCGAGGCGTGTTCGCTGATGTAGATCGGCAAATGTCGGCAGGACTTCGCGCATCCCTACCGCATGTTTCAAATCCCAGCTGATGCGATGTGATGCGGCCTCATGTGAAAAGCTCTTCAAGGCCTTTTGCAAACGTCCTAGCATTGTGCCAACCCGCCGTCGCTGCAGAGGAGACCGTGGCGCGGTCCGTTGAGCAACGCCCGGCGCGAAGGTGACCATGCGTACGCCGCGTTCGCTGCCGTCGTCCGTCACAAAGCGAAAATCCGCAGCTCCGTCACGCGTGCGAATGACACGCTGGGTGGGAATTCCCGGATCCACTTCCTCCACATGTAAGAGCGCTAAGCTGTGCATGGAGGTGACGAGAGGATCCTCTGCAGGATTGAGGATTTTTAAAAGATAGGCCGTACCATCCTCGAGCATCAGGTGAAAATTACTGTCCTTCTCGCCCCACAGCCATGTTGCGCGACCAGCAAGGCCATAATGGTCGCACGCAATTTGTTGCGCTTTGTCACATGACACCGGGACAGAAGCAGTTTCCAGTTCGGCGCCGAGCACACCAGTCTTGGATTTTTTTTGCAACACCGACATTCTCCACCCCTTTAGGTAGGTCTTTTGAAATTTTCGGGCCTCCTGAGGTCAAAAATCGAATTATGTCGCTTCGGTCACTAGCTTTGTATGGAAGTAGCTTTCCATTGCCTCGGCCCCGCCTTCTGAACCATAACCGGAATCTTTGATGCCGCCGAATGGCAGCTCGGGAAGCGCTAGTCCGTGGTGGTTGATAGAAAGCATGCCGCTTTCGATGTCGCGCGCAAGCTCGGCGCTCGTCTTGGCCGAAGTCGTGTAGGCGTATGCAGCCAGCCCGTATGGCAAGCGGTTGGCTTCCGCAACGGCAGAACCGTAATCCGAGAATGCGCTGACGATCGCCATCGGACCGAAGGGTTCTTCGTTCATCACGCACGCGTCTTGTGGAACATCCGTCAGAACCGTCGGCTGGAAGAAATTTCCGAGATTGCCGATCCTTTTGCCGCCGGTTGCAATCCGCGCGCCGCGCATGACGGCGTCGGCGGTCAGTGCTTCCATTGCTTCGACCCTTCGCGCGTTGGCAAGTGGCCCCATGGTTACGCCGTCGCGCATTCCATCGCCGACATTGACTGCCTCGGCCGCCTTGACGAAGCCGTCGAGGAATTTTTCAAAGACCCGTTCCTGGATGAGGAAGCGCGTGGGAGCCACGCAGACCTGGCCGCCATTTCGGAACTTCGCGCCGGCCAAGATCCTGACCGCAAGATCGATATCCGCATCATCGAAAACCAGAGCCGGCGCATGGCCGCCGAGTTCCATCGTGACGCGCTTCATGTGGGCGCCGGCGAGCGAAGCCAACTGCTTTCCGACCGGCGTCGATCCGGTAAAGGAGATTTTGCGGATGACGGGATGCGGGATGAGGTGATTTGAAATATCGGCCGGAATTCCGAAAACCAGATTGAGGACGCCCGCCGGCAGGCCGGCGTCGGCGAAGGCGTGAACAAGTTCGGCGCAGCTTGCCGGCGTCTCCTCCGGCCCCTTCAAAATAATGGAGCAGCCGGCCGCAAGGGCCGCCGAGACTTTCCGCACGGCCTGATTCAGCGGGAAGTTCCAGGGGCTGAAGGCCGCCACCGGGCCGACAGGCTCCCTGATCACCATTTGCCTGACATTGGTCGCCCTCGGAGGGATCAGGCGGCCATAGCAACGGCGAGCCTCTTCGGCAAACCAATCGATAATGTCGGCGGCGCCCGCCGTTTCAGCCTTGGACTCTGCCAGCGGCTTGCCCTGCTCCAAGGTCATCAGTCGCGAGATTTCCGCCGAACGGCCGCGCAGGATCTCGGCCGCTCGCCGCATCAGCTTTGCCCTCTCGAACGCACTGACTTGCCGCCATTGCTCGAACCCTGCGGCGGCGGCGGACAGCGCTTGGTCGAGGTCATTCCTGCCGGCATTTGAAACGCGGCCGATGACCTCACCGGTGGCGGGATTAACGATGGAAAGGCGGGCGTTCGAACCGTCCCTCCAGAAGCCATCAATGTAAAGCTGGGTATCCGGATAAGCTGCCATTTCGCGCTCCATTGCCGTCAGTAGCCGAGCGCGCAACCATCTTTCCGATGATCGGAACCGCCCAGCAGAACATTGTGTTGATCGTCGATCCAGATTGCTTGGGCGCCGCCGATCGCCCAATTCGGCGCGACAACCTTGAAACCGCGCGCTTCGAGATTTTCACCAATGGAGGTTCGAAGACGCGCTTCGGCCTCGACCGTCGCCGTGCCGGGGAGCGGAAAGAGCCGAGGCAGATCGATCGCGGTCTGGATATCCAGACCGAAGTCGAACAGCTTGGAGAGGAAGTGGGCGTGGCCCATTGCCTGATAGTGCCCGCCCATGACGCCGAACGACAAAACGGTTTTGCCGTGGCGTGTCACCAATCCGGGGATGATCGTGTGCATAGGCCTCTTGCGCGGTCCTATCGCGTTTGGATGGCCCTGTTTCAAGCTGAAGCTCTGCCCGCGATTGTGGAACAACACGCCGGAGTTTGGCGCCATCAGACCGCTTCCATAGGAATGGAAGATGGAGTTGATGAAGCTCGCAACATTTCGGTCCTTGTCGACAACCGAAATATAGACTGTGTCGGCATGCGCGACACCGTCGAGAGCCGCCGTGGCGTCGGCAACCTCGTTCATATTGATCTTGGCCGCAAGACTATCGGCGAGTTCATCGGACAGCAGGAAATCGACCGGAACATCCGATACCGAGGTGTCGGCTATCCACCGATCGCGGGCTGCGTAGGCCAGTCGAGTGGCTTCGATTTCGATGTGCAGATTATCAGCGTCAAGCGGATCGCCCGTGCGTTCAAAACGCTCAAGGATCCTCAATATCATCAGAGCGATGATACCCTGCCCGTTCGGCGGGCATTCATGCACCGTCCAGCCTCGGTAGGTCGCGCTGATTGGCTTCACATATTCGCCGGCGGCAGATGCAAAATCCTCAAGCGTATGGAGCCCGCCAAGCGAATTCAGCCGCGCCACCATGTCTTCCGCCACGGGGCCGCGATAGAAGCCGTCACGCCCCAGGGCTGCTATCGTCTCCAGCGTTTGCGCCAATTCCGACTGTCGTTGAACCGATCCCACAGGCGGCACTTGGTCATCGGCCAGGAAAATGCGGCGCGTCGAAGAATCGCGCAGCAACAATTCGCGTTGATTGACGATGTCGGCGGCAACTCGCGGAGTGATCCCGTAGCCGTCGCGCGCCAACGCTATCGCGGGAGCGAGAATTTCGGAGAGCGGCATCCTTCCGTGATCTGCGACCAGACGCGCCCATGCATCCACCGCGCCGGGAACCGTCACCGCATGCGGCGACGATCGCTCGATCGAGGTGATGCCATTGTCCCGATACCACTCGAAATGCGCGGCGGCCGGCGTGCGGCCGGAGCCGTTATAGGCAATGACATCATCATTGCCATTGGATGCGAGGAGCGCAAAACAATCACCGCCGATGCCGGTGGATCCGGCCTCGACCACGCATTGCACGGCACAGGCACCCACCGCAGCGTCGATCGCCTTGCCGCCGGCCTTGAGGATATCGATCGCGGTCAAAGTCGCCATAGGATGCGATGTTGCTGCCATCCCATTGCGGCCGACAGCTATCGATCTTCCCGGCATTTCGAAATTTCGCATATCTTCGATTCCCTTGCTCAGTAGAGGCCGGTCGCCCGGGCCCATGTGTAAGTGTCATCCAACGCACGGGCAGAGCGGTCGAACAATTCGTTGATCTGTGCTTCGGTAATGATGAGCGGAGGGCAAAGCGAGTAGTTGTCGCCAAGTGCGCGCGTGATGACGCCGTGGACCTGGGCCTGCTTGCCTGCGTGAATGGCAATGCCGTCCGTCGGCTTGAACGGCTCTTTGGTTTCCTTGTTACGAACCAGTTCGAGAGTCCCGATGAGGCCGCGGCCGCGGGCGTTCCCAACGAGCGGATGGTCGCCAAGCTCCTTCAACCGCCTCTGGAATACCGGGGCGACATCCCTGACATGACCGACAATGTCGCGCTCCTCATAGATTTTCAAGGTTTCCAAAGCGACAGCGGTTGCAACGGGATGGCCGCTATAGGTGAAACCATGTCCGAATGTTCCGATTTTCTCGCTCTCGGCAACGACTGCGGAATGGACCTTTTCATTGATCATCAGTGCGGATATCGGCTGATAGGCGGCCGAAAGCTGCTTTGCCATGACGATCATATCGGGCTGAAGCCCGAAGCTTTCGGAGCCGAACATAGTGCCGAGCCTGCCGAAGCCGCAGATGACCTCATCTGCGATCAGCAGCACGTCGTATTTCTTGAGGATTGCCTGGATCTTCTCGTAATAGGTCGGCGGCGGGACGATGCAGCCGCCTGATGCCATCAACGGCTCAGCGAAAAATGCACCGATGGTTTCAGGTCCCTCGGCGAGGATCATCTGTTCGAGCGAATCTGCACAACGCGTCGCAAACTCCTCTTCAGTTTCGCCCGGGCGGCCGTAACGATAAAATTCCGGGCAATTAGTATGCAGCACCCGATCGATAGGCAGATCGAAATCGCGATGGTTGTTAGGAAGTCCCGTCAGGCTGGCCGAAGCGATCGTCACACCGTGGTAGGCTCGCATCCGCGAGATGATTTTCTTCTTTTCCGGCTTGCCGATGGAATTGTGATAATACCAGACAAGCTTCATGGCCGTGTCGTTGGCCTCGGAACCCGAATTGGCAAAGAACACCTTCGACATCGGCACCGGTGAAAGCTGGATGAGCCGGTCGGCAAGCTCGACCGCGGTCTCGTGCGTCTTGCCGCCGAAGCTGTGATAGAAGGGCAATTCCTTCATCTGGCGGGTTGCCGCGTCTACCAGCCGCTGTTCGCTGAAACCCAGCGAGGCACAAAACAGCCCACCAAGCCCCTCTATGTATTTATTGCCGTCGCTGTCGATGATGTGGATCCCCTCCCCCTTGGCAATCACCAGCGGGCCGTCCTTCAAATGCTGCGAAGCGTTGGTGTAGGGATGAAGAACGAAGGCGGCGTCGCGGGATTCGAGGGAGTTGAGAAGGATGGTCACAGTGGTCTCCAAAATGATCGTGTGTTTCGATGGCGACGCTGGCCGGTCAGCCGGCACGACCTCTCGGTGCGCCGGCTGCCAATCGCTGCCGGATGGGAGCGCTGCCGCTTGATCAATCAAGCGTCGTCTTCATCCACTTCTGGGCGAGTTTGTTGATCGTGCCGTCCGCTTCGGCAGATTCGATCGCCGCATCGAACATCGACTTCAGTACGGTGTCGTCCTTGCGAAGGCCTGCCGCGATGCCCTGCCCGAAGACCCCGCCTTTGAAGGTGGGGCCGGCGATCTTGTAGTCTTTGAAGTCTTCCTTGCCGAGCGTTGCATTCAGTGACGTCTTCTGCGCAACGACGGCGTCGATACGACCGGCCTGAAGGTCGAGATCATGCTGTTCGACGGTCTTGTATTCCCTGGGATCGACAACACCCTTGAAATAGGCATCGAGAAAGGCTGCGTTGGCCGTCGACACCTGGGCGCCTACGGCCTTGCCCTTCAGGGCGTCTCGAAGCGGCTGCAATTCCTGCTCGACCTTCGCTTTGTCGCCAGCGAGGTCGACCGTCGTTCCCGTTCCCGGCAGATTTGCGAGAGGGCCGGTTTTATCGACCATGAAGGCGGCCGCCGTCGAAGCATAGGGCTTGCTGAACGATATGACGGCAAGACGCTTCTCGGTAACGATCATCGACGCCATGATGGCGTCGAACTTCTTCGCAGTGAGCGATGGAATCAGCCCGTCCCAATCCTGGGCGACGATGGTGCACTTGATCTTCATGCGAGCGCAGAGGTCGTTGGCAAGATCGATCTCGAATCCTGCGAGCTTGCCGTCGGGGCCGGTAAAATTCCAGGGCTCGTATGCGCCCTCGGTTGCAATGGTGATCTCCGTCGGTTTTGTCTCCGCGGCGGCGACGCCAGCCGACAGCACGCCAAGCAGAGCGGACGTCAGCAAAAGTTTTGATAATTGCATATTGGCATTCCCCTTTTGTTGCACCCTGCCCTTTTCCCAAGGCAAGGCTGTTGCAGACTCCGCGCGTCCGGCGATTTGCTAGGACGCGCGAACCTTGATTGCCTCGGCCGCAAGGCAGAGGAGCTCGAATAAGACCTGAGCGGCAATTTGCGCCGTGTTCGAGGTTGGGTCGTATTGCGGAGCGATCTCCACGACGTCGCCGCCGACGATGTTCAAACCTGAAAGACCGCGCAGAATTCCAAGCGCCTGGGCGGATGTCAGCCCACCGACCTCCGGCGTTCCTGTGCCGGGCGCAAAGGCCGGATCAAGAGAATCGACATCGAAGCTGACGTAGGTCGGGGCTGATCCGGCGATTTCTCTCGCCTTTGCGATCACGCCGCTGACGCCGAGATCGGCGACTTCCTCCGCATGGATGATGGTCATGCCCGATGCATAGGAGAACTCCCACAGATACTCGGAATTTCCTCGAATTCCGATCTGGATCGTCCGTCGGGGGTCAAGAACACCGTCGAGAACCGCCTGGCGGAATGGCCCGCCATGATGGAATTTGCAGCCCTCAAATGACCCGCCCGTATCGCAATGCGCATCGATGTGGATCATCCCCACCGGCCGATGCCTGCCGATGGCCCTTAGAATGGGAAGGCTGACCGAATGGTCGCCGCCGACCCCTAGGGGCACGACTCCAGCCCTTATCAGGCGGTGGACAAATTGCTCAATATCCTGGTGGGACGCAGCAAGATCAAAACGGCTTTTGAACGGGACATCGCCCACGTCGGCAACGCGTGCATTTGCAGTCGGGACGGCTCGCAGAACATGATTGTAGGGCCCAACGCGATCGACGTTGCGTACGGCTCTCGGTCCGAACCGCGCACCCGATCGGTTCGTCACCCCGAGATCCATGGGAATTCCGAAAAGCGCGATGTCCATATCCGTGAAATTGGGTGCGGCATCGGGACGATACGGGGCCTTCAATAATGTCGGAAGGCCACAATAGGGCGCCTGACGGCTATCGCCGTCAGCAAAGACCAGTTCGGCGACTTTTCGAAACTCCTCATCGAACATTTCACCGCCCGAAGAATTCAAGTAGCGCTTCCGCAATTCGTCCAGGCTGAGAATCTCCGACATCGGACCTCCATATGTTCCGCCCCATCAGGCTGCGATCAAGAAGCAAACCAGGGCCATTGCTTGTTGTCGCCAACATTGTATACATAATCGTATTCTTCTTGATCGGGCAAGAGGAAAAACGTTATGGTGAAATCGCCGGGACCCGGTAAATGCACCAGAGATGGAAGGGGAATTGATTGGCACCGAAAACGGAACAGCGGGGATCGTTGCGCGAAAGCACCTATGCGCAATTGAAGGACTTGATCCTCAGCGGCCAACTTCGCCCCTCGGAGCGCCTTTCTGAAGTTACGCTTGCCAAACGCTTCGGCGTCAGCCGAACGCCGCTGCGCGAAGCGCTGATGAAGCTCGAAGAGGAAGGGCTTGTCGTCGGGCAGCGGAATTTCGGTTACACGGTGACCGATCTCGACGTCACCAAATTCTGCAATCTCCTAGTCGTTCGCGAAGCGCTCGATGTTTGCGCGGCACAACTCGCCTGCGAGATGGCGACCGAGGAAGACCTCGATCGGCTTCGCGACGTCATCATCCAGATGGTGGACCTCAAGGAAACGACCAACGAGGCGCCATCGGATGCCGCGCGCAACCTCGATCTCGGATTGCACATCCATCGCGTGATCGTCGAATCGACCCGAAACGAGGCCCTCGTGAGGGCGACGGATCAAATTTACCAGCAGCCTCGCCTAGCGCTTTGGCTCGAAGTGCTCTGGGTTGACCTGGAGCACACCGATCTCGACGAGCATCGGGCAATCGCGGACGCCATCTGTGCACGCGACAAGGAGGCTGCCGCGATCGCAGCTCGGGCGCATGTGCAAAGCTCGCTCAAGAACATGTCGAAGCTTCAGCGCATTTGGGCGCACCGGCGCGCTGCCGAGTGAAGCAACCCTGATCTGTCATCAAGAGGTCCACGCATGGCATTTATCGGTAGTTACCTGACTCTCATCGGTTTCGGACCGACCGGTTGGGGATGGCTGCTTCTGACCGCGGCGGCCATGACGATCGGTGTATCCGTCTGCGGCTTTCTGGCTGGAACGGTGATCGGCTCGGTCGTCACCTTCATGCAGCTGTCCCGCCACATCGGACTCCGCTGGCTTGCCGACTGCTACACCACGATCCTTCGCGGCGTGCCTGACCTTCTGGTCATCTATCTCTTCTATTTCGGCGGCAGCGCATTCCTAGGGACTGTCGGCGGCCTTTTCGGGTATCAAGGTTTTATCGGAATGCCGGCATTTTTGACCGGGACGCTGGCGCTTGGCGTCGTTTCGGCGGCCTATCAGGCCGAAGTATTTCGCGGAGCCTACAGATCGGTTGCACGCGGCGAAATCGAAGCCGCCACCGCCGTCGGCATGCGGCCGTGGCCCAAATTCAGGCGTATCGTCGCGCCGCTCGTCCTTCGTTACGCCATTCCCGGCCTTGGAAACACCTGGCAACTCGTGTTGAAGGAATCGGCATTGATCTCCGTCACGGGCCTCGTCGAACTGCTGCGCCAGTCGCAGATCGCCGCAGGCTCCACTCGCCGGCCATTCGAGTTCTACCTGTCGGCGGTCATTCTCTACCTCGTCGTAACCTGGTTCTCCTCGATTGTGTTCAAACGAATGGAAGCTCGAACGACCCAAGGCGTGAGGAGAGCGCTATGACGGATATCGGCTTCATGTGGGATACGTTTCTCACGCTTCTGACCGGTGTGCCGCTAACCCTCGAGCTTGCGGTCACTTCCATTCTGGCAGGCAGCATCCTGGCGCTTGCGATCTCGCTGCTGGCGGTGACCGGCGGTGCAATCGGACAAAACATAGCCGGTGCCTACGTCTTCGTCTTCAGAGGTTCGCCTCTGCTCGTCCAAATGTTCCTGATCTATTATGGTCTCGGCCAGTTTCGGCACGGATTGCAAGACCTCGGGCTCTGGTGGTTCTTTCGCGAGCCCTATTGGTGTGCGGTGCTGGCGCTTACTCTGAACACGGCCGCCTACTGCAGCGAAATTTTCCGCGGTGGCCTCAGGGCCGTCTCCAGCCAGGAGATCGAGGCGGCACGCGCTTGCGGCATGTCGAGCGTTCTCCTGTTCAGACGAATAATCATGCCAATCGCCATCAGGCATGCGCTGCCCGCCTATGGCAACGAGATCATCCTGATGATCAAGGCAACAGCACTCGCGTCTGTCATTACGATCATGGAAGTCACCGGCCTTGCTGGAAAACTAATCGCCGACAGCTTCCGCGCTTTCGAGATCTTCATTGTCGCAGGCGCGATCTATCTCGCGATCAACTTCATCGTCACCCGAATGCTCATGGTGATCGACTTTTGGCTTTCGCCGCACATGCGCATACGGCTGCAATCTTAGACGGGAGTGACTATGTCTGACACGGGAACAGTTCTGGCAAGCGACAACAAAAACAAGAGCGCTGCCGTTTCGGTCAAGGACCTTCGCAAATGCTTCGGCCCATTGGAAGTCCTGAAGGGGGTTTCGCTGGAAGCGCACGAGGGAGATGTGATTTCCATTCTCGGCTCATCCGGCTCCGGAAAGTCGACGATGCTCAGATGTCTTAATATGCTTGAAGTCCCCGACAGCGGAGAAATCAGCATCGGCGGCGAGATATATTCTCTGAAGAAAGTCGGACATCGAACGGAGCCTGTTGATCGCAGGCAAGTCGATCGCATGCGCGAACACATCGGCATGGTATTTCAAAGCTTCAATCTGTGGTCGCATATGACCATCCTGGAGAATGTGATAGAAGCGCCGGTGCACGTACAGAAGCGAAACCGCGCGGAATGCGTTGCCGAAGCCGAAGCTCTACTCGAACGGGTTGGTATCGCCGACAAGCGAAACTTCTATCCAGCGCACCTCTCCGGCGGGCAGCAACAACGCGCGGCAATCGCTCGCGCACTGGCCCAGCGCCCAAAGGTAATGCTATTTGACGAGCCGACTTCCGCACTCGATCCCGAACTCGTCGGCGAAGTGCTCAAGGTTATGCGCTCCCTTGCCGAGGAAGGTAGGACGATGCTTGTCGTGACGCACGAAATGGCTTTCGCGCGCGACGTGTCCAGCAAAGTGGTGTTTCTTCACAAAGGTGTTGTGGAAGAAACGGGCACGCCTGCTGAACTCTTCAACCGTCCGCGATCCGAGCGGTTTCGGCAGTTTCTTGCCAATGAGCGAAAGTGACGTAGGAGACTGCAACTCGTTTGACAATGCGACCTGGGTTCCATGTCGATCCAGCGATCATGCTTGTTGCTGTTCCGATGGTGTGGGAACCGTTGCGATCACCATCCTCCACGTCAAGCATGCTTTGAAAGAAGGGTCGTGAAATCGCGCGCCGAAAACAGCTTGCGCCCTTCTTGATCCACCCCTTAAAGAGTTGCCTGCGGAGAGAACAAGGCGCTGTTGGTTCTCGTACCCGGTTACATCAGGTCAAGCACCTGATCGTGATCACGCCGCCATGGTGCGGACGTTGTGTCTAGGCTCAACGGCCCGAGCGGGTTGACGGTCGAGAGTGAACTGATTGACCAGTTCGCGCAGTCTGCTCGCCTCTGCCGACAAGGAAGCGGCCGCTGCGGTGGATTGCTCGACCATCGCGGCATTCTGCTGAGTGGACTGGTCCATCTGATTGACGGCCGTATTGATTTCGGCAAGTCCGGTGGACTGTTCACGCGCAGACGTAGCAATTGCGTCCATCAACTGATTGATTTGAGACACTTGCTCGCTGATTTCGTTCAACGACTGGCCAGTCTCGAGAACCAGTCTTACGCCGGTGCCGACTTCGGCGGAGGACTTTTGGATAAGGCCCTTGATTTCCTTCGCCGCCGTCGCTGCGCGCTGGGCAAGCTCGCGAACCTCCTGGGCAACAACCGCAAAACCTTTGCCGGCTTCGCCGGCCCGTGCTGCCTCGACGCCAGCATTCAGCGCCAGGAGGTTGGTTTGGAAAGCAATGTCGTCAATGACGCCGATGATGCTTGATATCCGCTCCGAGCTTTCCTCTATCCGCCGCATCGCCTGTTCGGCGTGAGACACAACGGCAGCAGAACGTTCTGCACTGACATTAGCCACCTGGGCGACAGTGCGAGCCTCCTCGGTTCTCTTCGAGGCAGTCGTCACATTGGCGGTAATCTCATCGAGGGCTGCCGCAGTTTCCTCCAGGGAAGCTGCCTGCTGTTCGGTCCGCTTGGAGAGATCTTGCGCACCGGACGCGATTTCGCATGTTCCGTTGTCGATGCTGTGCACCGTCTGCAGTACAGCACCAATGGTTGTGCCGAGTTGTCGAAGCGAAGCATTGAAATCCCCACGCAGCGCCTCGTATTCCGGAGCGAACGGCTCCGCCAACTGGAAAGAAACGTCACCGCCCGCAAGGCGTCTCAATCCATCGCCAAGCGTCGTTGTCGCAAAGCGCAACTGCTGCGCTTCCCGTTCGGCGCGCTCCTGTGCGGCAGCGCGCGTCGCCTCCGACTGGCTTCGCGATGCCGTTGCTTCCTGCTCCAGTCGAAGAACATTGATGGCGTTCTGTCGAAACACCTCCACTGCTCCCGCCATTGCCCCGATCTCGTCGCCACGCCCAGCGTAGGGAATTTCGCTTTGCAGATCTCCGTCGGAGAGGATCGTCATGGCAGAGGCAATTCGGCGGATCGGATTGGCGATGCCGAAGACGGCAAAGAGCGCTCCGGCAGAGGTGACCAGAATAGAAAGGGTGGCAATCAATGCCGTGGTCGTGAACGCGTTGCCCGCGGTTGCATTGCTTGTGGTCACATATGTTTCGGTCTGTCCGAGAATGAAGGCCACCAAGTCCGCAATCTCCTGGCTCACCAGATCAGATTGTGCCTCCATGTTCTGCCGAAAGAGACTGCCCGCCTCGGCGGTCTTGCCGTTGTCCTGCAGTTGGACCATTTGCGCGGCGAGCTCACTATATTTCTTGAGCCCTGACTTGACGTCATTGATCAGCTCGCGACCTTTCTCCGTTCGGACGCCCGCCACATACTCTTGGATTGCCCGCTCGACTGCGGCTTTCGTCTCGTCGATCAGCTTCGCCTCGGCGGCCCGCTTCTCCGGCGACGCCTCCAACAGGTAGCGCGCATAGGCGAGCTTCAGATCAGAGAAGTTGCCTTTGATATCTCTGGCAGTGATCATCCGCTTCATCCAGAAGCCGCCAATCTGCTGAGCGCTGTCATTCAGTGTCGAGATTGTACTGAGGGAATTATACGATAGGGCAATCAGGAAGGCACAGATAACAGACAAAACGGCAATAAGGGTCTGTTTGACGGTGGGGCGTTTCATACAATTCTCCAGTACTCTAGGGCGGGCTATACAGCTCAGATAACCCGAAGAATTCGCGCGAGTCGCTAATTTAGGATTAACTTTAAATAGTTCGGCCGTCGCTCCCTGAATAATTTATGTCGCTTACAAACGAGGCGTAGCAAAGTGCTCTTCGCTGCTATCAAGGGTATGTTAGTGGCGACTCAGGTGTGATCGAAAGGCTCGGCCGGCAACGGCCTGTGCCTGACTGTGCCGTCGACCCGCTTCCGTCTCCACGCGCTTCTGCGGCTTCAGTATCAAGAGGCCACCGGTGATACCTCATTCGCGCGCCGCCACGGCGCGGTCGCGGCCAGCCACTGTCGCGTGCGGGCCTCGGGATCCGCGTTGCGGGTGATATCGGTGACCACGGCAGCACTGTCGGCGCCTTTTTCCAATACCAGCGGCGCGCGTTCGGCGGTGATCCCGCCGATGGCGACGAGCGGTATCGCGCCGACACGCTGGCGCCAGTCGGAAAGACGTTCCACGCCTTGCGGCGCCCATTTCATCTGTTTGAGGATCGTGGGCCAGACCGGCCCGAGCGCAACATAATCCGGCTCGGCCGCCAGCGCCGTCTCCAGCTCCGATATGTCGTGGGTGGATAGGCCGAGCCTCAGGCCGGCGCGGCGAATGGCATTCCTGTCGGCGGCCATCAGGTCTTCCTGGCCGAGATGAACGAAATCGCATCCTTCATCGATGGCAAGTTTCCAGTAGTCGTTGACGACCAATTGGCAAGCCGCTGCCGCGCAGGCAGCCTTCGATCGCCGGATCTGCTCGCGAAGCACGGAGTCCGGGCAATCCTTGATGCGCAGCTGGACGAGTTTGACGCCGAGTGGCACGAGACGCTCGACCCATTCGGCGCTGTCGACGATGAGATAGAAGGGGTCTAAGTTCATGAGAAGACTGCCTTGCCGATGACGGGAGTGGATGGGACGGCGATATCGCGTGGCTCCAGCGGTACGGCGGCATACGCCAGGCGGCCGGCATCGATCGCAAGCGCGAACGCCTCGGCAATGCTGGCGGGATCTCCGGCGCCGGCAACGGCGGTGTTGAGAAGGACGGCATCATAACCGTACTCCATGACGGTGGCGGCGTGAGACGGGCGGCCGATGCCGGCATCGATGATCAGCGGCACATCCGGAAAGTGCGCCCGGAACGCTCGCAGCGCCATCGGGTTCAGCGGCCCCTGAGCGGAACCGATCGGCGCGCACCAGGGCATCAGGACGCGGCAGCCGGCTTCCAGCAGCCTTTCGGCGACGACAAGGTCATCGGTGGTATAGGGGAAGACCTGAAAGCCCTCGCCGGTCAGGATGCGGGCCGCCTCGACAAGGCCGAAGACGTCAGGCTGCAGCGTATCGTGATGTCCGATAACTTCGAGCTTGATCCAGTCGGTGCGGAAGACGTCGCGCGCCATCTTCGCCGTCAGCACGGCCTCCTGCACGCTGTGACATCCGGCCGTATTCGGCAGCACATGCACGCCAAGCTCGCGGATCAGGTCGAAGAAGGCGCCGCCCGCTTTGCCGCCGATGGCTTCGCGGCGAAGCGAAACGGTGACGATCTCGGTCTTCGAGCGCTTGACCGCCTCGGCAAGGATAGCTGGAGACGGATAACGGGCGGTGCCGAGCAGCAGTCGGGAGCGGACTTCAACATCATAAAGTTTCAGCATCTCAGCCTCCTTGCATGGGTGAGAGAATTTCGATGCGGTCGCGTTCGCCGAGCCTGAAATCGGCGCGGTCCTCGCGGTGCACCAGCTCGCCGTTCACTGCGGTTGCCAGCCATTCGCCTTCGTAGTCGAGAGCGAGAAGAAGATCCGCGAGCGTCGCGGCTGCGACCTCCTGTTCCTCGCCGTTGATGATGAAGGTCATGATGCCCTCCTTTCCGAGTGCTTGTCTTTTCCAAGAAGAAGCCGCGCCACCTCCCCTGCCATGGCCGGCGCCAGCAGAAAGCCGTGACGGTAGAGGCCATTGACATGGAAGATGCGCCCCTCCTGCGTCACCCGCGGCAGATTGTCGGGATAGGCCGGCCGCACGCCCGCGCCGGTCTCGGTAACCCGTGCCTCGCCGAAGGCAGGATTGACGGCATAGGCGGCATTCAGCAACTCCATCAGCGAACGCGCGGTAATCGGGCCGATGTCGTTGCTTTCGATCATCGTCGCCCCGATCATGAAACGATTTCGCTGGCGTGGCACGATATAGATCGGGTGGCGCGGATGCAGCAGGCGAACGGGACGGGAGAGAGTGACCTCGTTCGTTTCGACGCAAAGCATCTCTCCGCGAACGCCGCGCAATCCGGGCAGACGGCCGATCTGGGCAGCCCCGGTGCAGTCGATCACGCGATCGTAGGGGGCAAGGTCGGCATCGCCCCTGACGCCGAATGTGAGGCGCATGCGGGCTTCCTCAAGTCCGGCGGCGAGACCGGAGAGCGCCTGCCGCGGATCGAGATGCGCTTCCTGCCGGAAGAACAATGCCCTGCGGAAGCGGCCGGCGAGATCCGGTTCAAGCGTCGCGATCGCCGGCTCGTCCAGCCATTCCCATCCGCTTGTCCGGCGGCAAAAGCGGTCGAGTTCGCCGGCATCTCGCCCGGCCGCCACCACAAGCGTCCCCCGGCGATTGACATGGCCGGGCAGCGCTGCCTCCCACCAATCGGCGGCAAGACGGCCGAGCGCCAGGACCGGCTCGTCTGCGCTTTCCCTTTCGCACCATGGAGCCAGCATGCCGCCGGCAAAGCCGGAAGCACCGGCGCCGACCTGGTCGGCTTGCTCAGCGACGCTGACCCGGAATCCGTGCCGATGGAGCTGCCAGGCAACGGTGAGGCCGGCAACGCCGGCCCCCTTGACGAGAACATGCATCGTCATTCTCCGGCAAGCGTTTTCGCAGCGTCGGCGACCGGCATGTAGAGGTCGCCGCCATCGCGATACCTGGCGGCCATGGCTTCCAGTCCTTCTTTCTGCGCCTCGGCGCGAATATCGTGGGAAATGCGCATGGAACAGAATTTCGGGCCGCACATCGAACAGAAATGCGCCACCTTGTGGGCCTCCTTCGGCAGGGTCTCGTCATGGAAGGAACGCGCCGTATCCGGGTCGAGGGAGAGGTTGAACTGGTCTTCCCAGCGGAATTCGAACCGCGCCCGCGACAGCGCATCGTCACGGATGCGGGCGGCCGGATGGCCCTTGGCGAGGTCGGCGGCATGCGCGGCAATCTTGTAGGTGATGACACCGGTCTTGACGTCGGTGCGGTCGGGCAGGCCCAGATGCTCCTTCGGCGTGACGTAGCAGAGCATGGCCGTGCCGAACCAGCCGATCATCGCGGCTCCGATGCCGGAGGTGATGTGATCATAGCCCGGCGCAATGTCGGTGGTCAGCGGTCCGAGCGTATAGAAGGGAGCCTCGCCGCAGACCCTGAGCTGCTTGTCCATATTCTCCTTGATCTTGTGCATCGGCACGTGGCCAGGACCTTCGATCATCACCTGGCAATCCCTGGCCCAGGCAATCTTGGTCAGTTCGCCGAGGGTTTCGAGCTCGGCAAATTGCGCAGCGTCATTGGCATCGGCGATCGAGCCGGGGCGAAGGCCGTCTCCAAGCGAGAAGGAGACGTCATAGGCACGGCAGATGTCGCAGATTTCCTCGAAATGCTCGTAGAGGAAGCTCTCCTTGTGGTGATGCAGACACCACTTGGCCATGATCGAGCCGCCGCGTGAGACGATCCCGGTGACACGATTGACGGTGAGCGGGATATAGGCAAGCCGCACGCCCGCATGGATGGTGAAATAATCGACGCCCTGCTCGGCCTGTTCGATCAGCGTATCGCGATAGACTTCCCAGGTGAGATCCTCTGCAATGCCGTTCACCTTTTCAAGCGCCTGGTAGAGAGGCACCGTTCCGATCGGAACCGGCGAATTGCGAATGATCCATTCGCGGATGTTGTGAATGTTGCGGCCGGTGGAGAGGTCCATCACCGTGTCGGCGCCCCAGCGGATCGCCCAGACCATCTTTTCCACTTCTTCCGCCATCGACGAGGTGACGGCCGAGTTGCCGATATTGGCGTTGATCTTCACCAGGAAATTCCGGCCGATGATCATCGGTTCGGTTTCCGGGTGGTTGATGTTGGCCGGAATGATCGCGCGGCCCGCCGCGACCTCCCGCCGCACGAATTCGGCCGTCACGAAATCGGGAATATCAGCGCCAAAGCTCTCGCCGTCGCGCCCGAGCGCCTCCTTCGCGGCCTGCCGGCCGAGGTTTTCGCGGATGGCGATGAACTCCATTTCCGGCGTGATGATGCCGGCACGCGCATAGGCGAGCTGGGTTACGGCGCGGCCCGCTTTTGCCTTCAGCGGCGTGTTGCGAATAGGGAATTCCGGCGTCAGCCGCTCGCCGGTGACAAAACCATTATCTTCAGGCTTCACCACCCGGCCTACATAGGCTTCGACATCGCCGCGCGCTCTGATCCAGTTCTCGCGCAGACGCGGCAGCCCGGCGTCGATCGAGACCGTATGTGCCGGGTCGGTATAGGGACCGGAGGAATCATAGACCGTTACCGGCGGTTCACCGGAGGTCGGGTGAAGGCTGATTTCGCGCATCGGCACGCGCAGATCAGGATAGAGCGTTCCGGGCTTGGCGATCTTGGTCGAGGCCGGAAGCGGGCCGGTGGTGACGACCGGAGTAAGCTTGGGTGCGACAATATTCATGGGTGAGGCTCCAAGGTTTGACGTTTGGAGACCCAGTTCCAGTGTTGGAATGATGGAAAGACGCCTCATGCGACAAAGCGAAATCCGCCCGATAGCCGCAGCGTCTGCACCGTCCCTACGCCAGTATGAACTGGATCAGGTTCAACGGGTCACTGCGCCACAACAGGCAAAGCCGTATTGTTCAGCAGAATCTCAGCCCCTTGCCGGGACACCCCTGGTGAATGCCCTGCATCAAAGACCGCTGCGGCCCTGATGTCAAGCCGACCCTCACGCGTTCCCATCCGTACCTTTTGAGTCGGCGGCCAGTCCGATAGAGCAGCATTGATTGTGGATGGGCCAGCTCCGCCGGCCCATTTCACTCGCCAGGACGCTGCCGCCATGCTCTGAATATTCGTGGCATGGTCTCATGTTTTAGCTAACGGGCGATAACGTCCGTTTATTTGTCAGACGGCGCCTGCTGGATCACTCTATCGCAACACCATTCTTGCATTCATGGCCTATCGTTTCGTCCACACTGCCGATCTCCATCTCGACTCTCCCTTGCGCTCTCTCGCACTTCGCAATGCAGAGCTGGCCGAGCTTGTCAGTGACGCCAGCCGACAGACGCTGGTCGCGATCGTCGATCTTTGCCTTGAGGAGCAGGTCGACGCGCTTGTCATCGCCGGCGATCTCTATGACGGGGAGCAGACGTCGATGAAGACGGCGCGCTTCCTAGCGAGTCAGCTGGAGCGGCTGCACCGGGCGGGCATTGTCGTCTTCAAGATCCGCGGCAATCACGATGCCATGTCGAAGATCGCTCGGGAACTGGTGATGCCTGATACGGTGAAGATCTTCGGCGGCCATGCCGAGACCGTCGAGACCACCAAGGGCAGCTTGTCGGTCGCAATCCACGGTCTGAGCTTCGCCAAGCCGCAAGCCCCGGACCCGCTGCTGCCGAAATTCAAGCCGCCGGTAGCGGATGCCGTCAATATCGGCATCATGCATACGAGTCTGGCCGGATCGGCCGGACATGATGTCTATGCGCCCTGCAACGTGCTCGACCTGCATGCCTCGGGTTTCGACTACTGGGCGCTCGGGCATCTCCACCAGCGCAGCCATTATCCCGGCACGGCGACGGTCATCATGCCCGGCATGCCGCAGGGCCGCGACATCAATGAAGCGGGCATCAAGACCGTGTCGCTGGTGACCGTGGCCGACGACCGGACCGTGACGGTCGAGGAGCGGCGTACCAGCATCGCGCAGTTCGAGCGCGTCAATGTCGACCTCACGGGTGTCGATGATTGGCGTGAGGCAGCCATGATGGTCGAGACGGCCCTGATGGCGCAGCGCGACCGCACGGCTTCGCCGCATCTTGTCGCACGCCTCAGGCTTTCCGGCCGCACGCCGCTCTCCTGGCAGCTGCGGCGCGATGTCGACCTCATGCAGGCCGAAGCCGAGCGGCGCAGCGACGCGATCGGCCGCACCTGGATCGAGAAGCTGGAACTCGCCTTCGAAGCGCCCTCGATCCCCGCAGACGCGTCCGCCGCCGATCCCGTCATCGAACTCGGGGCGCTGATGCGGGACGAGGTCATCACCCGCAGCGGATTTCGCGACGAGGTCAGGGAGATGGTCCGGGACCTGCTTGCCGACCTGCCGCCCGAGAGCCGGGCATTTGCCGGCCAGAACGAGGCGGGTTTTGAACGCTTCATCGACAGCCTTCTCGCCGATGGCGCCGAGGACATCGCCGCCCGGATGAAGGCGGTGGATCGGGGAGACAGCTGATGCGTCTGCGCCGCCTCGACCTCACCCGCTATGGCAAGTTCACCGATCACTCCATCGATTTCGGGGCGGCCCGTCAAGGTTCGCCGGACTTGCACATCGTTTATGGCCTGAACGAAGCGGGCAAGTCGACCACCTTCGCCGCCTATCTTGATCTGCTCTACGGCATTGGTGAGCGCAGCACCTATAATTTCCTGCATCCCTACAATACGATGAAGGTCGGTGCGCGGCTGGAATTTGGTGGCTGGGAATACGAGCTGGCGCGGCTCAAGCTGCGGACCGGCAGCCTCGTCGATGATCGGGGACAAGCTGTGAACGAGGCGCTCCTGGCCGGCGCGCTTGGCGGCGTCGGTCGCGAGGCCTATCGCACCATGTTCTCGCTCGACGATCAGTCGCTCAAGGAAGGCGGCAACGCCATCATACAAAGCAAGGGCGAACTCGGCGAATTGCTGTTCTCGGCCAGCTCAGGCCTGGCAGGCCTGAGCCGTTCGCTGGTGACCGCAGCCGACGAAGCCAACGCGATCTACAAGAAGCGGTCGTCGAGCACCAGGCTCGCGGAACTCAAGCGTTCGCTCGAAGCGCTCAAGGCCGAGCGCAATGCCATCGACACGCTTGCCTCCACCTATTCGGCCCTGAAATCGACTTATGAGCAGGCCGACGCTGCCTATGGCAAAACCACGCGGGAACTGGCCGAGGCCAAGACCCGGCATCAGGAGCTGACGCGCCTTCTCGGCGCCCTACCCGCGGCCCTAGAGCTCCGGCGGCTGGATGCAGATGTAGCCGCCATGAGCGATCTGCCGCGGCCGCCGTCCGAATGGTTCGCGCTCCTGCCGCAGCTTTCGCGCGACGAGACGCGGCTGCAGGCGCTTGTCGAGACCGCCGACCGCACGCTGCGCCAGCTTGCGGATGAGATCGAGGCGATCGCGATCGACGACAAGGCGCTGGCAGTCACCGCGCATATGGACCTGCTGGATCAGGGTCGGGCGCGCTATCTTGCGGCAGAGAGCGATCTGCCGAAGCGCCGGCTGGCGCTGGCCGAACAGGAGGGTGAGTTGGTCCGACTGCTGGCCGATCTCGAACAGCCGGGCCATGCGAAACCCGAGGCGCTGCTGCTTCCCGCTTCGCTGATCGGCATCATCCGCGATCTTATCGAACGGCGTTCCGGCGTCGAGGCGAAACTGGCAGCCGCTGATCGGGAACTGTTGCGAGCGCGGGAGAATCTCGAAAGGCTGAACAGGGAAGGCGGCTCGCGGCATGGATCTGGGCTCCTTGATCCTGCGCGTTTCGGCCGCATCGAGATCGCCCTGAGCCGGCTGGCGGGATCTGATCTCCCCTTGCGGCTTACCATGGAAGAACGGACACTTGTCCAGGCGAAGCGAACGCAGGAGAACCAGTTTGAACAGCTCGCACCCTGGAGCGGCAACGCCGTCGCTCTGCAGCGGACGGCCGCGGCAGAGCCTCGACAGATCGAAGCCTGGCGTGGCCAAGCGACTGCTATCGACAAGCGGATTGGCGATCACGAGGGAAGGCTGCGCGATCTCGGCACCGAACAGGCGCTGACCAAAGCCCGGATCGCGGCCTTCGTCGCCGGCGGTTCGATCGACGATACCGAGGCCGCGCGGCTGCGCGATGAACGCGATGCCGCCTGGCAGGCGCATCTCACCAGTCTGAATGCCGCCACGGCTCGGATTTTCGAGGAGCGGATGCGGCAGGACGACGCGGTATCCGCCGGCCGGCTGTCGCGGGCGCAGGAATTGGCCGAGCTGCGCCAACTCCGCCAAGCGGAAGCGGCAACGGCAGCAATGATCGAGCGGCAAAGGGAACTGCTTGGCGAAGCGCGCGCCGAACATGATGCGCTTGCCGAGCGCATCGGTGATCTGCTGCCTGAAAACATCGAATATGACGCCGAAGCCGCGGCGCGCGTGGCTGCACTCGACACTTGGAGCACCAAGCGAGCCGCGGCGCTGGCCGCCTGGGACGATCTGCAGCACGCAGAAGACACGGTGCACGCGCTTCGCATCGAACTGGATAGGCATGCCGCAACGCTTGCGGAGAGCCTTGCAGAAGCCGGTCTTGATGACGCAGACCAGCGACCGGTCGCCGAGCTGATGCAGGCTGCAAATGATATACTCGCCGCCAGCAGAGCCGAGCGGGCGGCGCGGCAGGCGCACGAAAAGGCGGTCGGTGACCTCAGCCACGATCTCAGGGAACGACAGCGCGACCAGCAGGAGGCGGAAGCCGCCATGGCGGCCTGGGAGCGGGAATGGGCGGAGGCGCTGTCGCGAACCTGGTTTGCCGACAAAGCCGGTTCGATGGCGGCCGTCCGAGCAATGCTGAATGCGCTCGCTGCACTGCCCTCCATCCTCAAGGAAAGAGATGACCTCGCAACTCGTGTTGCCGCGATGGAGCGCGACCAGCAGCAATTTCGCGAGCATATCGCCGGTCTTCTCAGAGACTGCGGTCTCAGCCAGCCGGCCGTGGATACGCTCGCATCCGCAAACGCGCTTGTGGAACGTCATGAGGCGGCACGGCATGCGGCTCAGCTTCGGGCAGACCGGCAGGCGGATCTCGAAAGACAATTGGAAAAACGGCGTGCGCTGGAGGAGGAACTGGCCGTTCACAATGCCCGCAAGGACGAATTGACCGGCTATTTCGCCGCAGACTCGCTTGCTTCGGTGGAAGTATTGCTGAACCAGTCCCGAGAGCGGGACCGGCTGGAAGAGCGGGTCGCCACCTTACGCCGCCAGATCACCGAGGCATTGCGCGCTGCGAGTTTTTCCGAAGCCGAACGGCGCCTTGACGGTGTCGACGCCGCTGCGGTCGAGCGCGACGCCATGGAGCTTGGCGCCCGGATCGAGGATCTCACCGAGCGTGCGAAGCTTCTCTATTCCGACGTGTCGCTGGCGCGGCAGAAGCTCGAGGCCGTCGGCGGAGACGACGCCGTGGCCCGGATCGAGGCCAAGCGCCGAACCATTTTCCTTGAAATTGAGGAACTGGCCGTGCGGCATCTGGCGCTGCGCGCCGGCATGCTCGCGGCCGAACAGGCACTGCATATCTATCGCGAAAAACATCGCAGCTCGATGATGAACCGCGCATCGGAGGCCTTTCGCCTGATCACCGGCGGCAATTATTCCGGCCTGACGACCCAGCCCGATCGGGATAAGGAGATATTGATCGGCGTGTCGCGCGACGGTGGTTCGAAGCTTGCGGACGCGATGTCGACCGGCACTCAGTTCCAGCTCTACCTCGCGCTGCGGCTGGCAGGTTACGAGGAATTCGCAGCGTTTCGCCGGCCGGTACCCTTCGTCGCTGACGACATCATGGAGAGCTTCGACAATCCCCGCTCCGAAGAGGTTTTCCGCCTGCTCGGCGAAATGGCAAAGGTCGGACAGGTTATCTACCTTACCCACCATTGGCATCTCTGCGAAATCGCGCGAGACGTCGTTCCGAACGTGACCATACATCAACTGCCGTGACACGGCGCAAAGAAACGGGCGCCACTTCTGCGTTTCGGCAGGGAGATCAATCTTGCCACGGATCCAGCACGATAATGCCCATGCCTTCGAAATCCCGGACATTGCGGGTAACGACGGTCAGGCCGTGAACCAGGGCGGTCGCGGCAACCAAGGCATCGGCTTCATTGCGCCGGTCTGGAACATGCAGATGCGCGCAGCGGGTCGCGACCGCATCGTCGATCGATAGGATACGGTCGGCGAATGCTGGTCGAACCAGATTTTCCAGCCACGCACGCAGACGAGCGCCTTGCGCCGCATCGCGGCGCTGTACGCCGAGTATTCCACGTTCCAATTCCAGGATCGTCATGGCGGAGATGCATAGGCCTGTTGCATCTTGCGCTCCAGCCCATGCGGCCACATTGGCATCGGCCTTGCCGTCTCCGACCTTGCGAAGTTCGGAAACAACATTGGTGTCCAGCAGATATTTCAAGATAGATCGATTCCTCGGGGGGCGATCTCAACACGAGGCAGGTCGAAATCGATATTCGAGAGGCCTGGCATGGAGAGAGCATCGACGAGACTGCGAGGCTTGCCGGTTAGCCGCTCGAATTCGTCATAGGTCATCAACACGTGGGATGGCTTCCCGCGATCCGTGATGATGACCGGACCATTTTGCGCCGCCTTCTTTGCCCTGCTCACGTCGTGATTTAGTTCGCGGCTGGAAAGACGTGTCACGCTCATAATCCACCTCCGATGTAGGCACTTACCTACATATAGCATTCGGAGAATGAAAGGAAGATCAGCCGACCGTTTCGCGGCAGGAGACGTCGGGTCACGATCGCCAAATCGATGCGGGGTTACTCGAGCGATTTCGGGATATTGGCTTCCCACATCATCTCTGATCTAGTCTCGCTACTCAGCCGGGCGGCCCAGCCGCGAGCTGATGGTATTCGAAACAAGCGAGAGCCGTATTCTCATGACCACTCACCGCTTCATTCCGACGACTTTTTACAATGTCATCGGCTCTCTTCCGCCCGCCTTGCGTGTCGCTGACGGCGATACCGTGGTCACGGAGACGGTCGACGCCATCGGCTATGACAAGGACGGCATCCGGCGAACATCCGGTCCCAACCCGATGAACGGCCCGATCTTCGTGGAAGGCGCGGAGCCCGGAGATGCGCTGAAGGTCGAGATCATCAGCATGATCCCGACAAGGGACACTGGTTTTACGCGCAGCATCGTCGCGGCCAATGTCATCGATCCCGAGACGGTTCGCGACCTGCCGCCGCGCGATATGGCGATCTGGGCGATCGACCGCGAAGCACTGACGGTCCGATTGTCCGAGCCGGTCTCCGGCCTCGATAATTTCGTTCTGCCTCTTTCGCCGATGATCGGCTGTTTCGGCGTTGCGCCCAGCCTCGGCCAGGCGATCTCGACAGCGACCAGCGGCGAATATGGCGGCAACATGGATTATCGCCTGTTCGGTCCGGGCACGACCGTTCGATTGCCCGTATCGGCGCCGGGCGCCCTTTTCTTTTTGGGTGACTGCCATGCCGTGCAGGGAGATGGCGAGATCGTCGGCACCGGCGTCGAGACCACTTTCGAAGTCAGGGTGCGGCTGACGGTGGAAAAGAAGGCCGGGCTGGTCTGGCCACGCGGAGAAACCGCTGAAGACATCTTCACCATCGGTAATGCCCGGCCCCTCGATCAGGCACTTCAGCACGCGACGAGCGAAATGTTGAATTGGCTGGCCTCGGATTACGGCCTTGACCGGACGGCGGCCAGCCATCTGCTGGGTCAGGTGGTGCGTTACGATGTCGGCAACGTCTTCGATCCGGCCTATACGATGGCCTGCCGGGTCGCCAAGAAATGGCTGGTCCGCCAATCGTGACGGACCGGCGTATGCGTCAGTCGTACCGCGAGAGGAAACGGGAAACGGTCGCCAGGCAAAGCTGCTTTTCCTCGACATGCGGCATGTGGCTGGAGTTTTCGAAGAGCACCCATTCGCAGCCGGGGACGCGTTCGAGATAGGGCCTGACGACCAGGGGCGTCGCCTCGTCATATTTGCCCGAGATCAGCAGCGTCGGTGCGTCGATGCGGTCGAGCCTGTCTTCAATCGTCCAATCCTTCATCGTCCCGATGACGTGGAATTCCGTCGGGCCGTTCATGTTGCGATAGACGGTATTGTCTTCGTCCATGATGGCAAAGGTGCGCGCCACTTCGGGCGGCCATGGAACGACGCGGCAGACATGGCGATCATAGAAGACGCGGGAGGCGGCGATATAGTCCGGATCGGTGAGGCTTCCCGCCCGTTCGTGCTTCAGCAGCGTGTCCTGCACTTCGTTCGGCAATTCCTGGCGCAGCCGATTGGCTTCGGCAACCCAAGTGTGCATGTTGGCCGGCGAGTTGGCGATGACAAGCGCCTTCAGGCCCTGCGGCCGGCGCACCGCATGTTCGGCGCCGAGCATGCCGCCCCAGGATTGGCCGAGGAAGGCGTAACGATGCTGGATGCCGAGATGGGCAAGCAGCGCGTCGAGCTCTTCGAGAAAGAGGCCGACCGTCCAGAAATCCGGGCCTTTGTCCGGAAGGCGGGTGGAATTGCCGTTGCCGAGCTGGTCGTAGTGGATGACCGGGCGGCCGTCAAGGGCGCTGATTTCCTTGAAGGAATCGACGTAGTCATGCGTGCAGCCGGGGCCCCCATGAGCAACGACGAGAGGCAGCTTGTCGCTTTCCAGCGAACCGGTGACGCGGTACCAGGTGCGATAATCGCGAAAGGGCAGATAGGCTTCACTTGTTGCGACTTCGGCCACCGACATCTCCATTCCTCGGAAGTTTGGAAACCATAACGCGGCGGCAGCGGCGAAGGCAGCTATCATAAGTTATAGGATGACAATGATCGGCCATGCTCATCGAGCAGGCGGTAATGGGTGGCGCGGACGACGGCCTGCGTACGGTTGCGGGCGCCGAGTTTCTTGGCGGCGGCGTTGAGATGCATGACCACGGTGGGGACGGAACGGCCGATGATGCGCGAGATTTCCTTGGCGGAATAGCCTTCCGCCGAATGGCGCAGGCATTCGCGCTCCCGCTCGGTCAGGCGGATGGTGCCGACGCTGCGAGCCTTCCTGTCGAAAAGCGAATAGGCGGTCTCATGGAAGACGTGGGCCAGCAGGTTGAAGTCAGCGATAGCGCGCAACGCATGCCGTTCGAAATCGCGGTCGCCGCGGAAACGGATGCCGGTGACCGTCGCATAATCGCCTCCCGGCATATGGACCGGCACGGTGACACCGGTCGACATGTCGCGTTCGCGCAGATAGCGCGTCACCGGTGCGGTGTCATCGCTCATGAAGCGGTTGATCAGCGTGTCGGCATTCGTGTCGTAATTCCAGAAGAACGGCGCGCTGCTGCGCAGCGCCACCTGCTGGACCGGGTCGATGCGGAAATAACCGCGATCGAACCAGTAGTCGTGCATGTCGTCGGCGATGTTCCGGAGCTTCAGCAGCGACGGGATCATGATCGCGCCGTCGAGGTCGTAGGGCACCGGCGTATAGTCGTAGATCAGAGCCTCGAAGCCCAGCTGCTTCATCGCCTCGAAGGCCTGGTCGATCCGGCCGTCCAGCGTTTCATGCGCTGTAAACTGCCGTCTGATCGTTCCGATGTCGTCAAGCATGGGCTGCTCCCGGTTTCGGCGTGGCGCCCTACCCTATCACTTCTTATAGCTGGCACCGAACGCGATTTACGCTAAAAATTAACCACGCCCAAATATTGAGCAAGGGGTATTTTCTGCTGGAGCAATCAATGTGGCGTGAAATACAGCCGGACGCGCGATTTGAGATCGATGTCGGTGGCTATCGCGTGGTTGCCTACAGCTTCGGGACCGGGGACGAGACGGTGTTCTGCCTGAACGGCGGTCCGGGTCTACCCTGTGATTACCTGCGCGAGGCGCATTCCTGCCTGATCGACAAAGGCTACCGCGTCGTCGCCTTCGACCAGCTCGGCACCGGCGCCTCCGACCGGCCGGACGATCTGTCGCTCTGGACGATCGGCCGCTATGTCGAGGAGACCGAAACGGTGCGCAAGGCGCTCGGGCTCGGAAAGGTCCACATGCTCGGCCATTCCTGGGGCGGGTGGCTGGCGATCGACTATGCGCTGACCTATCCCGAAAACCTCAAGACGCTGATCCTCGAGGATACCGTCGCCGACATGCCGCATCTAATCTCGGAATTGGAACGATTGCGCGCAGCGCTCGGACCCGAAACAGTGTCGATGATGCAGAAGCACGAGGCGCAGGGCACGTACGATCATCCCGAATATCTCGCCGCCATCACTATCCTCAACTACCGCCATGTCTGCCGCCTGGCCGAATGGCCGGCGCCGATACGCCGATCGCTCGACGACTGGAACATGGCGCCTTATGCGACGATGCAGGGCCCGAACGAGTTTCTTTACATCGGCAACCTCAAGAACTGGAACCGCATCCCGGATCTGCCGCGGCTGACGCTGCCCGTGCTGATCACCACGGGAGAGCATGATGAGCTGACGCCGGCCTGCGCGCTCAGGATGAAGCTGGCGCTGCCGAATGCCGAGCTACGGGTGTTCGCCAATGCCAGCCACATGCCCTTCTACGAGAACCCAGCGGACTATTATCCGGCGCTTCTCGATTTCCTCGACCGGCACAAGGCAGCCTGATGCAAATGAAAGCGGCTCAAACCGGACGAAGACAGAGGGGCGAGCGCCGTCATGCATCGCTATAAATTCGTTCTGACCCGACCGCTGCAGTTCCTGCCGGTCATTTTCGGCATCAGCGTCATCACCTTCATTCTGGTTCGGCTGATCCCTGGCGATCCCGCACGCAATATCCTCGGCACGCGGGCGACGCCGGAGGCACTTGCCAATATCCGTGCCCAATACGGCCTCGACCAGCCGATGTGGCTGCAATATGTCTATTTTCTCAAGAACCTTGCCAATGGCGAGATGGGCAAATCGATCCTCTACAAGATCGACGTGCTGAAACTGATCGGGACACGCATCGAGCCGACGCTGGCGCTCGTTGCCGCAAGCGTCGTCCTTTCGGTGCTGATCGCGGTACCGATGGCGGCGATCGCCGCGCGCAATGCGGGCGGTGCGGCCGACCATGCGGTGCGCATCGTCTCGACCTTCGGTATCGGTTTTCCGCCTTTCTGGCTGGGACTGATGCTGATCATCCTATTCAGCGTGGAGTTCGGCCTGCTGCCGGTTTCAGGCTATGGCGCAACCATCGGTGACAAGCTTTCGCATCTGGTGCTGCCGAGCCTGACGGTGGCGCTGGCGCTGTCGACCGTCCTGACGCGCAGCCTGCGGGCGGCAATGATCGACGCACTGAAATCGGATGTCGCGACGGCGGCGCGCGCCCGCGGCATGCCCGAAGGCATCGTCTTCTGGCGGCACGTGCTGCCGAATTCGCTGGTGCCGACGATCAACCTGCTCGCCGTCAACATTGGCTGGCTGATCGGCGGCACGGTTGTGGTCGAGAGCGTCTTTGCGCTGCCCGGCATGGGGCAGCTCCTCGTCAGGGCGATCTTTTCGCGTGACTATATGGTGGTGCAGGGCGTCGCCATGGTCTTTGCCTGCGCCACCGTGCTGATCAACTTCATCGCCGACATCGTCACCGTTGCCGTCGATCCGAGGGTGAAGCTATGAGCATCGAGGCGACAGCACCCGCGTCCCCTGGCTGGCGCCGCCTTCTCGGCCGGCGGCCGATGTTTGCCGTTAGCGCCGGCGTGCTGCTGTTCTTCATCCTGCTGGCGCTTGGCGCGCCTCTTATCGCGCCCTATGACCCGATCATGCAGAATGCCGAGGTGCGCCTGCAGGCGCCTTCGCTGCTTCACCCCTTCGGCACCGACAATTTCGGCCGTGACATCCTTTCCCGCGTCATCTGGGGTGCGCGCATCGATCTGCAGATGGCGCTGATCGGCGTCCTCTTCCCCTTTCTGATCGGCACGACGGTCGGCACGATCGCCGGTTTTTTCGGCGGCGTCGTCGACGCGCTGTTCATGCGTCTGGTCGATATCATTCTTGCCTTTCCCTTTCTCGTGCTGATGCTGTCGATCATCGCGATCCTCGGCCCGGGCCTCGGCAGCTTCTATATCGCCATGGCGCTGGTCGGCTGGGTTTCCTATGCGCGGCTCATCCGGGCGCAGATGCTGGTGCTGAAAAGCAGCGACTATGCCGTTGCTGCCGTCAGCCTCGGCTTCAGCCGCCCGCGTATCATGTTCCGCCATTTGCTGCCGAACGCGATCGCCGGCTCGATCGTCTTTTCCATGTCCGATGCGACATTGGTGCTGCTGAGCGGTGCGGCCGTCAGCTATCTCGGCCTCGGCGTCCAGCCGCCGATCGCCGAATGGGGTGTCATGGTCGCCGAAGGGCAGAGCTTCATCACCACGGCTTGGTGGATCACCCTGTTTCCCGGCCTCTCCATCGTCTGCCTCGCCTTTGGCTTCAGCATGCTTGGCGACGCGCTCGGCGAATTGCTGGGAGTACATGAATGAGCGGCTCCGTACTGTCAGTCCGCGATCTCACCGTCAGGGCGCATCTCGATTCCGGTCCGCGCACGCTCATCGATGCGGTCTCGCTCGATCTCCGCAAGGGCGAGATTCTTGGTCTCGTCGGCGAAAGCGGCTCGGGAAAGAGCCTGTTCTGCCGCTCGCTGGTGCGCCTGCTGCCCTCCTCGCTGCTGAAGATCGAAAGCGGTAGCGTGCTGCTCGAAGGGCGCGATCTCATGCGGGTCGACGATGGCGAGATGCTGAAGGTGCGCGGCGGTGAGATCGGCATGATCTTTCAGAACCCGACAAGCCATCTCGATCCGGTGATGCGCGTCGGCGACCAGATCGCCGAGGGCATCCGCTATCATCAGGGTCTCGGCGCCCGCGAGGCTCGCGCCGCGGCGGTGGAAATTCTCGCGCAGGTCGGCTTTCCCGACCCCGGCCGCCAGTACGACTGCTATCCGCATGAATTTTCCGGCGGCATGCGCCAGCGGGCGATGATCGGTGTCGCCCTGTCCTGCAACCCGAAGATCCTGATCGCCGACGAACCGACGACGGCGCTCGACGTCACTATCCAGGCGCAGATCCTGCGGCTGCTCATCGACATTCGCGACCGGCGCGGCCTGTCGATCATTCTCATCACCCACGATCTCGGCATCGTCGCCCAGACCTGCGACCGCATCGCCGTGATGCGCGGCGGCAAGCTCATTGAACAGGGGCCGAAGCGGGCAATCCTCGCGCGGCCGCAGCACCCCTATACGATCAACCTGATCGACAGCCACCCCTCGATATCAAGCGAGATGCCGGCGCCGTCGCTCGGGGTCGCCGAGGCAAGCCGGCGGGCCACAGCTTTGCTCGAGATCGACGACCTGCATGTGCGCTTCAGGGGCGGCGGCAGCCTGTTCAAGGGAAGTGCCAAGACGATCAGTGCCGTTGCCGGCGTCAGTCTGCAGATCATGCCTGGCGAGACGGTCGGCATTGTCGGCGAATCCGGCAGCGGCAAGAGTACGCTTGCCCGCGCAATACTCGGCCTCACACCGCTTTCCTCGGGTCACGTGACCTTCGACGGCGTCGATCTCGCGCAGCAGAGGAGCGCGGGCCTTGCAAAGCTCAGGCGCGAAACAGCGATGGTGTTCCAGGACCCCTACAATGCTCTGAACCCGCGGCTGACGATCGGACAGATGCTCGCCGAGGTATTGAAGGTCCAAGGGAAGGTCGCCGCCGTCGATATCCCAGCGCGCATCGGCGAGCTGCTCGATCTCGTCGGCCTCGAGCGCGAATTCGCCGAGCGCAAGCCGCGCAGCATGAGCGGCGGTCAGTGCCAGCGCGCCGGCATCGCCCGAGCCCTTGCCGTCGAGCCGAAGCTGATTATCGCCGACGAATGCGTGGCGGCCCTCGACGTCACCATCCAGGCGCAGATCATCGAGCTTTTCCGCCAGCTCACCGCCAAGATGAACCTCACGCTGGTCTTCATCGCCCATGATCTGGCGATCGTGCGCAATCTCTGCCAACGCGTCGTCGTGATGTATCGCGGCGAGATCGTCGAGGAGGGCCGCTCCGATGAGGTCTTCGCGCGGCCGAAGCATGCCTACACCGCGGCGCTGATGGCTGCCATTCCCGACATCGATCCCGACAAGCCGCTGCTGCAAGGCACCGGCGGCAGGGAAGAGCCGCAATCCATATCCGTCAAACGCATGCCATAACAAAGAAGGGAACGAACTGATGACAAACAGGTGGAAATCAATCGGGCTCGCCGCCATGCTCACTGGCCTGACGCTGAGTGCGAGCTATGCCGAGGCCGCCGGTGTGCTCACCATCGGCCGCCGCGAGGATTCGACGACATTCGATCCGATCAAGACCGCGCAGAACATCGACAATTGGGTGTTCTCGAATGTCTACGATGTGCTGATCCGCGTCGACAAGACAGGCACGAAGCTGGAGCCGGGGCTGGCCGAAAGCTGGACCGCCTCGGATGACGGGCTGACCTATACGCTCAAGATCCGCGACACGAAATTCTCCGACGGTTCGCCGCTGACGGCGGAAGACGCGGCCTACAGCCTGCTGCGCATCCGCGACGACCCTGCCTCGCTCTGGAGCGATTCCTACAAAGTGATCGACACGGCGGTCGCGACCGACGCGCATACGCTGACGATCAAGCTCAAGAACCCGTCCGCGCCTTTCCTCTCGACGCTCGCGCTCCCCAATGCCTCGGTCATTTCCAAGAAGGGAATGGAATCGCTGGGACCAGATGCTTATGGCGAGAAGCCGATCGCATCCGGTGCCTTCGTGGTCGACGAATGGCGGCGCGGCGACCGCGTCATCCTCAAGAAAAACCCGAATTTCTGGGAAGCCGACCGCGTCAAGCTCGACG
This sequence comes from Rhizobium atlanticum, assembly GCF_030182485.1. Lineage (NCBI taxonomy): Bacteria > Pseudomonadati > Pseudomonadota > Alphaproteobacteria > Hyphomicrobiales > Rhizobiaceae > Rhizobium > Rhizobium atlanticum. Next base: position 372,316 of record NZ_JAQJCJ010000003.1, read on the forward strand.
GCGTCGAGTGGATTTCGGTGCCCGATGACAACACCCGCATGCTGAACGTTCAGGCCGGCGAGCTCGACGCTGCGATTTTCGTGCCCTTCTCCCGCGTGGAAGAGCTGAAGAAGGATCCGAATCTGAATGTCGCCATCGACGCATCGACACGCGAGGACCATCTGCTGATCAATCACGCGCATGGCGCGCTCGGCAAGAAGGAAGTTCGCCAGGCCTTGGACCTTGCGATCGACAAGAAGGCGATCGTCGACACCGTCACCTTCGGCCAGGGCACCGTCGCCAATTCCTACATTCCGAAGGGTGCGCTTTATTACTACGCCGACAACCTGCAGCGGCCCTATGATCCCGCAAAGGCGAAGGAGCTGCTGGCTGCTGCCGGAGCCTCCGACCTGACGCTGAATTACGTGGTGCGTGCCGGCGACGAAGTCGACGAACAGACGGCCGTCTTGGTCCAGCAGCAGCTACAGAAGGCCGGCATCACCGCCAATCTACAGAAGGTCGACCCGAGCCAGGAATGGGATATGCTCGTTGCCGGCGACTATGACATCTCGGTCAACTACTGGACCAACGATATTCTCGACCCGGACCAGAAGACCACCTTCGTCCTCGGCCACGATTCCAACAACAACTATTTGACCAATTATAAGAACGAGGCAGTGAAGGAACTGGTCGCCAAGGCGCGTCTCGAGCTCGATCCGAAGAAGCGCGAAGTGATGTATGTAAATCTGCAGAAGATGGCCAAGGACGACGTCAACTGGATTGACCTCTATTATAGCCCTTACATCAACGTCTCGCGCAAGAATATCGAGAACTTCCACCAGAACCCGCTCGGCCGCTTCTTTCTGGAAGACACGGTCAAGAACTGAGTTCGTGCAGCATGCAAAGGCTCCGCCGCCTTTAGGGCCGCGGAGCCTCGTTCATTGCCGCGACAAGTGAATGATCGGCTTGCTTATTCGGCTGCCGCGAGCTTGTCCTGCGTTTTGGTTTCGAAGTCGCTGGCGTCGTGACGCTCGTGCAACTGGCTCGACGGGTCGCCGGAGAGGCGGTTGACCATGCGGCCACGCTGCACGGCGGGCCGGCTGTAGATAGTGTCGGCCCAGCGCAACACGTTCTTGTAGTCCTCGACCTGCAGGAATTCGGCCGCCCCGTAGCTCCAGCCCTTCACCAGGCCGCCGTACCATGGCCAAATGGCAATATCGGCGATCGTGTATTGGCTGCCTGCCACATATTCGCTTTCGGCAAGGCGGCGATCGAGCACGTCGAGCTGACGCTTCACTTCCATGGCGAAGCGATCGATCGCATATTCGATCTTGACAGGCGCATAGGCGTAGAAATGGCCAAAGCCGCCGCCGAGATAGGGCGCGCTTCCCATCTGCCAGAACAGCCATGACAGGCATTCGGCGCGCTCACCCGGCTCGGTCGGCAGGAAAGCGCCGAATTTCTCGGCGAGATAGGTGAGGATGGCGCCGGATTCGAAGACGCGGATCGGCTTCGGACCACTGCGGTCCATCAAAGCCGGAATCTTGGAGTTGGGATTGACGGCGACAAAGCCGCTGCCGAACTGGTCTCCCTCGCCGATCTTGATCAGCCAGGCGTCATACTCCGCGCCGCTATGGCCGAGCGCCAACAGCTCCTCGAGCATGATCGTGACCTTCTGGCCGTTCGGCGTGCCGAGCGAATAGAGCTGCAGCGGGTGGCGGCCGATCGGAAGCTCCTTCTCATGTGTCGGTCCCGCTATCGGGCGATTGATATTGGCGAATTGGCCGCCATTCGCCTTGTTCCAGGTCCAGACTTTCGGGGGGATATAGTCGGAGGTACCGCTCATCTTTCAAACTCCTGGCATTGATCGGACAGAGCGCGACGCCTGTTGGGTCGCCGCATTTTTCCTGACATAGCAGAGGTGATGAGGGTTTGTCACAGCTATCGGAATGGTTTCACGCAAACGTCAGAGCTTGGCAAAGTTGCGGAAAACGACCGGTTCAGGCCGCCCCCTCGCCTTCATGGTTGACCGCCGTCCTGGTGCCGGAGGAAAACATGATCAGGGCGTAGAGCGGTTCGCTGCCGAGCGCGCGCGCCCAGTGCCTGACATTGCGGGGAATGCGGATCGCATCGCCGGCTTCGAGCCGATAAAGGGCGTCGCCGAGCTTATGTTCGCAGCTGCCGGAGACGACGTAGAGAATTTCCTCGCAATCGGGATGCGAGTGCAACTGGTTGCGCTCGCCGGGATTAATGCGGCAGGTGCCGAAGGTCATCTCGGCGCCGGGTGTGCCGTCGCCGGTGATCTTCCAGTTGAGTTCGCCCCAGGAGGTCGGCATGAATTCGCCGCCGGCTTTCCTGAAAATGATGTCGGTCTCGTTCAAGACTGCGCCTCCGGTCAAAGATAGGAAGTGACGCCGGCATCCGTGCGTCTGTAGAATTCGAAGAGCTTCATGATCTCGCGAGCGATTTCGAGCGTGCCCCTTGTTATCTGCGCGCCGGCAAGGATCGCGTCGGTCAGGTGCAGGATTTCGGGCACATAGCCGAGATAGAAGAGGTTGTTGTTATAGAGCTGGCCGAGCGAATGTTCGGGCTCATAGAACAGCGCCGCATTCTCGTCCGGCTGGATGAAGCTTGCGGCGCGGCCATAGGACGGCAGGTCCGCCTTGCGGAAATAAGTCAATCGGCTGCCGTTCTCGACAATGGCGTTGGCGCCTTCCCCGACGATCTCGACCCGTTCAAAAATGCTGCCGCCCGATTGGCCGGCGGCAAAATGCAGCGTGCCGATCGCGCCGGAGCGGAAGCGCAGGCTGGTGACGCTCGCGCCCGTCAGCGGCTCCCATTCATAGCCCGCGCGCTCGATCTCGCCGCCGAGGAAATTGAGGATCGCGCCCGGATGGTAGATATGGTCGAGGAAACTCTGCATCTCGACGAGATCGGCGCGGTCTTCCGGTCTCGGCAGGCTCTGGGGATAACGGACGTTGATCGAGGTTAGCCTGCCGAAACCGGGCGAGCCGATCAGGTCCTTGAGCTTCTCGATCGTGGGGAAAAAGGTCTTCTTGAGACCGGTCATCACCATGCGCCCGGCCGCCGCACTTGCCGCCTGCAGCCTTTCGATATCCTCGAGACTCGCCGCTGTCGGCTTTTCCATCCAGACGTGGGCGCCCGACGCAAGTGCGTCGAGCGCAAGGTCGGTCGCCTGCACCCGGCCGTCGGGATGATAGGCGGTGACGAGGAAGACCAGGTCCGGCTTTTCCCGCATGAGCATCTCGCGATGGTCGGTATAGGCTTTGCCGGCGCCGAAGAGTTTAGCGAATTTCTCGGCGCGGCCGATATCGAGATCGCAGATGCCGGCGAGGTCCACGGGCGCATAGCGCAACGCCGGATAGACATTGCGGTAGGCATGGCCGCCGGCGCCGATGAAGCAGGCCTTGATGCGGTGATCGAATTCGAAATTGTAGCGGATTTCCCGCTGGACGTGGTGCGACATAGTCAGCCCTTGATTGCTCCCTGCGTCAGCCCCTCGGTGAAACGGCGCTGCATCAGGATGTAGAGAAGAATGATCGGCAGGAACGAAATGACCGTTCCCGAAAAGACCAGGCGGTAGTCGGAAGCATAGGTGCTGGCGAAACGCACCAGCCCGAGCGGCAGCGTCTGCACTTCGCGGCTGATCAGCACGATCAGCGGGAGGAAGAAATCGTTCCAGGTGGAGAGAGCGCTGATGATGACGAGCGCTTGGACCGCCGGCGTCGAGATCGGCAGAAAGACCTTGGTGAGGATCTGAAAATGCGAGGCGCCATCGATCTTGGCGGCTTCGATCAGATCGTCCGGCACGCCGATGAAGAAGCTGCGCATCAGGAAAATGCCGAAGGGAATGCCGTTGCTGACCTGCACCAGTACGATACCAGCAAGCGTGTTGACGAGGTTCAGCCCGAAGAGCACCTGGTACAGCGGGATGACGATCGCCTGGACCGGCACGGTCAGCCCGAGGATGAAGGCGTAGAACAGCCATTCCCGGCCGGGGAATCGGATCTTGGCAAGCGCATAGCCGGCCGGCGCGCAGGTGACGAGCGACAGAAGGACGACGCCGACGACGTTGATAAGGCTGTTGCCGACGAGCTCGCCGAAGCCGCCAATCTGCCAGGCGTCGAGATAATTCCGCCACATCAGGTCGGCGGGCCAGGCAAAGGGATCGGCCTGGCCGATCTCGGCCTCGGTCTTGAAGCTCGATATCAGCAGCCAGACGAAGGGGGCGAGGATCAGGATCAAGACCGGGGTGAGCGCCAGCGCCACCGGCCATTCGCGATTGCGCACACTCATTGGGAAAGCCTCGCGCGCCAGCGGTTGAAGACGATGGTAATGGCAATCGCAAGCAGGCTGAGCAGGATGCAAAGCACTGCCGCAAGCCCGTGATCCTGGGACTGGAAGGCAAGCCGGTAGATATAGGTCGTGATCAGCTCGCTCTGATAGAATGGCCCGCCATTGGTCATGACGAAGACCGTGGCGAAGCCCTTCAGGCCGTTGATCATTGCCAGCGAGACCACGAAGGTCGTCACCTCGCGAAGCCCCGGCAGCGTCACATAGATCAGCTTCTGGAACGCGTTGGCGCCGTCCACTTCGGCCGCGTCGTAAAGCGAGTGGTCGATATTCTGCAGGCCGGCGATGAAGAGCAGCATGTAAAGGCCAAAACCCTGCCACGAGCTTGCGACATTGACGGAGAACAGCACGAGCGCGGGATCGGAAAGCCAGCCCTGCGTGAAGGCGCCGAGCCCGATCCGCGTCAGCGCCGTATTCAGCAGGCCGAAAAACGGATCGTAGATATTCGCCCAGATGACGCCGACGACGGCAAGCGAGACCAGATGCGGCAGGAAGAAAGCGGTGCGGAAGAAGACCTGCGTGACCTTGAGCCTGCTGACCGCAAGCGCCAGCAGAAGGCCGAGCCCGCCTGCCATCACCACGTGGTAGGCCAGCCAGATGAAGGTATGGCCGAGGCTCTTCCAGACGATCGGATCCTGCGCCGCCTTGGCGTAGTTGTCGACACCGACGAAGCTCGCGGACGTGTTGAAGCCGGCGGAGCTGTTGAAGCTCAGCCAGAAGGTGGCAGCGATCGGCAGCAGCGTGAAGACGGCATAGAGAGCGAGCGCCGGCGCCATCAGCCAGAATGCGGTGCCGGTATCGCCATCGGGCCAAGCCGAGCCTGCCGTCCGGCGTATGGACATAGGGGCGGGATTGCCGCCCGTATGCCCCGCCATGGCAGGTGCAGTGCTGAGAGGAGCCACGGCCTTGCTTCCCGGCGTTTCTGGAATGGCCACTATTTCGCCTCTGTCATCTTCGTCTGGATCTGCTTCATGCCGTCCGCACCGCCGATCTGGCCTGAGATGAGACCCTGGATGACCTGGAAGTAGGTGTCGAGTACGGGGCCGGGCAGATAGACGCTCGGATTGTAGCCGACACCACCGGCGGCAGCCGCGAAGATGTCTTTGAGAACAGGGGTCGGTGGTTCTACGCCTGGGATTTCGCGCGGATAGATCATCGTGCTTGCCGGATCCTGCGCCCGTTTCTTCATCACCGCATCCGACAGCATGAAGTCGATCCACTTCATCGCAAGCTCCGGCTGTTTTGAGTTAACAGGCACCAGCCAGCTCCAGCCGACGCCGCCGGTCGGTATCGCCGCCCCCTTGATGTCGGAAGGCATGGGCGCATAACCGGCGTTGGCGAGGTCATAGCCGGCCTTACGGGCATTGGCGGTGAACCAGGGGCCGGCAACGAACATGGCGGCGCGCTTGTTGAACCAGAGGCGCGAGGCGCCGTCGAGGTCGAGACCCGCCATTTCCTTTTTGATGTAGCCCGCCTCGACCAGCTTCTGCAGCCGGACGGCGCCGGCGGCGACCGAAGGATCATCGAAGGCGATCTCGCGGCGCAGCGCCTTGCCGATCACGTCCTTGCCGCTCGCCGATTGCAGCAGATTGCCGAAGAGATGGCCGGCGCTGCCCGGCGTGCGCGGACCGATGGCGATCGGCTGCAGGCCGCTTTGCTCGATCGACTTCATTAGCGTTTCGAACTCGGCCCAGGTCGCCGGGATCTTCCAGCCCGCCTGCTCGAAAAGATCCTTGTGGTACCAGATGCCGAGAGCGTCGAGCCCATCGGGAACTTCGTAGATTTCGCCGCCGAACTGGCCCTTCAGTTCGGTGTACAGCCACGGATAGATCTCGTCCTTCCAGCCGCGCTTTTCATATTGTTCGGTGAGCGGCATGACCTGCTTGGCGTTCTTGACGACGCTGATGCGGCCGATGCCCGAATTGGTGAGGATGACGTCGGGGCCGGCATCCGACTGGATCGCCGCCTGCACCGCGCCGTTGCTGATCGTGCCGGTCGGCGGCATGAATTCGACGGTTACACCGGGATTGGCCTTTTCGAAATCGGCCTTGATGCCGTTCCACAACTGGGCGACCAGTGGTTCGGTGATCTGTTCCGGACCCCACATCTTCAGGGTCTCGGAATGCGCCGGCGAACTTGCGGCGATCATCGCTGCCAGTGCCGTTCCGCGGGCAAGAAATTTCAGCATTGTTCCCTCCTCCGGGCCGCTCCTCGGCCACGTTTTTCGCTTGTTGAGAGGAGACCTCCCTCTCCTTCATTCATCCGTCAAATCGCCGTTTTTCCTTCTGAAAGCGTGCCATGACGGCCTGCTGGACGTCGCTGATATGCGCGTGCATCAGTGCCTTGGCGCGGGTTATATCGCGCGACCGGAAAGCCTGCAGGATCTGATCGCGCTCCTCGGCTGCCCGCTCGGCGAGATCGCGGCTCTCATTGGCGATCGAGCGGCAGATCTGGATTTGCAGCGCGAGCCGTGCCAACGTTTCGACCAACGGGGCGCTTCCCGAAAGCTCGGCAATCGTCTCGTGGAATTCCTTGTCGCGGATGCCGTAGGTCGCCATGTCGCCGCGGCGCAGCGCCGCCACTGCCTCATCCAGAATACGTTCGAAACCGGCGATATGCCGGTCGCTCATCTGCGGAACGGCGAGCTCGACGGCGAAACACTCGAGCGTCTTGCGCAGCTCGTAGAGGTCGTCGATCTCCTTGGGCGTGAAGCTGCGTACGAAGAAGCCGCGATAAGGCTTGATCTCGATCAGCCCTTCCTTGGCAAGCGTGCCGATCGCTTCGCGGAATGGCGTGCGGCTGACCTGCAGGCGTTCCGTCAGTTCCTTTTCGTCGATCGAGACGCCGCTCGGCAGTTCGCCGGAAACGATCAGCCGAACGATTTCCTCGTAGATCCGCTCTCGAAGGGTCAGGTGGCGCGGTGCGTTCATGGTCTCCACTTCCGTCTGGCATTCGCGATTTAAGTATGCAATATACGGAAGAATATACAATATGGAAAATACAAAACCGGGAATTTTGTTGGAAAATCAGCGGGAGCTGGACCAAAAAGGGGAGGAAAACCAATGGGAAAGGTCTATATCGTCGGCACCTCAGACACCAAGGGCGCTGAACTGAACTACGCCAGGGAGGTGGTTCTTTCAGCCGGAACCGAGGCCGTTCTGATTGATGTCGGCACGCTTGGTGAGGGTGCGGGCGCCGATATTCCAGCGCGCGACGTCGCGGCATTTCATCCGGATGGTGCTGCGGCCGTGCTCGGGCAGACTGACCGGGGAACGGCGGTTTCGGCCATGGCCAAGGCGCTGACGGGTTTCCTGAAATCACGCAACGATATCGGCGCTGTGCTCGGCCTCGGCGGTACCGGCAATACTGCGCTGGTGACCGAGGCGATGCGGGCGCTTCCGATCGGCCTGCCGAAACTGATGGTCTCGACGGTGGCCTCAGGCAATGTGGCGCCCTATGTCGGCCCGAATGATCTGACCATGATGTATTCGGTCGTCGACATCGCCGGTCTGAATGCGATTTCACGCAGAGTGATCGGGAATGCGGCCAATGCCGCGGCCGGCATGGCCCGCAACCCCGTTCCCGCCTCCACGGATGATCGGCCGGGCATCGGCATGACCATGTTCGGCGTCACCACGCCTTGCGTGACCCAGGTCCGCGAGATGCTCGGCAAGACCCATGAAGTCTACGTCTTCCATGCGACCGGCGTCGGTGGCCAATCGATGGAGAAGCTCGCCGAATCAGGTCTGCTGCAGGGCGTGATCGACGTGACGACGACCGAGGTTCCCGATCTCCTTGTCGGCGGCGTCTTTCCCGCGACCGAGGATCGCTTCGGCGCAATCATCCGCACCGGCCTGCCCTATGTCGGCTCGGTCGGCGCCGTCGACATGGTGAATTTCGGCGCGCGGGAAACGGTGCCGGCGGCTTTCTGCGACCGCAGGCTTCACGTCCATAATGCGCAGGTGACCCTAATGCGCACCACGCCGGAGGAAAACGGCAGGATCGGCGCTTTCATCGTCGAACGGCTCAACCTCATGCAGGGCCCGGTCCGCTTCCTGCTGCCGCTTCAGGGCGTTTCGGCAATCGATGCCGTCGGTCAGCCGTTCCACGATCCGGAAGCCGACGCCGCGCTGTTTTCCGCCATCCGGACCGGCTGGCGCGACGCGCCAAACAGACGTCTCGTGGAGATAGATACCCATATCAACAGTCCAGAATTTGCCGCGGCACTCGTCGCCAGCTTCCACGACATCCCTGCCTGAGGAGAGAGTTTTGTCCCGTATCGATAGAAACGACATTCTGAACAAGCTTCGCCGCAAGATCGCCGAGGGCCGGCCGATCATCGGCGGCGGCGCCGGCACGGGCCTTTCGGCCAAGAGCGAGGAGGCCGGCGGCATCGACCTGATCGTGATCTATAATTCCGGCCGTTATCGCATGGCCGGGCGTGGCTCGCTGGCCGGCTTGTTGGCCTACGGCAATGCCAACGAAATCGTCAAAGAAATGGGCCGCGAGGTGCTGCCGGTCGTGCCCGACACGCCGGTGCTTGCCGGCGTCAATGGCACCGATCCCTTCATGCTGCCCGATCACTTCCTCGACGAATTGAAGGCTATGGGCTTTGCCGGCATCCAGAATTTTCCGACGGTCGGGCTGATCGACGGAACGTTCCGCGCCAATCTCGAAGAGACCGGCATGGGCTTTGAGCTGGAAATCGACATCGTCGCCCGTGCGCACGCTAAGGATATGCTGACGACACCCTATGTCTTCAGCAGCGATGACGCCGCCGCCATGACCAAGGCCGGCGCCGATATCGTCGTCTGCCACCTCGGCCTGACCACGGGAGGCGCGATCGGCGCGGAAACGGCGCTGACGCTCGACGGATGCGTGGAGAAGATCAATGCATGGTCGGACGCTGCAAGATCGGTGCGCGACGACGTCATCGTGCTCTGCCATGGCGGCCCGATCGCAATGCCGGCGGATGCGGCCTACGTGCTGGCCCGTTGCAAGGGATGCAACGGTTTCTACGGCGCAAGTTCGATGGAGCGGCTGCCGACCGAGGTCGCCATCCGCGCGCAGGTCGAGGACTTCGCCAGGATATAAGCGCGGTTGGACCGGCCGCATGCCAGCCGCCGGCGCCTCGTTGTGGGGCGCCGGCATGTGAATCTCGATGGTTGACGACATCGCGGTAAAACTATTGCCGACGGCCATGCCGCCAACTGAACGATCAGCCGCGAGCCCATTCCGAAGACGACCGCCGTTCATGCGTTGCGATGCTGCGGCATCTGTGTTTGATATCGGTCAAAACGGAGGTCGCCGGTGCCGGTATGATCGGTGCGGCTATTCGCATTCGGGATATCGGTTTCAATGTATCGAACGATCATCTGCGGCATCGGCATGGGTTCCCGGGAAACGGCAATCCGCCTCCTGCGTCGGGCGGCGGCGCTGTTGGACCACGGCGGCAACATTGTCGTCTTGCATGTCATCGAGAACATTCCGCACCGCCACCTCATGGATCTTCCGGAGGAGTTCGAAACGACGGCGATGGCCGAGGCTGAAAAGAAGCTCGTATCGCTCTGCAGGGAACTGGGTGTTCCGGCAACGATCGAGGTTCGCATTGGCGTTGCGGCCTCCATACTCGTATCGGCCGCCGCTGAAAAATCGGCCGATCTCATCCTGCTGTCATCGCATGTCACCGATATCACCGACTACGTCTTTTCTTCGATCGTCGAAAAGGTCCTGCGTCGCGCGGGATGCTCGGTCCTCATCGATCGGCGTCCCGATCAGCCGCAGGAAGACGAAGCCGTTTTCTGAGTCTCAGGGCCTCCCCTCCCCGCCGGCGCCTTGACAACCTATATCACAGCCAAATCAACGGCAGAATTGGCTGCCTGAGCGGAGACATGCATGAGCCAGGATCCCTATGAGCTTCTGGGCGTGAAACGGGATGCGTCGCAAAAGGATATTCAAAGCGCGTTCCGTAAACTTGCCAAAAAATTGCACCCCGACCTGAACCCAGGCGACAGGAAGGCCGAGGAACGTTTCAAGGAAATTTCGACCGCCTACGAGATTCTGAGCGACGAAGAAAAGCGCGGACGCTTTGACCGCGGCGAGATCGATATGACAGGCGCCGAGCGGGCGCAGCGCAACTATTATCGCGACTATGCCTCGGCCGGCGGCGCCGATAATCCCTATCGCAACAGCGCCGGCTTTGCCGACTTCGGCGATGCCGATGACATTTTTGCGAGCTTCTTTTCGCGCCGTACCGGCGGCGGCCGGGCGCGCAGCCAGGGCCAGGACCGGCGCTTCTCCATGGAGGTCGATTTTCTCGAGGCCATCAACGGCACCAGAACCGAGGTCAAGCTCCCCGATGGCCCCGCGCTCGAGGTCGGGATCCCGCCGGGAACGCGCGACGGCCAGACTTTGCGGTTGCGCGGCAAGGGTGAACCGGGCATCGGCGGCGGGCCGGCGGGCGATGCGCTCATCGAAATTCATGTGCGCCCGCACCGTTTCTTCACGCGCGACGGCGACGACATCCGCCTCGAGCTGCCCATTTCGCTCAGCGAAGCGGTGCTCGGCGGCAAGCTTCGCGTCCCCACGCCTTCCGGCCCAGTCAATCTGACGCTGCCGCCTCATTCGAACACGGGGAAAGTCCTGCGCCTGAAGGGCAAGGGCGTTCCGAAACGCGGCGGCGGGCATGGTGACATCTACGTCACCTTGAAGATCGTGTTGCCCGACCAACCTGACGAACGGCTGCCGTCCCTGGTGAAGGAGTGGGCGGCGGCGCATCCATACGATCCGAGGAAGAACATGGAGGCCTGATCATGGATGATCATGAGTTCCGTCTTTACTTGAAAATCGATGTGGTCCAGCTCGATTTCTGGGTCGAACAGGGTTGGCTGATCCCTGAGACCTCAGGCGAAAAGCGACAGTTTCGCGATGCCGATGTCGCCCGCGCCCGGTTAATTCTGGATCTCATGGGCAATATGGGCGTCAACGAAGCCGGCGTCGACGTCGTCATGGATCTGGTCGATCAGCTTCATGGAATCAGGGGAACAATGAGTCAGCTGATGACCGCCATCTCCCGGCAGGAACGCGATGTCCAGCGGCGGTTGTTAGAATGTCTTGAGGATCTCGAACAGTTTTGACTAGGCCGCAGCTCGTGTCTATGTCGTGAACCAGTAGCGGACGATGTGGAAGAACAGCGGCGCGGCAAAGGTGATGGAGTCGAGACGATCGAGCACCCCGCCATGGCCCTCGATCACATAACCCCAGTCCTTGGCGTTGAGATCGCGCTTGATGGCGGAGAGCACGAAGCCGCCGAAGAAGCCGGCGACGACGATGACGGTGCTGACGGCTGCGGCCTGCAGAGGCGAGAACGGCGTCAGGCGATAGAGCAGCGTTCCCACCAGTATGGCCGATGCGCCGCCACCGAAGAGGCCTTCAAGCGTCTTCGATGGGCTGATGTTCGGCGAGAAGCGGTGTTTCCCCAGGAGCTTTCCCCAGACATACTGGAAGACGTCGCTGAGCTGCACCACGATGACGAGATAGACGAGCAGCAGGGCGGGCGGCGTGCCGGTCTCCAGCATCAGGAGCGCGGGAGCATGGCTGATCGAATAGACCGTCAGCATCAATCCCCATTGCACCCTGGCGGTGCGCGCCAGGAATTCGTTTACGTCGCCCGTCAGGGTCGCCACTGCCGGCAGGATTAGGAATGCATAGACCGGGATGAAGATCGAAAAGAGGCCGTACCATAGAGTCCCGAGCAGCACATATTGCACCGGCAGGACAACGAAGAAGGACAGGAACAGCGCCAGGTGATCGCCGCGCCGCGATGGCGTCAGCGTCCAGAATTCGCGCAGTGCCATGAAGGACAGGAATGCGAACAGGACGACCACAGCGGTGTCGCCGAGCAGGATCGCACCGCCGAATATCGCGACCATGATCCACCATGAGCGGATGCGGGCATTGAGGTTATGCACGGTGGCGACGGATCCGGGCTCGGTCGCGCGCCGCTGAAGGATGAAACCAGTAGCGGAGGCGACGGCAAGCAGGCCGAGGATTGCGGCAAGCACGATGGAGAAAAAGCTGCTCATGCGATGTGCTTTCCGTCCGCTAACTCGATGACTGCTGCACGGGCGCGGGCCAGGAATGCGTCCTTCCCTTCGCCCGGTTCGACGCGCAGCGGCTTGCCGAAGCGGGCCGTGCAGGTGATCGGCACGATGAGCCAGCTTCCCTTCGGCAGGATGCGCTGAAGATTGTCGAGATGGATCGGCACGAGATCGACATCGGGGAAACGACAGGCAAGACGATAGATGCCGCTGCGGAACGGGGCGATCTCCTCGCTGGAGCTTCTCGTTCCTTCCGGGAAGATCAGGACCGAGCACCCCTCCTCCAGCAGGCGCTCGACCGGCTCCAGCGGGTTGCTGTCGGGCAGAGGCTTGCGGTCTATCAGGACGGCGCGCAGTCCTTTCTCGGCAATGAAACGCCGAAAGGCGCTCGTTCCCCAGTAATCGCGCGCCGCGACCGGGTGGGTCAGCCGTCGCACCGGCCACGGCAGGGCAGCCATGACGGCAACAGTATCGACATGGCTGTTGTGATTGGCGAAATAGATGCGGCGGCGAAGGTCGGGCGTACAGCCCCGCCACTCGCTTCGGGCGCCGACCATGATCCGCACGAACAGCACGAGAAGGCGACGGACGAGGGCGATCGCCCAGGACGACGACCGGCTCGCGATCGGCCGCCGCGAGGCGTCTTCTTCTTCACCCATTTCAATTTCCCCAACCCAATAGTTCTATGCATAGCCTGCCGGAGTCGTCGCGCCAAGCCCTGCAGACCCGGCTCGAGAAGCACGGCGGCACCGGGCATGCAGACCTAGGACGTCTCGTTCATTCAGCCAGGCTGCTGCGGCCGATTAGCCTGATTTTTGAGCCGGTTCACTGCTTGACACGTTTTTAGGCGCTACTATGATTTTTGAACCAGCTGGTAAAAAAAGGGGAACAATCAATGACCAAAGACATGTTGATTTCACGCCGGGCAGTGATCGCATCGGGCATTGCGCTCGGAGTGAGCAGCTTCGCCCCGCTCGCAAAGGCTGCCGCGCCGCTGAAAGTTGCCGGCATTCATGCGTCGCCGGTTGAAAATGCCTGGAACTCCTGTCTCCACAAGGCCCTTCAGGACGCGGCCAAGGACGGCGTCATCGAATATGTCTTCTCCGAAGGCGTCTCCGGCACCGATTATCCCCGCGCCATGCGCGAATATGCCGAACAGGGCAACAAGCTGATTATCGGCGAGGCCTATGCCGTGGAGAAGGAGGCCCGCCAGGTGGCGGCCGATTATCCGGATACGGCTTTCGTGCTGGGTTCGAGCGGCGAGCAGGCCGGCGATAATTTCGGTGTTTTCGGCACCTGGAATCACGACGGCGCCTATCTTGCAGGCATGCTTGCGGGCAAGATGACCAAGTCGAACATCGTCGGTTCAGTCGGCGCCATTCCGATTCCCGAGGTCAACATGCTGATCAACGCCTTCGCCGCCGGCGTCAAGGCGGTCAACCCTGATGCAAAACACCTCGTCGCATTCATCGGCACTTTCTTCGATCCGCCGAAGGCCCGTGAAGCTGGCCTTGCCCAGATCGACGCCGGCGCCGACATCCTGTTCGGCGAACGCATCGGCACGGCCGACGCCGCCAAGGAACGCGGCATCAGGTCGGTCGGCTCGCTGATCGATTATACGCCGCGTTATCCGGATACGGTCTTCGCCAACGCCATGTGGTACTTCCGTCCGATCCTGAATGCCGCGATCGCCGATGTCGCCGCCGGCAAGCCGGTGGGCCGGAACTACACATCCTACGGCCTGATGAAGGAAGGCGGCAGCGATATCGTCTTCGTCAAGGGTGTGGCGCCCGCCGAGGCGGAAGCCGCGATGGAAGCCAAGCGCGCGGAGATCAAGGCCGGCACCTTCGAAGTTCCGAAGATGATGGATGAGCCGAAGTAGTTCGTCCATGCAAGGCGACGCGACGGAACTGGCGGCAGCGATCAGGCGCGGCAGCCTGAGCGCTGCGGAAGCGATGCAGGCCTCCATCGTTATGGCTGGGCGGCATGAGCCGCTTGGCGCGATCGCCTATCTCGATGCCGCCATGGGCCTCGCCGCAGCGCATGCGTGCGACCGGGAGCGGCGGAGCGCGCCCGATCATTTCTCTGCGCGGCCCTTTGCCGGCGTGCCGACCCTGGCGAAGGATCTTGGCGGTCCCTTTGCCGGGCTGCCGGTCACGGCCGGTTCCCGCCTCTTCGAAAGAAAGGGCGGCGAAGCCGATTCCGATATCGCTTCCCGGTTCCGCGATGCCGGTTTCTGCCTGTTCGGCCTGACGACGAGCCCGGAATTCGGTCTTTCGCTCGCCAGCGAACCGGCGATCGGGCCTATCTGCCGCAATCCGCTCGATCCGGCCCGCACCGCCGGCGGCTCCTCCGGCGGTGCGGCGGCAGCGGTTGCGGCCGGGATCGTCGCAATTGCCCATGCCACCGACGCCGGCGGCTCGATCCGTGTGCCCGCCGCCTGCTGCGGCCTCGTCGGACTGAAGCCGACCCGCGGCGCCATTCCCGGCGGTCCATCCTTCGGCAACCACCTCGGCGGTATTGCCAGCGAACTGGCGGTCTGTCGCTCGGTGCGGGATACGGCGCTGATTTTCGACCGGTTGAGCGGCAATTCCCGCGGACCCGTTCCGGATCCCGCCCCCACCGATATCGACAACGGCCGTCTGCGGATCGGCCTGCTGACCGATACCGGGCCGACCTATTCGACCGAGGCTAGCCGGCTTGCCGCCGTCGAAGACGCGGCGCGCATGCTGGAGAGCGACGGACACGTCATCGTTCCTTTGGCGTGGGCCGATTTCGAATGGAGCGTCGCCGCCAGCGGCCGCGCCTTTGCCGATATCGTTTCCGTCAACCTTTCCGCACTCATCGAGGCAGCGGGTCTTGAGGAAAGCAGAGCCGAGCCTCTTACGCAGGCCTTCGCGGCCCGCGGGCGGGCGGTGTCGGCCACCATGCTCTGGAATACGCTGAGCGATGCCGTCCTGGTCAGCCATCGTCTCTGGTCATTGTTCGACGGGATCGATTGCATCCTGATGCCGATGCTTGCCTCAGCGCCCCTTGCGATCGGCTCCTTTCCGTCCGATCATGCCGACACTGATCTGCATCTCGAACGCATGGCGGCATTTGCGCCGCTTGCCTGTCTGGCCAATATCTCAGGTTTCCCTGCTTTGACGCTCCCTTTCGGACAGGATGAGCACGCCATGCCGCTGCCGGTGCAACTCATAGCGTCGATGGGCCAGGAGCCACGCCTCCTGTCGCTGGCGGCACGCCTGGAGGCCGAGGCGCGATGGCAGCACCGTTTTCCGGTCGCAGGATTGGCGACATGACCGGGCCTGTTCTGGAAATTATCAGTGTCAGCAAACGCTTCGGCGACAATCTCGCCAATGACGATATTTCCATGACGCTCGCGAGGGGCGAGATCGTGGCCCTGCTCGGCGAGAATGGTGCCGGCAAGACGACGCTGATGAGCATCCTTTTCGGCCATTACATGCCGGAGACCGGGCGAATTCTGATCGAGGGCGCGGAGGTGCCGCAGGGAAAGCCACGCGCGGCGATCCGCGCCGGTGTCGGCATGGTGCACCAGCATTTTTCGCTCGCCCCCAATCTGACGGTCATCGAAAATGTCATGACCGGCACTGAAAAACTGTGGTCCTGGCGGTCGGCAACATCGGCGGCGCGCAAGAAGCTCCTGGCGATTTCCGAACGCTTCGGCCTCACCGTCGATCCCGAAGCCCGCCTTGGCGATCTGTCGGTCGGCGAGCAGCAGCGGGTGGAAATCCTCAAGGCACTCTACAACGACGCCCGCATCCTGATCCTCGACGAGCCGACGGCGGTGCTGACCAACATCGAGGCCGAGCGACTGTTCACGACGCTGAAGGAGATGGCCCGCCAGGGCCTGTCGTTGATCTTCATTTCGCACAAGCTCGATGAGGTCATCGCGGCGGCCGATCGCATCGTCGTCTTGCGCGGAGGCAAGATGGTCGCCGAACGCAGGGCATCGGACACCAGCAAGGTGGAGCTTGCCGAATTGATGGTCGGACGCCGCGTGACACGGCCCGTGCGCGAACCATCGACACCCGGCGCCGTTGTCCTCGAAGCGGACGGTGTAACGGTGCGCACGGGCGGGGTCGACCGGCTGAAATCGATCAGCTTTCGGCTGCATCAGGGAGAGGTCCTCGGCATTATCGGCGTTTCCGGCAATGGCCAAGCGGCGTTGGCGCATGTTCTGTCGGGTACGCTGGCGCGCAGCGCCGGCGAGCTCAAGCTGTTCGGGGAAACCATCGGCAATCTCGGTGTCGCCGATATCGTCGAAGCCGGCATCGGCCGCATTCCCGAGGATCGCAACCACGAGGGTGTGATCGGCGAAATGGCGATCTGGGAAAACGCCGTGCTGGAGCGGATCACCTCGCCGGCCTTTTCGCGCCGTGGTCTCGTCAACCGCAAGGCCGGCATGGCCTTCGCCAGGGAGATCATTGACGGATTCGACGTTCGCGGCGGCGGCCCGGCCATCCGCACCCGGCTGCTTTCCGGCGGCAATATGCAAAAGCTCATTCTCGGGCGCAGCCTGTATCGACGGCCGCGT
Source organism: Rhizobium atlanticum (assembly GCF_030182485.1). NCBI lineage: Bacteria > Pseudomonadati > Pseudomonadota > Alphaproteobacteria > Hyphomicrobiales > Rhizobiaceae > Rhizobium > Rhizobium atlanticum. The sequence continues at coordinate 389,326 of NZ_JAQJCJ010000003.1, forward strand.
ATCCTGATTGCCGCGCAGCCTGCCCGCGGCCTCGACGAAGGTGCAGTCGCCGCCGTGCACGCACGCCTGCTCGAAGCCCGCCGGCAGGGAACCGCCGTGCTGCTGATCTCGGAGGATCTCGACGAGGTGATCGCACTTGCAGACCGCATACAGGCGATCGTCGGCGGCCGCCTGTCGCCGCCGGTCGAGGCTGAAGACGCCGACGCCCGCGGGCTGGGGCTGATGATGGCCGGTGAATGGCAGGAAACTCCAGGGGCCGGCCATGCGATTTGAGCGCCGCGAGCACCGCCCGCTTTCCCTGCTGATATTCACGCCTGTCGTTGCGGTCATCGCAGCGCTGGCTCTGGCGGGCATCCTGATCGCGATTGCCGGCGCGCCCGTTCTCGATGCCTATTGGCGCATCCTGACCGGCGCCTTCGGCTCGCGGCTTTCGGCGACCGAAACACTGACGCGGGCAACGCCGCTGATGTTGACCGGGCTTGCGGCCGCCGTCGCCTTTCGGGCGCGGCTATGGAATATCGGCGCCGAGGGCCAGTTCTACCTCGGCGCCATCGCCGTCGCTGCGGCGAGTTCGAAGCTGCTTGGCAATCTCCCCGCGCCCATCCTCATCCCGCTCCTGCTGCTGATCGGCGCCACCGCCGGCATGGTGCTGATCCTGGTTCCGCTGTGGCTCAGGCTGCGCTTTTCCGTCGATGAGGTCGTCACCAGCCTGCTCCTGAACTTCATCGCCGTGCTTTTCGTCTCGATGTTGATCGACGGCGTTCTCAAGGATCCGCTCGCCTTCGGATGGCCGCAATCGCAATCCGTCAGCGATCACGCCATGCTGCCGAAACTGCTCGCCCGATCGCGCCTGCATATCGGCTTTGCGATCGCGATCGCTCTTGCCGTCGTCGTCCATTTCGTCCAGTCCCGCACCGTCTTCGGCATGCAGTCCCGCGCTGCGGGCCTCAATCCTGCCGGCGCGGTCTTCGCAGGCGTGCCGCTCGGCAGAACGCTGGTGAAGGTCGCCTGTCTCTCCGGCGGGCTGGCGGGGCTCGCCGGCGCGATCGAGGTGATGGGCGTCAAGGGTTACGTGACGACCGATCTGTCGCCCGGTTTCGGCTATGCCGGCATCGTCGTCGCCATGCTCGCCAACCTCAATCCGCTCGGCGTCGTCTTCGCAGCTATTTTCACCGCCACCATGTTCGTGGGCGCCGACGGCATGAGCCGCGGCCTCGGCATTCCGACCTATATCGCCGATGTGACGGTGGCGCTGTCGCTGTTGACGATGCTGATCGCGTTGTTCTTCACCCAGTACAGGATCCGGCGATGACGCAATTGTTCGACATTATCGCCTCCGCCGGCATCTGGGCGGCGATCCTGCGGATCGCCACGCCGCTGATCTTCGGCACGCTCGGCGCCTTGCTGTGCGAACGGGCCGGCGTGCTCAATCTCGGCATCGAAGGCATCATGACCTTTGGGGCGATGATCGGCTGGCTATCCGTCTATCATGGCGCCGATCTCTGGACCGGCCTGCTGATTGCCGCGATAGCCGGCGGCGTCTTCGGCCTGCTGCATGCGGGGCTGACGGTGACGCTCGGCCTCTCGCAGCATGTCTCCGGCCTCGGCGTCACGCTCTTTGCGTCAAGTTTCAGCTATTATGTCTTCCGGTTGATCGTGCCGCTTGCCAACACTCCGCCGACCATCGCGCCGTTCCAGCCGATCGCCATTCCCGGCCTCTCGACGCTACCCTTCATCGGCCCCGCCTTCTTCACCCAAACCGCGCCGACCTATCTTGCGATCGTGATCGCGCTCTTGATGGGCTATATCATCTTCCGCACGCCCGTGGGGCTTGCGATCCGCATGACCGGTGAGAACCCGCATGCGGCGGAAGCCCAGGGCGTCAATCCGATGAAGGTGCGTTACGGCGCGGTCATCGCCGGCAGCGCGCTGATGGGAATGGGCGGCGCCTTCCTGACCTTGTCGGCGTTCAACAGTTTCTTCCCGACCATGGTGCAGGGGCGCGGATGGATCTGCATCGCGCTCGTCGTGTTCGCCTCCTGGCGCCCGGGCCGCGCGCTTTTCGGCGCCCTGCTCTTCGCCTTCTTCGATGCCTTTCAGCTTCGGCTGCAAACCGTGCTGAGCGGGCTCGTGCCTTATCAGCTCTTCCTGATGACGCCCTATATCCTCTCCATTGCCGCGCTTGCCGTGATGGCCCGCCGCGCCCGCGTTCCGCAGGCGCTGATGCAGCCCTATCGCCGCGGCGAGCGCTAAAACCACCACATCCAACGAGGCTCCGATGTTCGATCTGATCGTCCGAAACGCAAATCTTCCCGATGGCCGCAGCGGCATCGACATCGGCATTCAGGGCGGCAGGATCGCTGCCGTCGAGCGTAATCTCAAAGCTCAGGCGGGCGAAGAAATCGACGCCACCGGCAGGCTGGTCAGCCCGCCTTTCGTCGATCCTCATTTTCATATGGACGCTACCCTGTCGCTCGGCCTGCCGCGCATGAACGTCTCCGGTACCCTGCTCGAAGGCATCGCGCTGTGGGGCGAGCTGCGTCCGATCGTGACGAGGGAAGAGCTGGTCGATCGTGCCCTGCGCTATTGCGATCTGGCCGTGACGCAAGGCCTGCTCTTCATCCGCAGCCATGTCGATACCAGCGATCCCAGGCTGGTGACCGTCGAGGCGATGATCGAGGTCCGCGAAAGGGTCGCGCCCTATATCGACCTGCAACTGGTCGCCTTTCCGCAGGACGGCTATTACCGCTCGCCGGGTGCAATCGACGCACTCAACCGCGCCCTCGACATGGGCGTCGACATCGTCGGCGGCATACCGCACTTCGAACGGACGATGGGCGAAGGGACGACCTCGGTCGAGGCGCTCTGCCGCATCGCCGCCGATCGCGGCCTGCCCGTCGACATGCATTGCGACGAAACCGACGATCCGCTGTCGCGCCATATCGAAACGCTGGCGGCTGAAACCATCCGCTTCGGCCTGCAGGGACGTGTCGCCGGCTCGCATCTGACCTCGATGCATTCGATGGACAATTACTATGTCTCCAAGCTTATCCCGCTGATGGCGGAGGCTGAAATCAACGTCATCCCCAATCCACTGATCAACATCATGCTGCAGGGCCGGCACGATACTTATCCGAAACGCCGCGGCATGACCCGCGTGCGTGAGTTGATGGATGCCGGGCTCAACGTCTCCTTCGGGCACGATTGCGTTATGGACCCGTGGTATTCGATGGGATCGGGCGACATGCTCGAGGTTGGCCACATGGCGATCCATGTCGCGCAGATGGCCGGCATCGACGACAAGAGGAAGATCTTCGACGCGTTGACCGTCAACTCGGCGAAGACGATGGGCTTGGAAGGTTACGGTCTGGAGACGGGATGCAACGCCGACCTCGTCATCCTGCAGGCGAGCGACCCGCTGGAAGCGCTGCGACTGAAGCCGAACCGGCTGACGGTGATCCGCCGCGGCAAGGTCGTCGCCCGCTCGGCGCCGCGCATCGGCGAGCTTTTCCTGGATGGGCGCCCGGCCCGGATCGACGGCGGCCTGGATTACGCACCGCGCTATTGAGACGTATCGACGCCTGCTCGGCGAGCTGTGATGATCCAGGCGCGGGAGTCGAAGAACACCCCCTCCGGCGTCATATGCGCCTCGAGCAAATCGCGCAGTCGCTGCAGCGCTTTGCCAGGCGGTTCACCGGTATGCGCAAGCGCGTCCTTCACAAGATAAAGGCCGGCGAGCGCATCAGACGCCGCATTGACATCTGGTCCATAGAAGACCGGCTCTCGCACGTCGATAAAGTCAATCGAGGCAAAGCCTGCTGCGCGCATAAGGTCGGTAGCAACAGCGGGATCACTGAGCGAAAAGGGATCCGGAGTATCCGTAGAAACCGCAATCGGGGCCGCCAAGGCTCGGCGGATGGCGCCGGACCACTCGTTGCGCTCCGCGCTTTGCCACACCATCCACACAAGGCGCGCGCCCGGACGCATCGCCCGACCGATGTTGGCAAAGGCGGCTGCCGGATCGGCAAAAAACATCACGCCGAACCGGCTGATGCAGAGGTCGAAACTGGCAGCCGGAAAGGCGTGGAATTGCGCGTCTGCCTGCTCGAACATCACATTTCGCAAACCCTCCGCAGCGCTCCGTCGCCTTGCGATCTGGAGCATTTCTACGGAAATATCCACACCGACCGCTTCTCCTTGAGACGCGGCGCGGGCGGCTTCACGCGTCGTCTGCCCGCACCGCAGCCGATATCGAGCACCCGGTCATCCGCGCCGACATCGGCAGCATCCCGAAGGTGCCGGTTATGGCGCGCCAATTCTGCATCGTAAAAATCGGCACGATCGAACGCCATGACACTGACTCTGCTTCGCGTGAGCTTCGATCATCGGTTTGATGAGAATGCCGGAGTTCCTCCCGGCATCCATGAGCGGTATCAGGCGATCTTCTGGCGGGTCGGCAGTTTCCAGCCGGGCCGGACGAAGTGGCAGGTATAGCCGTTCGGGATCCGCTCCAGATAATCCTGGTGCTCGGGTTCGGCCTCCCAGAAATCGCCGGCCGGCACAATTTCGGTGACGACCTTGCCGGGCCACAGGCCCGAAGCATCGACGTCGGCGATCGTATCGCGGGCGACACGCTCCTGCTCAGGACTGGTGTAGAAAATCGCCGAGCGATAGCTCGTCCCGACGTCGTTGCCCTGGCGGTTGCGTGTGGTCGGATCGTGGATCTGGAAGAAGAATTCGAGGATTTCGCGGTAGTTGATCCGGGCGGGGTCGAAGATGATCTCGATCGCCTCGGCATGGGTCCCGTGGTTGCGGTAAGTGGCATTCGGCACATCGCCGCCGGTATAACCGACGCGGGTCGAGATCACGCCCTTGTAGCGGCGGATGAGGTCCTGCATGCCCCAGAAGCAACCGCCGGCGAGCACTGCACGTTCTTCGGTCATTGGAGGTCTCCTTGTTTGCCATGAGATAGTGTCTCACGTCGCCGATTTCCATAAGATGGAAATCTGCAGGCGGCGGCTATGTCCTAATCCGGAAACCCTCCCTGAGCCAGGGATGCAGCGCCCTGCTGGCGGCTAGGATGTCTCCAGCGCCGTCGACTGTCGCGCCGGAAAAACGCGTGACTATGCCGCCGGCCTCTTCGACCATCAGCGCCGAAGCGCCGAAATCATGGATCGAGAGGCCGTCCTCGAAGAAGCCGTCCAGCCGGCCGCAGGCGACATAGGCGATCGACAGCGCTGCCGAGCCCAGGCGACGCACGCCTGCCGTATTCGCCATAAGGCGCTTGATGGCTTCGAAATAGGTGTCTTCCGCCACCGCCTTGACCTGGCCCGGGATGGGCAGGCCGGCGCCGATCAGCACGTTCTCGATGTCGCCGACATCGGCGCAACGGATGCGCTCGCCATTGAGATAGGCGCCGCCGCCGATCTCGGCGCTGAAGAGCTCGTCCTGCATGGCATCATAGACGACGCCGACCACCTGCCTGCTGCCTTCGGCGATCGAGATCGTGATACCGAAATGCGGGAGGCCCCAGGCGTAATTGGTCGTGCCGTCGATCGGGTCGATGTAGATGATCGGCGTCTCCGGCCCGGCCGTGCGGTTGCCGACAGCCTCCTCGCCCTGGATGGCATAATCGGGGAAGGCCTTCGTCAGCTCCTCGACGATGATACGCTCGACCGCTACATCGATCTCGGTCTGGTAATCGCGGGGCGCCTTGGCCAGCATTTCCCCGGATGTCCGCCGCCGTAGGGAGGCTCGGGCCGTCTCGCCCGCCTTCAACACCGTTTCGGCAAGCACGATGAGGCGGGGCGACGCGTTCGGGGAAAGGCGCGCTGATGTCGGGGAGGATGCCATGAAGAAAATCCGGATGCTGCAGATATGAACGAAGTGAATCGTGCGGAGCCACTCCCTTCGCAGAGACCGGTGAGGGTTTTTTGAAGCTGTCCGCGCCTGACGGGTCTTATATCAGGCGCTCGGTCGATGCGTCAAAGAGATGGACCTGGACCGGCTCGACAGAAAGTCCGATCATCTCTCCTGGTCTGACCTTGTCGCGCCGCGTCTCGACGATCGTCAGTTCCGGCTGCGTCGCTGCGACGATGAAGGTCGAGGAGCCTGTCGACTCGACAAAGGCGATCGGCACGTCGAAGCTGCCCTGGCCGGGCGCGACCACCTCGATATGCTCCGGCCGGATGCCGGCGACGAGCTTACGTCCAGGTTCGACCACGCGTGCTATCGCAAGCCTCTGCTTCACCGCTCCGAAATCCAATACAAGGCTCTTGCCGTCTTCGGCAGCGATGGCGGGAATGAAATTCATCGCCGGCGAGCCGATGAAGCCGGCGACGAAGCGGTTGGCCGGACGGTCGTATAGGTCAAGCGGCGCGCCCTGCTGTTCGATGATGCCGTCGCGCATCACTACCACGTGGTCGGCCATGGTCATCGCTTCGACCTGATCGTGCGTGACGTAAACGAAGGTTGCGCCCAGCCGGTCGTGCAGGGCGCGGATTTCCTTGCGCATCGAGACACGCAGCGCAGCATCAAGGTTGGAAAGCGGCTCGTCGAACAGGAAGGCTTGGGGATTGCGGATAATGGCGCGGCCCATGGCGACGCGCTGCCGTTGGCCCCCGGAAAGCTGGCGCGGATAACGGTCGAGCAGCCGGGAAAGACCGGTGATAACAGCGACTTCCTCGGCTTTCTTTTTTGCTTCGGCCTTAGGGACGCCGTGCATTTTCAGTGAATAGGTCAGATTCTGTTCTACCGTCATATGTGGATAGAGGGCGTAACTCTGAAAAACCATGGCTATATCGCGTGACCGCGGCGGCACGTCGTTCATCACCTTGCCGGCAATCTTCAGCGTACCGCCGGTGATTTTTTCCAGCCCGGCGAGCGAACGGAGCAACGTGGACTTACCGCATCCGGACGGGCCGACCAGCGCCACGAACGTGCCCTTGGGAATTGAAAGGTTGACGTTCTTAAGCGCGTGAAAAGCGCCGTAGTGCTTCTCGACGCCCGAGAGTTCGATTTGGATGTCCTGGCTCATACCGAAAACCTTGCTGGCCCCCAAACGGGACCGATGAGATGGTCAAGGGTGAAAAACGTGGTCACTTGACCGCTCCGGCGGCGATGCCGCGTGTTAGGGTACGCTGGAAGATCAAGAAGAAGATCACGGTCGGTATTATACCCAGGAAAGCGGCCGAGGCCTGCAGCACCGGGTCCGACATGTTCTGTCCGCGGGTAAGGCCCATGGCAACCGAGACCGTCTGGTTGTTGTTGGACACCAGCATGACGAGCGGGATCAAGAATTCGTTCCAGGTCCAGATGAAAAAGAAGGTTCCGAGGACCATGAGCGTAGGTCTCAGCACCGGGACGACTACGAACCAAAGCGTCTTCCAGTGGGTCGAGCCATCCATCTCCGCCGCTTCAAGGATTTCCTTGGGAAAGGTACTCAGCACGGTCGAGAGCAGGTAAGTCCCAAAAGCGCTTTGCAGGACCGCAAAAATGATGATCACGGAAAGCTGTGTATCGTAGAGGCCGCTCGCTTTCGCCATGTAGTAAAGCGGGTAAATGATAGACTCCTGCGGCACCATGATGCCGAGAAGAAAGACCACCAAAATCACGCGCGACCCCGGCACCTTGCCGACTCCAATCGCATAGGCGTTGAACAGGCTTATCAGTACCCCTAATACCGAAACAGCGAGACTGATCACCACACTGTTGAGCAGCTTGCGGCTGAAATCCGACACCGTCCAGAATTTCTCGATCGCCGTGAGATCGATCGACCGAGGAATCGAAAGCGGTCCGCCGACTGCGTATTCGGCGCTCGCCTTGAAGGCATTGAGCAGAGCAAGGAAAAAGGGAAAGAGTGTAAAGGCGAGAAGTAGAATGAGGATGGCCAGCACCACCCACCGCATGGGGTCGCGTCGCGCACCATCGGCTGCCGCCGTCGCCTTTGCCTTGGTCTTACCATCGCTGAGAACTGAGTAAGCCATGATCTACCCCTTCGACTCCTGCCGGCTCTGGAAGCGTAGGAAAATCACAGCCAAAGCGATCGTCAGAGTCGTCTGCACGACCGCGATAGCTGCAGCATAGCCGACGCGTTGTGTTGTGAAGAAGTGGTAGTAGGTCAGATAGGATGGCACGAGCGTGGAGTTGTCGGGGCCGCCGGCGGTGATGACAAAAATTGGCGCAAAGACTTTAAGTGCTGCGATCAACGTGGTCAGCACGACGACGAAAATCTCCGGCGCCAGGAGTGGGATCGTGAGTGTCACCAGCCGGCTCCACCAGTTTGCCCCGTCGAGGTCGGCAGCCTCGTAGAGAGACGGGTCGATGCGCGAAAGACCGGCCATGAAAACCACCAGGCAATAACCGACCTGTATCCAGACAATAACGAGCGAGACGGCAGCAAGCGCGTATGTCGCATCGCCGATCCAGTTCTGGGCAAGATTATCAAGGCCGATGGCCTTTAGCGTGATGTTGATGACACCGACTGGGTTGAGAATCCAGCCCCAGAGCACGCCCGCGACCGTTACTGGCAGGATCTGCGGCAAGTAAAAACCGGCCCTGAAGAAGCTTGAGACCCATTCCCCGAATTGGTCCCTGACATAGTCGAACAGCAGAGCGGCCAGGACCAGGCCGATGCACACGGGTATCACGGTCATCGAGACGATGAACAGCAGCGTGTGATACATCGATCCCCAGAATTGATCGTCCGCAAGTAGGCGATGATAATTCTGCAGGCCGACCGGTCGCGGCGTGCCAACGCCTTTCCATGCCGTGAAGCTCAGCCCGATATTAGCAAGCTGCGGTATGAGCACGATCAGAATGAAGCCGATCACCCCCGGGATGAGGTAGAGGCTATAGCTTTGTGACCCGTCGGTCGATCGCTGGCTGGATATGGCCATGTCATTCTTCCTTCAGCCTACCACAATGGGCTGCGCCGGAGCGCAGCCCAGCGTTCAAGGTCGCGCTACTGGTTCTCCTGCGCGTCGTCGTAGACCTGCTTGATCTCTTCGACGAACTGCTCCGCAGTCAGACTGCCCTGGAAGAGGCCGGTGTCTTTCTGATTGAGCACGTCGTAGTAGCCGGGGACCGGCCAGTCAGGATAGAAGCCGAGGCCGTTTTTGTCAGAGATCTGCTTGAAAACCGCTGCGGCGTTCTTGCCGATGGGATTGGTGATGGCGGAAAGATCAGCGGCGATCGGGACGCCGCCCGCATTGCCGAGTTCAGCTTGGTACTTCGGCGACAAGGTCAGGCTGATCCACTCGGCGGCGAGGTCGGGATTCTTGCTGCTCTTGGGAACGACCCAGAGATTGCCTGTCGAGCCGACAGAATATTTCGGCGTCGGAATCACGAACTGACCCCACTTGAAGTCCTTGATCGTCGAGGCAAAGGTGCCGAGATTCCACGTGCCCGAGACGTACATCGGTGCCTTGCCGGAGGTAAACAGCAAAGCAGCGTCCGGGTCCTTCATGCCCGTGGAGTCCTTGCTGATGTAGCCCTTGCTAACCCAGTCGACCAATGTCTGCGCCGCATAGAGGTAAGGCGCGCCGTCGAGAGGAGCCTTTAAACCCTGATAATTCTGGATCCAGGCGTCATCGGCCTTGGTGTAGGCGAGAGAGGCAAGCAAGTGCTGGCCACTGGTGTCGATGGCACCGAGCGCGAGAGGCGTGATACCTTTCTGCTTGAAGGCTTCCAAGTCAGCGACCCACTCTTCAAGCGTCGTCGGCGGCTTGAGGCCTGCCTTTTCGAACATGTCAATATTGTAGAAGCACGAAACATATTCGCCGAAGACAGAGACGCCCCAAACAGGGCCGGAGCCATAGATGCCCTTTTCGTCATAACGGCTCAGGACAAAATCGCCTTCGTTAAGGATCTTGTCCCAGCCCTCCTTCTTCACATAGTCATCCAGATTGGTCAGCAATCCCTGGCTTGCAACCAAGCCAGCGGTCGCATTGCCCTTATTGTACTCGAGCACGTCGGGGGCCTGATCGGAATTGAGGATCATGCCACCTGAGGCCTGCAACTGCTGAAAGGTCTTCTGCTCAAAGCTGACGTTGATATCAGGATGTTTCGCCTTGAACTCCTCGAGCGCCTTCTTCCAGACAATGCCCTGAGCCGTGGTCGGCTCCTCGAACCACCAGATCTTGAAGGTCTTCTGTTCGGCATGGCCGATCGATGTCATCAGCATCGCCGTACCGAGTGCTAGCGCAAGTGTTGCAATTCTTTTCATGCCTTCCTCCCAAAAAAGCGGCTGCGCCGCGAAAAGACCAGTTAGTCAGTCATGGCGCCCCGCCCCGGCCTCCCAGCCCGGCAGCGCTCCATTTTAGGCGGTTGATCAGGGATCAACAATGAAATCTCCGCCCCGGCATTTCTTTAGATAGTTGAGCCCGTGAACCTGGCCAGTCATCTCAAGTTCGTCGCGATAGACCGGGTCGTGCCAGCCTTCGATGTCAATCGAGCCGGACCAGCCGGCAAGGCGCAGCTCGGAAATGATGTCGGTCCAGTTGCTGTCGCCGAAGCCCGGCGTGCGCATGAAGACGAACTTTTCCTTGCCGAAGATGCCGTGTTCCTTGATGACCTCCCAGCGGATGGTCGCGTCTTTGCCGTGGACGTGGAAAAACTTGTGCGCCCATTTGCGGATCTGCGGCATGGGATCGATCAGATAGACCATCTGATGGCAGGGTTCCCATTCCAGCCCGATATGATCATCCGGCGTCTCGTTGAAGATCAATTCCCAGGCATCCGGGTTGTGAGCGATGTTCCAGTCGCCACTCGCCCAATTGCCATCCATGGCACAATTCTCGAAGGCGATCTTGACGCCTTTGTCGGCGGCGCGCTTGGCGAGTTCGCTCCAGATCTCTTTGTAGCGCGGCAGACTGTCGGTCAGCGGCTTGCCGCGAATGCGTCCGGTGAAGCCGGCGACGCAGGTGGCGCCGAAATGATGGGCGTTGTCGATGCAGTCCTTCCAGCCCTGCAACGTCTCCCGGTCGATCGCGTCCTCTTCCAGCGGATTGCCGAACATGCCGAGCGTCGAAATGGTGATGTCGCGGTCGCCGATCGCATCGAGGCAGCGCTTGCCGAGCTCGGCGAGGTTCTGTCCCTTCGTCGTCTGCCAGAAAAAGGGCTCGAAGCTTTCGAAGCCCAGGTCGGCAATCTGACTGATGCGCGCGGCGGCATCACCCTTGTTGCCGCTGACCATGGTGCCGATGCGAATGGATTTTGCAGGGTTGCTCACGTCACTTCATCCTATGCTGAAATTTCGATGCGCCGGCCTGTCTTGGCGCTTTCGATAGCTCCGAAGACCATCGCAAGGCTTCTGATATTGTCGGAATTGACGGTCTCGGGCTGCTTGCCGGTGCGGATCGCGGCGATGAAATCGGCGATGACGCTGGCATGGCCGTGGGTTTCCTCATCATGTTCCGGACCGGAAACGTTTACGGAAACAAAGCCGCGCAGGAGACCGGGTTCTTCGCCGGCGACGGCTGCCTCGAAATTCTCTTCGCCGTCCCAGGTCAGCATTCCCTTCGAGCCGACGAGACGCCATCGGCTTTCCCAGCTGGTGCGCTCGCCTTCGGCGCACCAGGAGCCGCGATAGGTGAAAACGATATCATCGGAAAATTCGAAGATCGCGTTTGCCGAGGCGCCATGCCGATACCAGGAACCCTTCGGGTTGCGCTCGACGCAATAGACGGCGAGCGGCTTCTTGTCCGCGACGTAGCGCGCCGCATCGAAGGTATGGATCGCCATGTCGAGCAGCAGCACACTGTCCATCTCCTCGCGGAAGCCGCCGAAATGCGGCGCGAGGAAGAAGTCGCAGTGAATGGCGGTAAGCTCGCCGATCGCACCGCTGTCCACGAAACGGCGCAGGCGCCTGACGCCCGGTATGAAGCGTCGGTTCTGGATGACGGCATGGATACGGCCGGTCTCTGCGGCGAGATTGATCAGCGCAGCGCCTTCGTCGAGCGAGGCCGCCATCGGCTTTTCGCTGAGTACGTGGCAGCCGGCCTTGAGTGCGATCGAAACGACATCGTACCGGGCGGACGGAATGACGATGTCGAAGACGAGATCGGCCCTCGTGACAGCAATAACTTCGGACAGGTCAGAGCCGATGACAGCGCCTTCCAGGCCGAACTCGGCCGCGAGCTTTTCCGCCGTCTCCCGGTTCAGGTCGACGAGGCCGACGATGGTGATGGACTCGGCGAGTTGTGGATTGGACGCGATGGCGCGCAACCAACCTTTGGACATAGCTCCGCACCCGCACAGAATGGCACTGAATTTCACGATTTCCTCCGAGGGAATGGCGCCCAACTCTCCTGGTGACACGCATCCCGTAAACGTTTACGACTGTAGGCGAAAACATTTTATGCTGTCAATAGAGGCAAAAAGCGAAAATGCGGAGCAGAGGAAAAGCGCCAGCAGCGAGAGGCATCCGCCAGCTTGCCGAACACCTAAATATCTCGATCGGCACGGTCTCCCGCGCGCTGAACAACAAACCTGACGTGAACGAGGAAACCCGCCGGCGCGTGCTGGCGGCGGCCGAAGACCTCGGCTACGTCGCCAATCAGTCGGGACGGAGCCTTCGACAGGGAGAAACGAAGGTCATCGGCTTGATGATTGAATCCAGCCAGGAAGTGGTCGAAAATGCCGACAACTTTTTCCTTGGGGTTACCAGCGGGCTGCAGCATTGCTTTGCCCGCCATAAGCTCGACCTCCTGATGCTCCCCTGCCCGGCCGATGAGGACCCGCGCGAATATCTGAAGCGCATGGTGGCGCGACGTGTCGTCGATGCGATGATCATCTCCAACACGCAGCGAATCGATCGGCGCATCGATCTTCTCTCGCGCGCGAAGATTCCCTTCGTTGCTGTCGGCCGCAGCCTTTCGCCCGGCAAGTTTCCCTGGGTCGATCTCGATTTCGAGGGCGTCGCCGAACGTGCTGTCGAACGGCTGGTTGCGCACGGCCATCGCCGGATCGCCATCACGGCGCCGTCGACCGAGGCCAATCTCGGCTACCTCTTTGTAGACAGCTATCGCCGTGCGCTCGAACGTCACGGCGTCCGTTTCGATCCCTTGCTGGTCATTCGCGTCAAGTCGAGTGAACAAGGCGGCTACCACGCAGCGCATGAACTGCTGCAGCTTGAAGACCGGCCGACCGCAGTCATCTTGATCTACGAGATCATGGCGATCGGCCTCTACCGACGGCTGATGGAGTCGGGTGTCCTCCCCGGTCGCGACCTCGCGGTTATAGGTTTCCGCGATGCCCCGCGCGCACGCTTCCTGCAGCCCTCGCTCAGCTGCTTCCGCATGTCGCTCCATGATCTCGGCATCGCGATCGGCCAGACGCTTCTCGCCAGCATGCCGGCCTATCGCGCCTCCTATCCGGATGGCGGCCGCAACATCATCTGGCCGCTGGAACTGGTACCGGGCGAGAGCGACACGTTTGAGGTCGGGGCTCCAGCCTGATCGTCTTGCAAAGTAGACACGATGTAGTATATTTGAGCATAAATGTAGTATGGATCTTTCGATGAGAATGTCCTTCATGACCAGCGCCGCCTTCAACCAGAATCCGAGCAAGGCGAAGAAAGAGGCGAATGAGCGGCCGCTCGTGATCACCGATCATGGCGAGGCAGCCTATGTGCTTGTCAGCTACGCCGAATTCCAGGCGAATTGGAAAGCGCCGAAGACGCTCTTTGCGGCATTGCGCGATCCTCGGGCGGATGAGCGAGAATTCGAGCCTGAGCGGCTTGGCTTCGACGGCAGGACCGTCGAGTTCTGATGGCATTCCTGCTCGATACGAATATCATTTCCGCTGCGCGCAGGGTCGAACGGCAGGCGCAGGAATTCCAAGACTTCATGAAGGAATTTTCCGTTGCCGAAGCCTATCTCGCGGCGATCACGATCATGGAAATCCAGTTCGGCATCCAGCGTGAGCGGACAAGGGATCCTGGCTTCGCCGAGGATCTTCGCCGCTGGATGGACGAGATCGTGCTGGCGGAATTCGCCGGACGCATCCTACCCTTCGATACCGCGACGGCAAGCCGAGCCGGTCTCCTGCCGACCGCAGATAAGCGTCCCTCCGCCGATGCGATGATCGCCGCCACGGCGCTGGAGCACGGGCTGAAACTCGTGACGCGCAATGTTGTGCATTTCATCCCGCTCGGGGTCGAATGCATCGATCCCTGGCGCTTTGCCGGCACGCCGGGTTGAGCACTCGCGAGCCGTTGTTCATGCGCCTGCGGCGAAAAACCGGTTCTCCGGCCGTGGCAATCCGAGATGCTCGCGCAGTGTGGTGCCCTCGTATTCGCTGCGGAACAGGCCGCGGCGCTGCAACTCGGGAACCAGCCGTTCGGTGACGTCGGTGAGGCCCTGCGGCAGGTAGGGGAAGACGATGTTGAAGCCGTCCGAGCCTTCTTCCTCCAGCCATAGTTCCATCTCGTCCGCGATGCTTGCCGGCGTGCCGACGAAGGCGAGGCCGGCATAGCCGCCGTAACGCTGCGCCAGCTGGCGAACGGTCAGCTTCTCCTCGGCGGCGAGCTTCAGCACCTGTGCCCGGCCAGTCTTGCTGGCATTGGTGTCGGGAATATCGGCCGGCAGCGGCGCGTCGGGATCGAAGCCGGAAACATCATGGCCGAGCGCGATCGACAGCGAGGCGATGGCGCTGTCGTAATGCACAAGGCTGTCGAGGGTGGCGCGTTTGGCGCGGGCCTCCTCGATGCTGTCACCGACGATGACGAAGGCGGCCGGCAGGATCTTGAGATGGTCGCGATCACGGCCGATCGCTTGCATGCGCCCCTTGATATCGGCATAGAGCGCCTTGCCCGCGGCCAGTCCGCGCGGCGAACAGAAAACCACTTCGGCGGTCTCGGCTGCGAGCTGACGGCCGGGATCGGACTGGCCGGCCTGCACGATGACAGGCCAGCCTTGCGGCGGGCGGGCAATGTTAAGCGGCCCGCGAACGCTCAGTTCCTCGCCCTTGTGGTTAAGCACGTGCATCTTTTCCGGATCGAAGAACAGGCCGCTTTCCCGGTCTCGGATGAAGGCATCATCGGCGAAGCTGTCCCAAAGACCGGTCACGACATCAAAGAATTCGCGCGCACGATGATAACGCTCGCCATGCTCCACGTGCTCGTCTAGGCCGAAATTGAGCGCGGCGTCTGGATTGGACGTGGTGACGATGTTCCAGCCGGCACGGCCACCGCTGATATGGTCGAGCGAGGCAAATCGCCGGGCGATGTGATAGGGCTCGTCGAATGTGGTGGAAGCGGTCGCGACGAGGCCGATGCGCTCCGTCACCGCCGCCAGCGCAGACAGCAGCGTGAACGGCTCGAAGGAGGTCACGGTGTGGCTGCGCCTCAGGGCCTCGACCGGCATATTCAGCACGGCGAGGTGATCGGCCATGAAAAAGGCGTCGAACTTCGCCCGTTCCAACGCCTGCGCGAAGGATTTCAGGTGTGCGAAATTGAAGTTGGCGTCGGGATAGGAGCCGGGATAGCGCCATGCGCCTGTGTGCAGACTGACGGGACGCATGAAAGCGCCGAGGCGCAACTGCCGTGGGGTCATGATGTTCCTCATGGATTGGGCACGGCGGACGCCTGCCCCGGATCTCGGATACGTAGGAATGCGATGAAATCAAATCGAGGCCGCAAGCGGCATTTTCAGCCGCAAACTTTTCCGGCGTTCCAAGTGGCACCGCAGCGCGACCCTTCCTCCCAGACCGTAATGGCGCGGGCGGGAGGCTGATAAGCAAACACTTTTTATTTTCGATGACATCTATAGAATTTGTACTCTTATCTCGGCGCCCGATTTCTTTCACCGATAGCATCGTCAGTATTGGAGGCATCGATGAACAGCGTGCTGAGGCAAGCAGACCAGATTCGGCCAGTGGCCGCACGTATCGGCAGCGACGAGGAGGCGATCGCCACCGCGCGGAAGCTGGCTGCGCTATTTGCGGCGCGCGCCGCCGAACGTGACGCCGACCGGATCCTGCCTTTCGCTGAGCTTGATCTCCTCGCCCAGTCCGGACTCCTCGCGATCACCGTGCCCGCGCAATTTGGCGGGCTCGACGTTTCCAACGCCGTGCTTGCCGAGATCACTGCGATCCTGTCGGAGGCCGACGGTTCGATCGGCCAGATCCCGCAGAATCATTTCTATATTCTCGAGGCGCTGCGAACCGATGGCAGCGAGGAGCAGCAGCGCTATTTCTTCGGCCGCGTACTGGCCGGTGATCGCTTCGGCAATGCCCTTTCCGAGCGCGGCACCAAGACCGTCGGCCACTACAACACGCGCATCACCCGTGACGGGCCCGGCTACCGGATCAATGGCCGCAAATTCTATTCGACCGGTGTCCTCTTCGCCGACTGGATCACCGTCTTCGCGCTTGATCCGGAAGACCGGCTGACCATGGCTTTCGTGCCGAAGGGCACCGAAGGCGTTGAAATCGTCGACGACTGGGACGGCTTCGGCCAGCGCACCACCGGCAGCGGCACGACGATCCTCGACAATGTCTATGTCAACGCCGATTCCGTGGTTTTCCATCACAAGGGCTTCGAGCGGCCGACGACGATCGGCTCGGTGGGGCAGATCATCCACGCGGGTGTGGATCTCGGCATCGCGCGGGCAGCCTTCGCCGCAACACTGGATTTCGTCAGGACGAAATCGCGCCCCTGGATGGATAGCGGCCTCGATCGCGCCTCAGACGATCCCCATACGATCGCCAAGGTGGGGCAGATTGCCATCCGGCTGGAGGCGGCGACGGCACTGGTGGAACGTGCCGGTCACAAGGTTGACGCCGCGCAGGTCGAGACGACGGAGGAAAAGGTGGTCGAGGCGACACTTGCCGTTGCCGCCGCCAAGGTGCTGACGACCGAGGTGGCGCTCGAGGCTTCCAACACGCTCTTCGAACTTGCCGGCACCTCGTCGGTGCAGATCGGCCTCAATCTCGACCGTCATTGGCGCAATGCCCGCACCCATACGCTGCACGATCCCGTGCGGTGGAAGTACCATGTCGTCGGCAACTATCACCTGAACGGCGTCAGGCCGCCAAAGAACGGCGCGCTCTGAATTCGAGCCCCCATAAAAACCCGCCGCCGGCGCGCCGGCGGTGGGTTTGCTTTCATGGGGGCCGTGGTCGCCTCAGCTGTAGAGGCTGACCTCCGGTATCTTATCGTTCAGCACGAATTCGCCGACTTCCTTGGCCTTGTAGAAGACGGGATCGTGCAGCGTATGGGTGCGGACATTCCGCCAGAATCGGTCGAAGCGGTATTTGTCGGCCGTCGAGCGTGCACCGGTCAGCTCGAAGACGCGCGAGGTGATGTCGAGCGAGACATGGGTGGCGTGAACCTTGGCGGCATAGGCTTCGGCCGCCGCTTCGCCGCGCTCGCGTTCAGTTACCTTCAGGCCACGGGCAAGGCCAGCCTGCACCGCAACGGCTGCGCTGTCGGCAAGGGCTGCCGAGGCCTTGAGCGCCGCGGTGAATTCGCCGACACGTTCGAGGATATAGGGATCGTCGGCCGCCCGCTCTACGCCCGAGGTGATCCACGGCCGGGTGGTGGTGCGGACATAATCCACCGCCGCCTGCAGCGCGCCTTCGGCGGTGCCGAGATAGAAGTTGACGAAGACCAGCTGGATGAAGGGCGTGTTGAAGGTTGAAAGCACCGGCGCGGCGGCATCAGGTGCGGCGGGGGCGCCAACGAAATCCTCCTCGTAGACGGGAAAGTCGCGGAATTCGACGCTGCCGCTGTCGGAGAGACGCTGGCCGATATTGTCCCAGTCGTCATTGGCGACATAGCCCGGCCGATTGGTCGGCACGGCAAAGCCGGCGATCTTGTCGTCGAGCGCCGCATTGGCGTTGATGTAGTCGGAGACACGCGCCGCCGTGGAGAAGGACTTGCGTCCGTTCAGCACGTAGCCGTTGCCGCGGCGGGTAAGCACCAGACCGGGATCGCGCGGGTTGACGGCGGCGCCCCAGTAGAGGTTCCTGGCGACGGTTTCGCTGCCGAGTGCATGGGCACGCGCCGGATCGAGCGCCCAGTAAATGTACTGGCTGTTGACATAATGGTAGCCGAGCAGCTGGCCGATCGAGCTCTCGCCCCGGGCGAGGATGCGCACCAGCTTCAGACCGTCGACCCAGTCGAGGCCGCCGCCACCAATCTCGGTAGGATGCAGCGCATTCAGCAGCCCGGCATTCTTCAGCTTGACGATTTCAGCGAGCGGCGGACGACCGTCGCGATCGAGGTCTGCGGCGCGGCGGGAAAGGTCGGCCGAAATCTCCTCGGCACGGGCAAAGAGGTCTTCTCGCGTCGGGTTGCGGCTCACCGCGAAGACGACATTGGACTGGCTCATGGACGGGGCTCCAATTCTCCAAAAAGATGATCCGGCGGGAGCCGAGTGCTCCCGCCGGAAGGATCGCGCTGAAAAGCCTTAGAACAGCTTGTCCGGGATCCAGCTCGCGGTCGCCGCATCGCTCGTGCTGAAGGCCGGGATCTTGGCCGCCAGGTCCTCGATCGTCTTGACGCCAGCGGCGCGCAGGCTTTCCTGCGTCAGAAGGGTCGGCTTGACGGTAATCTGATGGGGAACCGTCTGTCCGGCGATTTCCAGCGCCGCAGCGCGGATGGAGACGGCGCCGACGACGGCAGGATTGGTCGCCACCGTTGCGACCCAGGGGCTGCCCTCCTCGGTGATCTCCTGGATATCGGCTGTGGAAAGGTCGGCCGAATAGATCTTGAGTTTCTTGGCGATGCCAAGGTCGTTTGCGGCAAGTTTTACGCCGCGGGCGAATTCGTCATAGGGCGCGAAGACGACAGATATATCCGGATTGGCGGCCAGCGCGGCCTTGGCCTGGTCGGCGGTCGAGGTCGCCGTCGTGTCGCTGACATTGCCGAAGCGGGCCTTTTCTACGACGCCCTTATTCTCCGACTTGAATTTGTCCCAAACTTCGTTGCGGCGGTCGAGGGGCGCAAAGCCGGCGACATAGACATAGCCCGCTTTGAATTCCTTGCCGTTGTCCTTTACCACCTGCTCGAGAGCGAGGGATGCGAGTTCATGGTCGCTCTGCTCGACCTGCGGAATCTTCGGGTTGTTGAGGTTGACATCGAAGGCCACGACCTTGATGCCCTTGTCGAGCGCCTGCTGGACCACGTCGCCGAGCGATTCCGGCAGGCCGTGGTCGATGACAATGCCGGAGACGCCGAGATTGATCGCCTGCAGGATCTGTTCTCGCTGCTCGGCGGCATCCTGCCGGCCGGGGAAGACGCGCAGGTCGATATCCAGAGCCTTGGCCTGGGCCTCAGCACCGGCCTGATATGCCTGGAAGAAATCGCCCGCCGAGATATAGCTGATCAGCGCCACCTTGACGCCGCCCTTGTCGAAGGGTGCCGGAGCACCGGACAGGCCGTCGGCGTGTGCGCCTTGAATGAGAATAAACGGAATGACGGCGGCGGAGAGTGCGAGCCGTGCGAGGGATTTCATCGTCGCGTTCCTTCTAACAATCGGAGGCGTCGTCTGACAGGTTCCAGCCCTCGCGACGCGTCGATTTATTAGATATAATATCTATACTTTTAGTAGATTAAATGATCCGATTTTGCCGGCTGCGGGAGATTCTTTGTTTCCCGGGCATAGTTCACCAGGGAAATGCGTGCCTGGAATTCGCTCCCACGAACGGGGCACAATTCCGCTTCGAATGCAGTTCCGGATCTTGTCGATGCCGCTTCTTCACATTGGAAACATCACCCGCAGTTTCGGGTCGACGCGGGCGCTGGCTGGCGCGGATCTTTCTATAGAGCGCGGCGAGATCGTGGCGCTGATGGGTGCAAACGGCGCCGGCAAATCGACACTGGTAAAGATCCTTTCCGGGGTGCTCGCGGCTGATGGCGGCACGATCCATCTCGAGGGCCACCGTTTCGCGCCGCGCAGCCCGGCCGAAGCGGCGAAAGCCGGTGTCGTCACCGTACACCAATCGACAGATATTGTCGGCGCGGCGG